>JBCBQD010000028.1:0-33668 GCA_039820425.1 Cyanobacteria bacterium J06635_1
CCTCGCCCAGCAACCGTTTCCTCAGCGCTAAGGCGTCCTGGTACAGCGGTTCGGCCGCCTCATACCGGCCTTGCGATCGATAAAGTCCCGCCAAATTGTTCAGACTGGTGGCCACATCGGGATGCTCCTCGCCCAGCAACCGTTTCCTCAGCGCTAAGGCATCCTGGTACAGCGGTTCGGCCGCCTCATACCGGCCTTGCGACTGATACAGAAACGCCAAATTGTTCAGACTGGTGGCCACATCGGGATGCTCCTCGCCCAGCAACCGTTTCCTCAGCGCTAAGGCGTCCTGGTACAGCGGTTCGGCCGCCTCATACCGGCCTTGCGATTCATATAGACCCGCCAAATTGTTCAGACTGGTGGCCACAGCGGGATGCTCTTTGCCAAAGCGTTGCTGAGTGGCTTTTACGCAGGCTAACCACCAGGGTTCGGCTTGTGCATAGGCTCCCTGCCCTTCATAAAATCGTGCCAGGGCGACAAACGGCCACAGCAGTTCGTTTTCTCCATCACCCAGGGCGTCTTGCCAGGTGGTGGCCGCCGCCTCGATGTGGGGCATCACTGGCGTCATCTGCACAATTAAATCCTGCGTTGGGGTCTGGGGCATCTGGGCTGAGATACCCACCATTAGCTGGCAATAGGCCTGTTTTAGCTCGTCTCCATTGTCCCGCTCCGCTAGCTTGGCCAAGCAAAACTCTCGCACCAACTGGTGCAGTTGATAGGTCTCTGGGGCCACCCGCTGCACCAGACTCAGCTTCACCAGCTGGTCATCGCGGGCGTCTTCGAGGTCGTCCTGCTCGTCTTTGCCCACGGGGGCTGCAGCCAGTTGCCACGGGATGGGGGCCAGGGCAAATAGGCTGAGCCAGCACGCAAGCTGCTGAGCATCGTCACCCAGGGTTTGCCAGCTGAGCTCAAACGCCTCGATGACGCCGAGTTTGGCGGTTATGCCAGATTTGGCTTGTAGGGCTTTGGCCACCAGTCGGTTTTTCTCCAGTCGCCCTTGCAGTTTGGTCAGGCTCCAGTCAGGCTTGGTCTTGAGATAGTGGCTGATCAGTTCCAGCCCCAGCGGCAGATAGCCCACCCAGTCACACAGTGCCTGAGCCGTGGCCAACTCTGCCTCGATCCGGTCTTTGCCGACGATCGCCCGCATCAGCTTTAGTGACGCCTCAGGTGACAGCAGTTTAATTTCAAAATCCTGTACTGTGGCGGCAAGGTGCTGCTGTCGGGTGGTGATCAGCACCTTAAACCGCTGCTGGCTATTGCGTGGCGGCAGATAGGGTTCAATCTTCTGATAGTCAGTCACATCGTCGTAGACAATCAGGGTGCTGTCTACAGGGCAAGTTTGGGGCCAGTGCAGCCAGCAGTGGCGCACCTGGTTAGCTAAATCGACATCTTCCGGCGGGGTCAGTCCCAACTGGCCCTTGGCAAAGTTCACTAGCTCGGTTCCCACATCCAGGTCGCGGGCGGGCAACCAGCACAGCCCCGCCGGGTATAGGTCACGGTAGCGGTCGGCATATTGCAACGCCAGCTCGGTTTTGCCAATGCCCCCCATCCCCTGGATGGCCGTGATCGCCACCGAGGTCGCTTGCTGTAGCCGCTCGTGCAAATCATCCAACGCCGTCTCTCGCCCCACAAAGGCCCGCGCCACATTTTGCGGCAAATTCTCAGGGACAGGGTGCATCGGCTGCGCTCCCCGCCAGAGATCGTCTTGCTGATGAAACCGCCGCTGGGCCTCAAGCACCTCGGGCAGATATGCACTGAGCCGCGCCACGATCTCCGCTGCGCGAATGCCGCCACCCCCCAGCAGCCCAAACTCATCTACCGAATATTTCAATAGGCCACACACCTTGCCCGTGGTGAGGTTGAGCAAGGCGGCACCGCTCATTCCTGGTTTGATATTCCCCAGTTTAAAGTCTAGATAGGGGGGCACATCATCCGTCGTGCCCTGCACCCGCACCGTCACCGGGCGACCATTGGCAAGATTGTCTGGATAACCAAAGGCATAAAGTTGGCTGTCTATCTCCGGTTCATCAACGTCTATCCAGACGCAGGGCAGATCATCCACCGGTGGCTCAAACGAGAGCACCGCCACATCACAGCCTGCAAAGGCTCGTACCAGGGTCGCCTCTGCAAAGGCACCATTCTGCTGATAGCGCACTTGCACCTTTACAGCCTCATCGATCCCTCGCACCACATGCTCACAGGTGAGAATGTAACCCGGTGCCACAAAAAAGCCCGTGCCCATACCGACACCGGGTACGATAAGCTTGACGGTGCATTGTTTTAGCAAGTCGTCGAGGTGAAGGGACATAAGGGGGGAGAAGGAAGAGCAGGGTGTCCAGGGGAGGAGGGTGGCAAAGACTAGGATTTCTCCGGTTTAGGTTGTTCCCATTCCAGGGTTATTTCCAAATTTGCTGTGCCCGTACTGCGCACTAGGGCAGCAATTAGGTGCCCCTCTTTGACCTCCACCTCCAGGCCAAACTTGACACTGGCCTTGGTGGGCATGGCCGCATAGATGGGCTTGGTCACAGCTTTGACAATGCTCTCCAACGCTGAGGAGACATCATCAAATTTAAAGGGCTTGCCGCCGACAACATCCTGACGTTCGCCAGGAAGGGTTTCTACCTCGACGTAGATCAGAGTGCCGTCATCGAGGGTAACCGGGACTTTCTTGGTGCGGACAGGGGACATAGGGCTTAGGGAAAACGATTCGACAATGATGGGGCAAAATTATTTGACTGCTGTAAAAGCTGTCTTCGTTATAACGAAGATGCAAACCCACCGCGCCTAAATCCGCAAAAAGTTAAAATTTCCCGGCAAAACTCCCTACCCCGGAGGGGTGCCCGCAGGGCAGGGTGGGGAAATATCCGACTTTTTATCGATTTCGCGATAAGTTATCCAATACCCATTTGCTTTTGAGGAGGTCTTCTAATGCCTTCAGCCGTCGATCAGCAGACCCGCCAGCTGTCAGAGCAGCTGGTCAATGAAATCGCCCCCAAGGAAACCATCTTGTTCCAGGCCACTAGCGATGCTTACTTTAAAGATCCGGAGGCCACTCTCAAAGAAGCCCAAAAAGCGCCTGGCGATGACCTGATGGGGTTTGGCGCAGGGGGCGCGGTCATTCTGCTGACGCCAATTATTTTAGAAGTGACTAAGACTGCCCTGCGGCTGGCGGCGCGGTTGGGCCAGCAGGCCGTCGAAGACGCCGTCAGTGAACGATTACAAGCAGAAACGTCGGGGGTCCTCGGCAAGGTGGTGAGCTTCTTTAAGAAGCTGCTGGGGCAGCCCGAACCCCAAGCCAAGGTCGAGCAACTCACCCTTGCCCAACTAAAAGCCGTCCGTCAGGTAGCCCTGACAAGGGCACAAGAACTGGGCCTAGAAGATACCCAGGCTGTCTTGCTGGCAGACGCGCTGGTGGGTAAACTGGCGCTGGCTGATCCTTAAGGGACTCATCAATGACGGCAGACAGCTCACAGAGACCGCAACTCAATCCCTTTGTATTTCCATCAGAAACTGACTTTCGGTTTGTGTTGTTGGTGCTCATGACTGTGGGCAGCAGTCTGATTTGCTTTGAACGATTGATTTGGCTACGGCTCGCTAACCAGGCCCAATTACCCCAATTAGAGCAATGTTTTGGGGAGGCTACCGGTCGCGATCTCTTGAGCTTATTAAATAATCTGTCAACTACGGGGGATTGCATCGGTGAGTCAGTCGGTCAAATAACAGACGTTTATCTTCAGGGGCAACTGACTGGATTAGGCCTGATGCTCCTGTTTGTGGTGGTGGCTTACAGCTTGCTGCCGACCCTCATGGTTACCCGTGAACGCCTGGTACCCCTGGAACGACAACCCCAATCCCAGCCTTTGTGTGAGGCCTACGGTGATCTCTGCAAAACTATCGGAATTGTCCGCCCGCCCCAGCTGATGCTGAAGGCGACCGATCGGGGAATTGGGCCCAGAATCTTTGGCTGCTGGGGGCGCTATCAAATTGTAGTGCCGGGGGGGCTGGCGCTGCGCTTTCAGGAGGATCCGGCCACCTTTCGGGCAGTGATGCTGCATGAGTTAGGCCATCTTAAAAACCGGGATGTGGATAAAACCTACCTGGCTTTTGCCATAGGGCTAGCCTTTTTGGGGGTGAGTTTTCTCCCTGTCATGGGGGTGAGTTTGTGGGCGCTGGTCACAAATAACGAAGTGGCTGTATTTTGGGAAACTGGCTGGCGGGGAGGAATGCTGTTGCTGGTGGTGTATCTCACGCTGGCGTCGGTGGTGCGATCTCGGGAGTACTACGCTGACCTGCAAGCCCGGCATTGGGAGCCTGGGAACGATCGTCTTGCTCACCTCCTGGGTGAAACCCTGGCACCCCCCGTTAAGAGTTGGCAGAGCAAGCTACTGCGACTAACCCGTCATGTGCCCTTATTGCATCGCCACAATTGGGACTACGCTCTCCAGTTCCACCCGGACCCAAGCTACCGGGCCCAGGTATTGACCAATACTGACGATCTATTTCACTTTGATTTTTGGGTGGCCTTGGGGACGGGGCTGTCGGTGACGCTGGTCAGTCAACCCATCTTAAGCAGTCTCGAAACGCTGCGCATCTTTAGCCCGTTTTCCAATCCGGAGTACGGGTTTGTTGCGGTGGGTTTCATCTTTGGGCCTGCGATCGCAGGTATTTGCGCGTTGGGGCTATGGCGGATGGCCTTTGCCCAACTGCTGCATGCCGACTTTACTCAGCGGGTAGGTATTGTGGGTCTGGGGGTGGCCCTGGGCATTGTTGTCGGCCGCTACCTCGCCCTGGATGCCCCAGCCACGCTGCCTGGTATTGAGAACTTCACGGTATTCGCAAAGCTTATCGGATTTAATATTTTATGGGCTAGTTTTCTGGCTCTGAGCCTGGTGTGTTTTGCCCACTGGATACACCAATGCTCAAGGCTTTGGTTGCTGGTTACCTTCAAAAAAGTGGCATTGCGGTGGGTTTATCGACTAGGCATGATTGTCAGCAGTATCGTTTTGAGCCTGGGTCTGGGATGGTTCTTAATGATCCGCGACATGGGAGAGCTGATCTCTGTTTACATGACAGATGGGTTAGTCTTGATCATCGCGGCTTTGGTCCTCTATATCGGCTATTTGGCCCAGCATTGGCTGACCCTGATCATTTCTACCTTGCTCTGGGCGTTTCCCCTCAGTGCCTGTCTATGGCAGCGCCGTGCAACGGCTCAATCAATCCCTGGGTGGATATTTTTAGATCAGCCAGTTGACTCACCTACCCTGCCAAAAATGGCCCACGGTAAGCCCTTATTCCATAGCCTAAAGCGGGGCATGTTAGGTGGGATTGCCTATGTGGCTATGCTGTTGCTGCTGCGGATTTTGCTACGTCGATTGGTGCCAGAGGTAACCCGCGAGAGCGATGGGTTTGCGCTGTTTTTTTACTACGGGGTCAACCTAGGTATTGCCGTGCTGGTACAGTGGATTGTGGCGTTGTTTACCCCGCGTCATCCCAGCTACACCAACGGATTTGCGGCTATCCATGGGTTGTTCTCGGTGGCGGTCAGCGGTTTGATCATGGCTGTGGGTATTCTATGGCTCAACGTGGCCTTTGGGGGTCGCTTAAACACTCAATTTGTGAAAGATACGCTGATGTACACGTTAAACCTGGGGACGATGGTGGCGTTGCCAACATTGTTGTTGAGGGTGGGGATTGGGGGTAGAGAGTAGTGGGTGGTGGGTAGTGGGTGCTCTTACCCTCTACCCTCTACCCTCTCCAACGGTTGCTGCAAGTGCTGCATCGTCTGCCGTCGGGCAGAAATAATCGCGCCGAGTTCTCGGGCGAGGCGAGGGGTTTTATCTAAAATTTCTTGGAAGGTGTCGGTTGCGATCGCAATCGCCTCCAGATCATCAACGGCCACTACAGAGGTGACACTTTGGTGATTACCCAGCAGCGCGTCGGCCCCAAAAAAGTCACCGCGTTTGAGTTTAGTGACTTCATATTCAACCCCGTTGTCTGCCCTACATAGAATCGCACCGCACCCTGCCAAGACAAAGTGGGGCTGCACTTCGCGAGCACCCTGATGGAATATAATTTCACCCTGACCAAAATGCTTGAAGGTGGTCCGACGAGCGACATCTTCGAGGGTCTCCTGACTGACGGCAATAAAGCTGGGGAGCGATCGCAGGTAGTTGACCAGGTTCTCTAAGACCTCATCGGGACTGGTGGGGGTAACATCGTGGTGATACAACGTCCGAATCGGGAAGGGAATGTTGAGGTGATTACGCCGCGCTGTATACCAGATACGGGTCATAAACTCATCCCGAACTTTGGGCAGATTCTCATAGTTGGGCAAATAGAGACGCACCTTATAGGTAATCGCAAAGTCGTCGTAGCTGACGGTTTGCACCTCAGGGGTGGGGTTATTCAAAATACCGTCGGTTTCTAACGCAGCCTCGATCAAAACCCGTTTAACTTTGTTCGGCGGGTCATCATACGAAAACCCAATCATCACCGGCTCAATGTGGAGCTTGAGGGGGCGGCGATAGTTGCGAATCACATCGCGGGCCAAAATCGAACTAGGGACGATCAGTAACTCTCGTTCGCGGGTCACCAGATGCACCGAGCGCCAATTGATTTCGACCACCTTGCCAATGTTGTCACCGGCTTCGAGCCAGTCGCCCACTTCAAAGGGGCGCTCAAACAATAGGGCTACCCCGGAAAACAAATTGCCCAGGGTATCTTGTAGGGCAAGACCCAGCACGATGGAGCTGACCCCCAGGGCGGTGATTAAGCCACCTAAATCGGCTTTCCACACCACCGACAGCACGATGGTGATACCGACCAAAATCAGCACCACACGGATCAGGTCGCGCAGGATTTTAGGAATTTTATCTTGCCAGGTGTCGGGGCGAGCCCCTATGAATAAAATGGTGTTCACCAATGCCAGGGAGGCATGGATCAGCGAGACCCAAAACAAGGTTTGGACAATCCGCAGGCTGGTGCGATCGCCATCTAGCTCAATCACCTGGGTGAGCAAAATCAACAGCGCCAGGGTTGGCAAGATAATATTGCGGACCTCTTGCACGATGCCCGCCAGGTCTGGTGAGCGAGACTTAAGTCTGAGGGCCAGTTCGTTGGCAAACACCATGATTGCCGGGAACAGTAGCACCAGGCCAAGGCCCCAGAGGAACCAGTTTTCTTGTAGTAGGGGAGTGGGCATAGGAGTAGAGGGTGGGGGGTCTGTAAAGGCGCAATATATTGCGTCGGCAAGGCGAAGGGCGAAAGGTGAAAGGGAAAGGGGAGAAGGGTAGGGGGGGATCGGATTAAATCTTGACGGCCCAGACGGGGATAGTTTGGCCTTTGAGTTCGAGGTTACCGGCTTCGTCGCATTCGTAGATGTCGATCAGGCGATCGCGGACGGGGCGGGTGACAAAGATGGCATTCCACTGCCCGTTCGCCTGGACGCCGTGGGCAATGCTGACGGCTTCGCCCCAAAGGTCATAGGCAAACTTATGCTGGCCGACAATGCCAGCAATGACTTCACCCGTGTGGATGCCAATGCGACATTTGAGGTTGAGATCCTGTTCACGATCAATGCGGTGGATAATTCGCAGGATTTCAACCGCAAAGTCAACAATGCGTTTAGCGTGATCTAGACAGGGAATTGACATGCCGCCCACCGCCATATATTCGCTGCCGTTGGTTTTGACTTTCTCAATGCCGTGGCGCTCAATAGCACTGTCAAAGGCGGTTACGATTTCATTGAGAAGCGCAATGGCCGCCTCTGGCTCAAGGGTATGGGTGAGATCTCTAAAGCGAATGAAGTCGCAAAACAGAATGGTGACATTTTGAAAGCGGTCGGCAATGTTTTGTTCTCCTCCCTTGAGGCGCTGTGCGATCGCACCGGGCAAGATACTTTGTAAAAGGGTTTCATTTTCCTTGTTTTTAACTTCGGCTTGGTGAGTGCTTTTTTTGATCGTGCGAATCATATCGTTGAAAGCATGACCAAGCTCCCCAAACTCATCTTTGCTATCAATTTTGACATGGGCATTGATTTCACCCTCACTGAGTTTTTGAAACCCCTCACTCAAGGTGCGGATCGGTTTTAAAAACTTGTTAGCTAGCCAGATCGACAACAGCGTGATGGTCAGCACCAACCCTGCCATTGAGATCAGCACCCGCCGAGAAAAATCATCAATCGGGGCAAATGCTTCGGCTCGGGTAATCTCTGAAACAATGGCCAGGTTAATATTTTGGGTATCGAGACGGTCATAGGCGCGCAGCACTGGCTCACCGCGATACCCTCTGGCGATCTCTAACCCAGTTTTGCGATCTTCAATGGCAGCGGTCAAACCCGGTGAGCGTACCTCCTGCTCTAAGATTGAGGTCTGGCTCTGCTCAATTCGTTTGATGTTGTCTGAGTCTGCGCCGCTTGCCTGGAGAGTTTCTAAATACTGCGCGGGGTCTTCGATCAGTAATCTTGCATCTGAGCGCAGTCGATAGTCTGCCCCCACCAGGTAGGTTTCACCCGTTTGACCGAGACCCACCTGTTGCCAATTTTGGTTGCTGGTCATAACCCGATTGATCTCATCGGTCGAAATTTGAAAGGCCAACACCCCAATCAGCTGGGCTCCATCGTAGATAGGACTGGCGATAAAGGCTGCCGGTTGTCCATAGGAGGGCCGATAGGGGGCAAAGTCAGTCAGGGTCACAAAGCCCCGATCGCCCTCCAGGGCAGCTTCAAAAACCTTGGCCAGGTTGCTATTGGCATAGGGTCCGACATAAAGATTGGTGCCATAGTCAACTTCTTTTTCGACCGTGTAGATGATGTTGCCAGTGTCGGCATCGATCAAAAACATATCGTAGTAGCCAAACTCTCTAACAATGTTGCGAAAGCGTGCATGAAACCGCCCATGAACCGCGCTGTACTGGCTACCCTCGTTAGCCATATCAAGGAGATCCTTGCGATCGGGCGGATTAGGGTTACTCACCACGTAGTGATACTGCAGATAACGGGCCGAGGTGGGCACGGGCAGGTAGGTTTCTGTGTTGGGGCTACCGCCGCTATTAGCAGCCAGTGCCGGGATAAATACCTCACGGTAAAAGTTGCGCAGATTAGAAAGCTGATTGACGGTGATGTTCTTATTAGTCAATTCTGGGTAGGCGTTCCTAAAGTTACGCATGGCATCCACCACCATCAGGTCTTCGCTGAGGGTTTTGGTCTCGGCCCGAGTCGTTTCAAAATAGGACTCAATTTGATAAGCCTTGGTCGAACGAATACTGGTTAACCCATTCTCAATGGTTTTGCGCAGGGCTGAGCGGCCACTGCTGTAGCCTAAATAGGCGATCAGCACAATCGACCCCATGCTGACAAACAAAAGCATCAGCATTAGCTTAGATTGAATGCTTAAACGATTTGTAAGACCCACGTTTTTCCTTTTAAGCCGTCAAATATGAGATAGGTTAGCGGATTTTCAGGCACAGAGGAGATTAAGTTTAGAGCGAAAGGTGGAGGGCTGTGGCAAATGGAGGGTAATGGGCAATGGGTAATGGGCCGTAAGCAATACCTTAGGCATAAGGGTAAATGCCTTCCTACTCGCTACTCTCTAACCAAACTGAGCACAATAAAGCCGAGTGGCATATCGGAACAAGAGTTGACCTTGGTGGCTGTGAATGTCAAATAGCGATCGCAACGTCGCCAACATCTGAGCATAGGCCGGATGCTCAGATGTTGGTGCATAAGAACATGACAGGAATCGCCCTTTGAGTCCTTTAAAATCAAATACCTGGCTGTTCTCAAACGTAGCCAGGCGCATCGGGTGAGGGGCAAAAAAATCAGCCAGGAGCGCCGGTGTCAGACGGCGGTGGTTGATTTGGCGATAGTCGGTGGCGTAGGTCAGCAAAAACTGTTCGTAAGCTTGCTGAAATGGGTCACTGGCAAGCCGATCGTTCCAAACCAGGGCAACCCAGCCACCGGGTTTGAGAATGCGCTTAAATTCGGCGCGGGCGGCGATCCGATCAAACCAGTGAAAGGCCTGACCGGCAACCACCCAATCCACTGAATGGGTAGGTAATGTTGTGGCCTCGGCCTGGCCGTCTAAAGGGTAGAAGTTTGAATAGGATTGCAGACCCTCGACGGCGGCTGAGCGCATGTCAGCATTGGGCTCAACCCCATAGACACGATTACCATTCTCTAAAAAGTGACGGGTTAAGATACCCGTGCCCATGCCAATATCAGCGACGGTTTGCCCAGGGGTGAAGCCGCCATGCCGGGCCAGGTCAGCAAGGAGCGCCGGGGGATAATCGGGTCGGTATTGGATGTAGTCAACGACCCGATTGGAGAAACGTTGGGTGGGATGGGGCGTGGGCACAGGCAGCAATCAGGTTTATCCGTGGGCCTTCTTAGATTTCTTTTGGATAACCCAGGTGCCGATGGCCGCGATCGCAACCACCCCCGATCCAACCAAAGCCCATGGCGAAGCCGCATAGTGGACATCGCTGGCTTCACCTCGGCTAATTAAATCTGCCTGGATGCCGTCATCGCTGACCGGCACTCTCAAAATGTCGCCGTGGCCTTGCTGACGAATCGTCACTTCCCAATCGCCCTCAATAGCGCGGTTGGGCTCAAACTCAAACCGACCCTGGCTATCGGTCACGCCCTGGGTCCAGGGCTGAACAGGGTTGTTGGGGGCATAAACCGAGACCTTAGCCCCTTTGAAAGGTTCGCCGTTGCCAAAGGTCGCTTCTAACTCTAAAGATTGTTGGCTGTTGAGCAGGTAATGGGTCTGTACAGCATGGGCCAGTGCTTTACTGGGCACGGCTAAACTGCCCAGCAGCATTAAAGGTACTAATAGCGTTGCTTTCATAGTTGGCACCACTCCTTACGAGATCCGTGACTGTAGAGAATGAAGAGTTTATCCATGCCCAATCTTAGCGTGGGATTGGCAAAATAGGGTTCATTCGCCACTGAGGTAGACGATCATCTCGTAAACACTGATGTCTAACGGATCGAGGTTGGGGTCATTGGACGGAAACAGCACGTCGCCAACGAGCGCCTGGTAGGCGTTTTCATGGTTTGCGATCGCAGCCGGATCTGGGGTAACCCGCAACGTTAGCTGCCCTTGGTAAGCGTCGAGCTGACTATCTTCGAAGACCAGGGAGCCTTCATAATCCCAAGCAAACCCATAGAGCTGGAAGGTCCCTAACACCGTTTTGAGCTCCTCAAAGGAGGTGCCGACACCGAGGCCCTCTGGGGTTTGCCAGGCAGGGCCAAAATCGCGCACCACCGCCGGTTGAGCGCGACTGCCATCTTGCCAGACGATGGTAAAGGACTGCTCAGGGCCTAGATCAACCACGGTGCCGGGTTCGGTGAAGCCTTCACCAATGTTGACGGGCTCATCGCTCAAGCGATCTTCACCAAACAGAGCGGCTAGGTCTTCACGGGAGGTTTCTCGAGTAATCGGGCCAACCCGCTCACCAGGGATAACAGCCGTATTGGTGAGCAAAGCGATTTGAGGGGTTGGCGTGCTGGCCGCATTGGGCAGCGCCGCTGGGGGTTTGGCAACGTCTACTGCCGGTGAGTCTGACTGTTTTTGGGGAGCTGGTTCGTCGGGGGTTTCAGTCGGCTCGGGGGCTAATGAGGTCGTGAGTTCGGGCTCGCCAGGGGAGGACTCCCACTGCGTCGACGGGGTTTCAGGACTGAGTTGAAACACGCTCGGCGCGGGACTCGGCGCAGTGCCCAGGGTTGCCCCCGGCGCGGGGCTCGGCTCAGGGCTCGATGCGGGACTGGGCGCGGGACTGGGCGCAGCAATGGTCTGAGGACTTGGCTCAAGCGCTGTGTCCTCAGGGGTGGCGGGTGTGGTTTTAGGACCTGTGCAGCTGGCTACAGATGCCGCTGATACTGACAGCGTTGCGATCAAAAGCCATGGGCTCAGTTTCATGGGAGACATCTTAATGAAGTCGTTACCGTCTTTTAGTCTAAGAAACGAAGCTGGAGATGAGCGATTTGCTGCATAAATCCTTACATGGTGGGTGGTGGGTAATGGGTGGTGGGTAATGGGTAGTGGGTGGTGGGGAGGGCTTTGATCTCAAACGGGAACCGCTTTCGCTAAAGCGTATTTGGATCAACCCCCAACTCCCGTAGCTTCTCGGCCAGCCGATCGGCCTGCTGCTGTGCCTGCTGTACCTGTTGCTGTGCCTGCTGTACCTGTTGCTGTGCCTGTATAGCCGCCTCCTCAGGGGTGGGTACCAGATCCCCTTCAGGGGAAAAGAAACGAAGTTTACGATTCTCGATCCCCAGGTATAGCCCTAGCTGACGGCTCCAAAAACGATCCATCTCATTTAGCTCCATCGCCTCATAAACACCCCCCACCAATAAAAAACCAGCAAATTCTAAGGTATCTGGATCAAACCAAAAATATTCAGGGGTCCGAAACGTATTTTGGTAAATCAGCTTCTTAGTTTCTCGGTCTGCCTTAGCCGTACTGTCCGACAAGATTTCAACAATCACGTTAGGGTATTTTCCATCCTCTTCCCACACGACCCAGCTCTTGCGAGAGCGTCGCTCAGTCCCCAAGACAACAAAAAAGTCTGGGCCTCTAAAATCCTGAGACTTGATCTGCTTTGGGCTAAAGTAAATCGTTAAATTGCCAGAGGCAAAGAAATCATCCCGATCTTGCCAAAGCCAATCCAGACAGCTAATCAGCAACAGCATCTGGCGCAAATGCAAATCGGTTTCCATGGTCGGTTCTTCGCTATAGAGGTCGCCCGGTGGAGCGCTCACCTGGGAGGTTCCAGAGTTTTGAATTGCAACCATGACAAACCATTAGACGATGCGGAGGAGTGCCTTCATTTTAAGCCGAAATCTATTGATGGAGCGAAGCATCGCTTTGGTTATCAAGAATTGAACTGACCGACTTAGCTGATCAGATCGCTACGGTCCATGGAATTCAAAAATAACGGATAGGTTATTGGCGGGCATCTTTACCACGGATTGCAGGTGTAGCTGATGGCTCTGGGCGGCGGTGATCACGTCTTCTAGATGGCGAACGCCCCAGGTGGGGTTTTGCGATCGCAGCCACCCATCAAAGCTGGCATTACTGGGGGCGGTGTGCTGCCCCTCGCGCTGATACGGACCATAGAGATAGAGAATGCCGCCGCTGGGCAAGATCCGCTGGGCCCCGGCAAGGAGTCCGAGACACGCCTCCCAGGGCGAAATGTGAATCATATTGATATTGACGAGGCTGCTAATCGGGGGATGCTCAGGTACCCCAGCAGATTTTGGCAGGTCTTCGATGGGCCACCGGGACGCAGTGGCATCGAGGATTATCGGTGGAAGTAAATTATCTGCGGGTTCAGCCGCTGACCAAGCGATGATACTTTCCCTGAGCACTGGCTGTGGATCGCTTGGGAGCCAATAGCGCGGGGCTAACCTGGGGGCAAAAAAGACAGCGTGCTGGCCAGTGCCGCTGGCAATTTCGAGGACGGTGCCCATCGAGGGAAGGACCCGCTGCAAAACCGTTAAAATCGACTCGCGGTTGCGTTCAGTGGCGGCGGCATATTGGCGGTTATCGTGGGGCATGTAGGTTAGTGGGTAATGGGTAGTGGGTAGTGGGTAGTGGCGTTGCATGCAACGCCTGTACAAGATGGGGAAGATGGGGGAGATGGGGGAGATGGGGAAGGGTAGAGGGTAGTGGGTAGTGGGTCGGGAAGATGGGGGAGATGGGGAAGCGTTATTACAAGGGGTATTCCAAACTGATCGGGGTCGGCATTGTGGCTTTGGGGGTGCTGGCTGGCATTTTACGATTTTGGCATCTGGGGCGCTTTAATACGTTTGTCTTTGATGAGGTTTACTTTGCCAAATTTGCCTACCAGTATTGGCAGGGTGAACCGATGTTTGATGTGCATCCTCCCCTGGGTAAATATCTGATTGGGTTAGGGATGGTGGTGGCGCAGTCTTTACCGACGCTCTCTAAGATCACCCATACCGAGTTAGGGGTGCCCCTGTCCACCCTGGGGTATCGCTGGGTGAATGCACTGATCGGCACCCTGACCCCCCTGGCAGTGGCAGGCCTGGCCTGGGAGTTGGGTCGTTCGTTGACGGTTTCCCGGCGGGGATGGTTCGCCTTATTGGCGGGGGGCTTTATCGCTATCGATGGGTTGTTTATCGTTGAGTCTCGCTACGCGCTGATTAATATTCATCTGGTGTTTTGGGGGTGTCTGGGGCACTGGCTGTGGCTGCGGTCTGAGCAACTCAAACCACTGGCGGGTATGGCGCTGGGAGCCTGTATCGCAACAAAGTGGAATGGGTTAGCCTGGCTAGTGGGTTTGTTGCCCTTGCGCCCCCGACGGGACTGGGGGTTTTATGCTGTCGGCATGCCCCTGGCAATCTATGGGCTGCTGTGGATTCCTCACCTACGCATGACTGGGGAAACGCTTTGGTCCATACATCAAATGACGTTGAACTTTCATTTGGGGCTAAAAGACGCCGTCCATCCCTATTGCTCGGCATGGTATACCTGGCCGCTGCTGCTGCGCCCGATGGCTTACTGGTATCAGGTGGCAACGGAGGGTAGGGTCTTTGACATTCATGGTTTGGGCAATCCTATCCTCTGGTGGCTTTCTATCGGAGCAATGACAATGTTGTTGATGCGCACTCTTGTGGCGGTGCGCCAGGGGGATGAGGCAATGGCCTCTCCTGAAGGCTATCTGGTGATCAACTACGCCCTGAACTGGCTGCCCTGGGCACTGGTCAATCGCTGTACGTTTCTCTATCATTACATGCCCGCTGCGTTGTTCAGTTTTATGGGCCTGGCCTGGCTGATGAGTGGCTGGTTGACCTCTGATCGCCTTACCTGGCGGTGGATGGCAGGCGGGATGTTGGGCACAATCGCACTGGCTTTCTGGTTTTGGCTCCCCCTACAGCTGGGCATGCCGCTAACCGAGCGGGCATTGCAGATGAGATTTTGGCTATCGTCTTGGGTTTAGTGGGGTTGGATGTTTAGCATAGGTTAGCTGACTATTTTCTCAGCTTAGATTCATATTAATTTTTAAGTCACTTGCCATCCTAGGAGACATCACTAGTTAGCACATTAAGAAACTTGCGATCGCAACAAAAACATCCAAAGGCAGAACACCCGCAATAGGAGAGAAATACTATGATTGCTCAAAAATACATCCCGCTGGTGGCAAGAACCTGTTTGGCCCTGATATTTATCCAATCCGGCATCGGTAAAATCGGAGGGTTTGCTGGGGTCCAGCAACAGATTGCCGGTGCAGGCATTCCTCTGGCGGCTCTGGTGGCGTTCTTTACCATTTTGTTTCAGATTGCCGGGGGCATCTCCCTAATTTTGGGATACAAGGCCCGAATTGGGTCAATCTTGCTGCTGGTGTTTCTGATCCCGGCGACGCTGGTGTTTCATAACCCCATTGCGGATCCGTCACAGATGATTCAGTTTCTGAAAAATCTGGCCATCATTGGCGGGTTGCTAATGGTGTTGGCCTACGGGGCGGGGCCGGTGAGCTTAGATAATCGGGTGGCCCCGATGGGGTCGGCTCGGTATTCTGAAGAATAGACAGGCCAGTGAGATCGCAGACGGTCGCTGGCGCGCTCCCACCAAACTTTCCCGAGGTACCTTTCCCCTCGCTATGAAACTACGTCTGAAATCATGGGCGACCAGCTTGTTGAAGTGGCTAGAAAATACCCTTAGCCAGGTAGACGCACCATGAATCGGACAACTCTTTTTCTCTTGCTGGGGGGGAGCGCCCTGGGTCTGCTGGTGGCCGTGCTGGGCCATCTGACAGACCCGTTAATTAACCTGCTCGTTTTGGCGTCCTCTTCGTGATTACCCTGCCCGTGACCGGCAGTGCCGCAGTGCTTTGGCATTGGCGGCGCTGGCCCTGGGCCAGGCGAATCGGTCGCTGGTCTGGGGTGTTGATGCTGATTACTGGGGTAGAGATGGGGAGTGCGCTTGCCATCGGCACCTATCGGTATCGAAACACGCCAAGCTCAAGAAGCCTCTGTGAGCAGCTGATTCCTGAGCTGGAGGCGTATCACGCGGCCCAGGGTCAGTATCCCAAAACCCTCGGGGCGCTTGACGAATTTTCATCACTGCCCGTCCCGATGGAAACCATTGAAAACTCAAATTGTTCATACTACTCCGCCGATGGTCGCACGTTTCTATTAACGATTGATAGGCTTTGGCTCGACTATGAGTTCTACGACAGCGAAACAAAGCAGTGGGAGTATGGTGACTAGCCCGCAGTCCGCGCCCCTAGCCAAACGATTATGCTGCCGATGAAGATACCAAAACAATATCATGAGCGCCTCGTACCACATCCAGTCTGAAGCCGGTTCTTTCTAGGCGGGGCGGCGAGGCGGCAACAACTCGCCAAAACTCAACCGCCCCGGTGGTTGGGCTGGGCTCACGATAGTTGTAGATAACCACGGCGATGGCTTTGCCATCGGCATCAAAGGTGGCTTGTTCTGGCAAGAGCCCTTCAAACCCGTACTCATCTAGGGGGGTGAGTGCGCCCGAGGTGGGGTCAAAGGCCAGCAATGACAGTGAGCTATGGGGCTTGCCGCGCCAGGCTGGCACCGGTCTGGGGCCAAGATAAGTTCGTCGCATATTGACCGTGACAATGAGAGAATTATCGGGACTCACAGCAAACCCCTCAGGGCTCAGCCCGACCTCGGCCCTGTCAGCAATTTCAGGGGCCTTGCCGGAGGCTGGGTCAAAATGAATAGCGATCATCTCGCCCCTGGGATTGAGCAGATAGCTCAACGCTCGAAGGCGGCGGGTTTGCCATTTTAAGTCAGGCACCAGGAGAAAGCGACCGTCCGCACTGAACCGGGCGTGGCTGAGATGATTGCCCACCAACAGGGGCTCACTGTAGAGGTCCAGTCGAAGGGCCTGATTATCTTGAATGACCTTGTAGAAAGCGACCCCAGAAGTGGATGGCCAGGCCGCCCCCTCGCCATTGGTCGTTATCGCTAAAAATTGCCCCGACGGATGCCAAACAGTGGCGGTGGGAACGGTCGCCAACGGCAGGTCTGGCGCGATCGCAAAGTCACTGCGCTGCCCCAGGGTGCCATCCGGGTTGATTTGAAAAAGGCTCAAATCTGTGTCGGCATCTTCTAGATCAACCGCGAGCAGTTGACCGTCGGGGCTGATGCTGAGGTGTTTCGGATTGCGACCCACCGGCACCGAGGCGATCAGCTCAGGGGCGGCTGGGTTTTCAATATTAACAATTGAAATGCGATTGCCTGCGGGCATGTCTTCAATCGTTTCAAACCCCTGGATGTTATCCTCTGGTCGCGATCGCACCTCCGCCACGTAGGCCCGCTGGCCATTGGGTGAAACTGCCATAATCTGGGGCCACGACATCACCGAATTAGACACCTGAATAGTCTCGATACTGGGCTGACTCGCGTTAAGGGGCAGCCCCACCACCGTCAACGCGTCCTCAATGCCGGGCACCCGATCAAGTTGACCATCGGCGTAGGCCGTCGCCACCATGTCGGCATCAGACGCCACCAACAAAGCTCGCCCGGCAAACTGGACCGGGGTCGTCGCCTGGACAATCGGGGCTACTCTGACCGGCTCAATCAGCTGCAATAAGCCATAGCCGAGCAACCCCAGCAACAATCCCAAAGCTAGCCAGACCACCCGTTGACACCCTTTCGACTTGAGCCACTTCATGTCGCTGCTCCGTTTAGAGTAAAAGTCGGGCTGCCCCGTCTACCCAGAGCGTAGGCTACAACTAGAGTGACTGTCCAAGTCATTTTTAGCCCACGACTAATAACTTTGAGTTATCAAATGGAACTCCGACACCTGCGGTATTTTGTCACGGTTGCCGAGACCCTCCACTTTGGGCGGGCGGCCGAGCGGTTGCAAATGACCCAGCCCGCCCTGAGTAAACAAATTGCCGGGTTAGAAAAAGAATTGACCGTGCAGTTGTTTAGCCGTACCCGGCGCACTGTGCAGTTAACCCCTGCGGGTCAGGTCTTACTTGAGGAGGCCAACCAGGTGTTATCGCAAATCGATGAGATGATTCAGCGGGTCAAACGCACCGCCAGTGGGGAGGCAGGATCCCTTACCATCGGCTTTAGCACCACCGCCACCGCCACCGTGCTGCCCACCCTCGTGCGTCGATTTCGCGATCGCTGCCCCAAGGTTGAAATTGTCATGACAGAGCTGTGTACCGAGGCCCAGGTCAGGGCCTTAAATGAGCGCAAAATTGATCTCGCCTTCCTGCATCCGCCCATTGACGAGCGCGGCTTAAAGCTCCACCCCATTTTGACAGAAGACTTTAGGGTGGTCCTCCCCAAGCAGCACCCCTTGGCACAGCATGAGCCTATTCCCGTTGCCGCCCTGGCAGAAGAATCTTTTATCCTTCACCCCCGGCACGAAGGCCCGGTTCTCTATGATGGTTTTATCCAACTTTGCCATCAGTTAGGATTTCAGCCCAAGATTGTGAAAGAGATCTTATCTCTCCAATCTCGCGTCTGTTTAGTCATCGCAGGGGTGGGTATCACCTTTGTGTCGGAGAGTGATCAAGCCCGAGTTGGCCCGGACGTGGTCTGTAAACCGCTGGCGGATTGCCCCATTCAGCTGCAGTTTGCAGCGGCCTGGCGACAAGATGCCATTTCACCCACGTTGCGAGCGTTTTTAACCCTCTTAACCCTGCCCGACCCATAAGCTTAACCGGGCTCCAATCGGATTAAGCGTCCGTTGGGCTCATCGGTCAGAATGTAAATCAACCCGTCTGGCCCCTGGCGCACATCCCGTACCCGCTGCCCAATGTTAATGGGGGTTTGGCTGACCACCGCCCCGGCTTCGTCTAGCTTAATCTGCAACACCGTCTCAGAAACCAGCCCGCCTGCAAACAGGTCGCCCTGCCACTGGGGAAACCGGTCGCCCCGGTAGACCATCAACCCAGAGGGGGCAATCGCAGGCGTCCAGACCAGGCTCGGATCCACCATACCCGGTCGCGATCGCTCCGATGAGATTTCACCACCAGAATATTCACGGCTGTGGGTGACCAGGGGCCAGCCATAGTTTTCTCCGCGGTCTACCCGGTTTAGCTCATCCCCGCCACGGGAGCCATGCTCGGTGACCCAAACTTGGTCGGCGACCGGATCAAACGCTAGCCCCTGAATATTGCGATGCCCGTAGCTCCAGATAGCACCGTCAGCATCGGGCCTATCCGCAAAAGGATTGTCCGCAGGGACAGAGCCATCATCATTGAGCCGCACGATTTTGCCCAGCCGACTGTTCAGATTTTGGGCCTGCTGGCGGATCAGTTCCCCATCTAGCTGGATGGGGGGATTGCCGCCATCCCCAATCGAGACCAGCAGGGTATTGTCAGGCAGCCAGGCGATGCGAGAGCCAAAGTGCTGCCCGCCTTCTTTAGACCGGTTAACCTCAAAAATGACGGTCCAATCAGACAGGGTACTGCCGTCAAATCGAGCACGGGCAACCCGGGTTTGGTTGGCCCTAGCGGTGCCGTGGGCATAGGTGAAATAAACCCATTGATTTTCGGCAAACTGCGGGTGAATAGAGACATCCATCAGGCCACCCTGGCCGGTTGCCAAGACCGCTGGGACGCCCGACACAGGGGTTGGGTCGAGCACCCCCTCGCGAATCACTCGCAGCCTTCCCGGACGTTCAGTCACCAGGAGGGTACCATCCGGAAGCCAGGCCAGGCCCCAGGGATGCTCCAGAGACTCGACCAGGGTGACCGGCTCAACCGTTTGGCTCTGGGCAATCGCCTCGCCCGAATCACCGGCAGCTGTCTCTGGTGGAGCAGCAGCTGTCGTCTCAGGGGCGGCACTTGAGGGGGCATCGAGCGACGATTCTGGCTGAGCCGCCTCTTGAGGTGGCATACAGCTCACTAACGCCAACCCCACCCCGACCACAGGGATGAACCAGGATTTTACCCTCATCATCATGCGACCATTATTCAAGAACAACATCAGAACACCATCAGAGCAGACCCGGCTTCCAGCCACGTACCCTGACGGGAGAAAACAGGTTCCCCCGTAACGCTAGCATGGGCATCCCTGGCAATGTCTCGACTGTCTTCTATCGTTACGATTAAATTGGTTTGGTGGTGAGAGAAATCGTGATTGTTGAGGGCCTAACCCAGCCCACCGCCGTCAATATCAAATCGCATCCCCGATACGTAGGACGCAGCATCGGACGCCAGCCACAGCACGGCATCAGCAATCTCTTCTGGCTGGGCCACCCGCTGCATAGGGTAGGGCTCAACTAGCTGTTCTTCGGTGACCTGCCAATCTCGCTGCACCCGCGCCCACATCGGCGTATCAACGCCGCCAGGTGTGATCGCATTCACCCGAATCGTCTTGCCATATTCCTGAGCGGCCATCTTGGTCATGTGAATCACCGCCGCTTTGCTGGCCCCGTAGCCAATGATATTGGGAAATGCCCGATGTCCCCCGATGCTGGCATTGTTGACAATCACGCCCCCGGTTTCGAGCAGATGGGGGATTTCGTACTTCATCCCTAGAAAAACCCCCCGGGCGTTGGTGTTCATCAGGTCGTCAAACTCGTCAATGTCAGTGTCGGCAATGGTCGCCGGGGGGTAGTCAATCCCGGCATTGTTAAAGGCGATATCTAATCGGCCATATTTAGTAATACAAGCGTCTACAAACGCCTTGACCTCGGGGGCATTGCGCACGTCCGCTTGCAGGTAGGAGGCTTCGCCCCCCATCGCTCGGATCTCGGCTTCCACCTGCTGGCCCAGGTCTCCGCGCCGACCGCAAAAGAAAACGTTGGCCCCTTCCTGAGCAAAGGCTTTGGCCGTCACTTTGCCAATGCCGGAGGTCGCCCCAGTGATGAGCACAACTTTGCCTGTAAAGCGACCGGTTGGGTTAGCAATGACGGGCTCAGAAACCTCCTCAACCTTGGCGCTAGCTTTATCGGCAGTAACCGCAGTGGTCAGCCCGGCGGCGGCGATTGCACCTGTGGTGAGCATCCGACGGCGAGTGAAATTAGCCATGGTGATATCTCCTAAATTGAAAACTGATTTTAAACTTCGTGATTGGGGGGCGCGTGATTCGCCTGTGGGTTCCTTAGGCGAGCTGCCCACCGGTGACATCCAAATCCATACCGGTGATAGCGGTCGCTTCATCCGACGCTAGAAACATCACTGCCCGGGCCATTTCTTCTGTGGTCATAATCCGAGGAGTGACAAAGTTGGGAGCCATCTGCTCATAGGTCAACCCTTGATACTCAAACGAGCGTCGCAGCATAGGGGTATCAACCGCCAGCGGAGAGATGGAATTAATCCGAATGTTCCGGCTGGCATTCGCTGCGGCTGTCGCTTTGGTCAGACCAATCACCGCGTGCTTGCTGGCGTTGTAGTGGGGGGTATTGGCAAACCCTCGATGGCCAGCGACGGAGGCCATGTTGATGATAATGCCGCTGTTTTGCGCGATCATGATGGGTAGCTCATACCGCATGGCATAAAAGACACCATCCAGATTGGTCGCGATCATGTCGCGATAGTTTTCAAGATCCATCTCCTGGATCTCGACAGGGGTCATAAAAATACCCGCATTGTTAAAGGCAATGTCTAAGCGGCCATATTGTTCAACGGTGGCATTTACAAACTGTTCTACCTGTTGCGGGTCTCGCACATCAGATTGAATATAGACGGCGTCTCCCCCAGCGGCGCGAATGTCGCTTTCTACCTGCTGTCCCAGGTTGGTGCGACGCCCGTTAAAAGCGACCTTAGCCCCTTCTTGTGCGAAGGCTTTGGCGGTTGTTTCACCAATGCCAGAGGTTGCCCCGGTAATCAACACGACCCGCCCGGCAAATCTACCCGCCGGGTTAGTTGCTTTGGTTTCAGAATCAATGGGGTTGAGTGTATTGGCTTTAGCGTGACCAGTGGATAGGGCGGCGGCCAGCCCGGCAGCAGCGACGGTACCGGTCGCTAGAATTTTGCGGCGATTGATGTTTGACATGATCTCTTAAAGACGGTGTTCAAAGGGGGTATTCAACTCGGCTCAAATGCGTTTAAGTGTTGATAAATACTTAAAGACTACGACCAAGGTTACTCAAAAGACTATGAAAATATTGCTATCTTTCAAACATAATCTTGCGAACATAATTGCGGGGGGTGGCCCCCACCTGACGTTTGAAATGCCAGCCAAAATGACTATGATCGTAAAATCCAGTCATTTCGACGACGGTGGCGATGGGGAGACCCTGGGCTAAAAATTTTCTGGATTGGGCAATCCGTAGCTGGGTTTGGTAAGCACCGGGGGAGATGCCCACTGCTTTACGAAACACCCGACAAAAGTGAAATCGGCTTAGACCTGCGATCGCAGCTAAATCTTCCAGGGAGATATCATCGGCGTAATGGGCCTGGAGATAATCACGGGCCTGTTCTACAGCTTGGTGAACCGGCCTGATTGGCTTGAGCGCAGATTGATCGAAAGCATGGTTTGCAATCAGATGGGTGAGAAAATCCCAGAGGGCTGTCCCTTGCTCAAGCTTGGAAGTTTGTCTGTCGGTAGCGGCTTGCAACGCTAGAAACAAGCGGTTTAACCCAGGGTCTGTGACGAAGGCGGTTGGGAAAAAAGGATCATGGGCGGGCTTTTCAGCCATCTCCGCCGCCACGAGCTGTAACCACCTTGGATCGATATGTGCCATGGCAAAATGGGCAGATTTTGACAGAGCAGTGCGATCGCTAGGCGCATGCACCTCACCGGAATGAATCACACTCAGGCTGCCCGTGGGGATGACATGGTGAGCCCCGCGATAGAAGTACTCACCCTGACAGTCCCAGCTCAACCCAAACTGGTATTCGGCATGGGTATGCTTGGGCAGAGGGGTAACCGCACCGGATGTGTAAGCATATTGCTCTAGCAAAATGCCATCGGATTCCCATACCTGGACAGAGACTTGTGCTGCTTTAGGTTGCATCCCTTCTACGTTGTGAACAGCATTGTGAAAACAGCATTGTAAACAGCTTAAATTTACGATTCGTTGGCGCTCACCCCAGCGCCGCTGGTCTCAATCAAGATGGGCCGGCGATAGCTATCAGGCTTATCGCCCACGGTGGCACCGCCGGTAATCATCCCCTGGAGGCCCGGTTCGAAAAAGGTGTAGGGGAATTTTGTCTCAGGCTTGCTGACCTCGTCTAAACGATGTTGTAACTCTGTTGGGATCTCAAAATCCAGTGCCCCTAAATTGTCTTTGAGCTGGTGTAGCTTGGTTGCCCCGATTAGCACTGAGGCCACGCTGGGGCGATTGGCGACCCAGTTGAGGGCGACCTGAGCCATTGAGCGACCCAGCTCATTGGCGACCTTTTCTAGCTCGGCCACAATAGCCCAGTTCTTGTCAGTGAATTTGTTAAAGGCCGGGTTGTCACTGTCCGCCAGGGTGGCTAACCGTCCGGATCCTGCGCCCCCTGCCTGGGAGGGTTTGTATTTACCCGAGAGTAGGCCACTGGCCAGGGGCGACCAGACCATCAGGCCGGTGCCCAAGGTTTGCGCCAGGGGGACGTACTCAAATTCGATGTTGCGCTCCGCAAGGGAATATTCCAACTGAAGGGTGCTAATGGGCTCTAAATGGCGCTCTTTGGCAAGCGTCTGGGCCTGGGCGGCGTACCAGGCAGGGACATCAGACAGGGCCACATAGCGCACCTTACCTGAGCGCACCAGATCATCTAAGGTGCGGACGACTTCTTCTGCCGGGGTCATTTGATCCCAGGTATGTAACATATAGAGGTCGATGTAGTCCGTATCCAGACGCTTTAGAGACCCCTCGACGGCCCGTAGGATATTCTTGCGACTGTTGCCCCCTGCATTGGGGTTGCCGGGCTCAGCGTTGTAGCTAAATTTAGTGCCAACAACAACTCTATCGCGACTATTGGTTTCTTTTATAAACTGGCCCAGCATCTTCTCGCTGTTGCCGTTGGTGTAGAGATCCGCCGTATCAATGAAGTTGCCGCCCGCGTCTAGATACGTCTCAAACTGCTGGCGAGCATTGGCTTCGTCTGCACCCCAGCCCCAGTCATCGCCAAAGGTCATGGTGCCGAGGGCCAGGCGGCTGACTTTCAGGCCTGTATTGCCGAGCGTATAATAATACATAGGTTTTGCCTCCACTGAAGCGTCATGTCGTCAGTCTACAGTCACCACTATCGACGAGATCTCCAGAAAATTCTTGAATTTTCTTGCTCAATTTTGGTACGAAATTGCTAAATGCGGATTGCCCAGCCTATGCAGAGCCAGATTAATTTTGTCGATAGTCAGACTTTGAAACCTAATCCAGACGTGGATGCGGGCCACATTTTAGTGTCCAGCAAAGATCTAAGTTGGGAGGGGATCCATATCGAAAAGGGCGAAAACAATGCGTTTAACCCTGACGATGTCACCGTGGCGCAGCATTATTTTGCAATGAATGTAGGCCCCCCCTTTGAGTGGGAGTGGAAAGACGGCAAGACGTTCAAAACCCACCGCTATGACCGTGGAGACCTGTGGGTTAACCCGGCTGGGGTGCCCTTTTCCCATCGTATCAATACCTACAACCAGTTTGTATTGCTCACCCTGGACCCAGCCAAAATCGTTGAAGCCCTGCCAGAACAGCCCCTGCTTGAACGTCAGGTATTTCGACGGCGGCATAAGGTCCAAGACAGGCATTTGCAAACCTTGATCCAGGCACTTCTCGTGGAGGCCGAAAGCAGTGGCCCTAACGGTAGACTCTATGCCGATACGCTGTCTACGGCGCTGGCGATCCATTTCGTTAATCATTACGGGACTGACGTTTCTCTGGATGTCCCCGTTGGTCCAACCTTTGCTCGGCAGCGGTTAGCCCAGGTGATTGACTATGTTGAAGCCCATCTCACCGAAGACCTCAGCTTGAATAATCTGGCGCTGGTCTCGGGGTTGAGCAAATTTCATTTCTCTCGGTTGTTTAAGCAGGCGTTTGGCTTGACCCCCCATCGATATCTGATGAAACGCCGGGTGGAACGTGCCGCGATGTTGCTAAAACAATCTGGGCACAAACAAGATTCACTCACCATCGCCCAGATAGCCCATCAGTTTGGCTTTACCGATCAGTCACACTTTACACGGGTGTTCAAGCAAGTTAAAGGGCTCACCCCAAAGCGGTTTCTGCAAAAACATTTCAATACGGCCTGACGAATTTCCCCTGCAAGTTTCTGATAGAGCGGGGTTGTAGATGTGCGATCAAACGAAATCACTAAATCCATACGTTAAGTGGACTGGATAAAAAAAATCGAAGTGGCTATTGAGCAAGCCCACTTTGATCCTTTATTGGCCGATGCTTTGGGGGGAGACGTCAAACCGATGGTAGATCCTGAAGTTGGCCTGCTGCCAATTTCTATGACTGATGCAGGGCTTGCTCACCCGCTCACCCAAGGGTTACCCAAAACCTTTAGGGTGCTTCAGTGGCATGGGCAAGCAGTGCAACGGTTACCATCCGGGGCTCAACTTCTGGCATCTTCTGATCACTGCCAGGTCCAGGCATATGCAGTGGGCGATTATGCTTTTGGCCTGCAGTTCCACAGTGAAGTAACTGAGGTTACTGTGCAAGACTGGGTGAAAATGCCTGCCTATCGAGCAGATTTAGAGAGCACGTTGGGTGCCACTGGCTGCGAAGATTTGAAACAAGCCATAGGTAAACAACTTCCAATCATGAATCGTGAGGCTAACGTGATATTTAATAATTTTCTGCGAATTGTGGAGGGTCGATAGTATCGGTTTTCTTCAAAAAAACATTTGCTGTATTTACGGACAGGTGAACTACCATCTCAGTCCGTGATGACACCTTTAGTTTACGAAACATTCGCTTTAAGGCCTGTTTGACTGAATTTTCTGTAATCCATAACGCTTCGCCAATTGCTTTATTGGTCAATCCCTGAGAAACCAGCTCAGCAATTTGAGCTTCTCGGGGCGTGAGGCGATTACAATTTAGCTCAGTCATCGGCTTTGATCGTAACACTGCTAATCGTGTCGAAAGATGCAGGCACAGCGCGCTTAGATCTGCCAGATTATCAGCATTAAACTCGGGGTCATCGCGATGGCGGGTAAAGGCAATACCGCCTATCAGCTGCCCCTCACTCACGATGGGGCCTACCATCACATGGCCGTGATCAGCACGGGGGCAAATCGTCTGCCAGACGCCCGGCGGCAAAACGACCTCATCATGGACCACTGCATGACGCTGTACTAGATAGCGCAGAACAGGGTTGTGATCCAGCGACAGCGCCCGCTTGATCATAGCTGGCGTATTTTTATCGATAGCAGGCATCTGGTCTAACAGCCATAGTTTCTGGCGCTTCGCAACAAAATACTCGCCCATCTTGGTCGCAACAGGCTCCCTGAGTTCAGTTTCGTCCTGGGCTCGAGCGATTGCTTGAAGTAATGCCTGCAGAGAAGTTTCCATGGGGTTCTCCAGATAGCTTGCCGATTGCCACTCATGCAAAGTGTACCCGATCGAGGTCTATGCGGAGAGGTGACATCACCCATAACCTGAACTCAGACCTTAGTGAAAAGTACTTCTGACTTTTTACCCTATAAAGCTTCACTGACATTGACGGTTACTCAGGAGAAACTGATGACTTACTACGCCCATCCTGAAGTTCTTGTAGAGACGCAATGGCTCGCGGATCGTCTTAACGATCCTGATATCCGCATATTAGAAGTGGATATGAGCCCCGAATCCTACCAAGGTAAACACATTCCTGGGGCTGTTTTCTGGCATATTTCCTCTGATTTACTCCTAAGCGATCTACGCCTCAACCTAGACAAAACTGCTGTGGAAAAATTGCTTTCACGATCTGGCATTACGCACGGGACCACTGTGATCGCCTATGGTAGCTATCCTGGGACAGGGGCTTTTATCTTCTGGCTGTTGACTTTGTTCGGGCATCAGAATGTCCGTGTGTTGAATGGTGGACATCAAAAATGGATGGCAGAAAGGCGACCTGTGGTACCAGAATGCTCAACCTTCACACCAACCCGTTACAGCGCCAAGCCGCCTGACGCGAACTTACGAGTCTCGTATCAAGAGATTCAAACTGCGCTCGAGCGGGCTGATCAGGTGCTGCTGGACGTTCGCACAGTTGAAGAATATTGTGGGAAACAGTTCTTGATGAAGCCACCGGAAGAAGCTGAACGGGCAGGGCACATTCCAGGCGCTGTGCATGTTGAGCATATTCTCACCTTAAATGAGAATGGTACGTTCAAATCTTTTGACGAATTGCAAGCACTCTATCAGCGTAAAGAGATAACCCCTGACAAAGAGATATTTCCCTACTGTGCTATCGGCGCAAGGGCTGGGTATATCTGGTTTGTTTTGAAATACTTGCTGGGCTACCCCAACGTGCGTAACTATGACGGCTCATGGAATGAGTGGAGTCGTTTGCCTGATGCGCCGGTTGAGTCATAAAGAGTCTTCCCTGTTCTCTCGTGGGTTCTCCAGGTGGCTGGTGAGCATTCGACCTGCTTTTTGAACGCCCAACTTAAGGCAGCCGCGCTTTCGTAGCCGACAGTTATGGCGATCTGGCCGATGCTTTGCTGCGTCGTTAGCCAGTCGCTGCACCGACCAGTTTTGGCCAGGGTGGGCGTGAATGACAGCAATAGCATCAGTCATAATGGCTCCACATGCGTAGAATTTTGATACCGTTTTGTTTATCATAGATAGTGACTAGGGTGGGGTTAGAAAAGAAGCGCCTACGCCCCCCGTAAAGTTTGT
The DNA here is from genome assembly GCA_039820425.1 of Cyanobacteria bacterium J06635_1. GTDB lineage: Bacteria > Cyanobacteriota > Cyanobacteriia > Phormidesmidales > Phormidesmidaceae > SIO4C1. The sequence continues at coordinate 27,732 of JBCBQD010000028.1, forward strand.
CACTGAGAACTGACCGTTCTCGTCATAGACGGCCCCTTGGTCACCCCCCAGGCGCACCACGCGAAGTTTATGGTAGGTCGCTGCGGTTTCCCAAAATGAGAGTAGGTTGCCCGCTTTCTCGCCATAGCGACCTGATGACTCATCAAAGACCCGCCGATGGTGTTGGGGTAGCTCATGCCAGGGACATCTCATGTTGTCATGGTGGGCATTGTGATACCCAAAATTCAGGTAGAGCAGGTTTAGCCAGGGATGATGAATCGAGACCACGTTTGAGAAGGTGTTGATTTGCTCATAGGTGCGATCGCGCTTTACGATCTCACTCCCCTGCACCGTAAACTCAAATGTGTGATGAAAAGTCTCCACCAGGCGCATCATTGACATAAACAAATAGTAGGCCAACCCATACAACAAAAAAGCTTTCCAGGAGAGGTAAGCTAGCAGGGCAAACAGGCTGACTCGATAAGCCAAAATCAATAAAACATGCCGCCGCAAGTGACGTTTCTGAGGGTTCGTAAAAGGAGAGGTAATCACATCCAGGCGGATCAGGAATTCAAAGCCGGGAATATAGGCCCACTCCAGGGTACGAACGAGCCGTCTTAATAGGGGTGACATATTCTCTATGTAGTCAAAATAGTCAAAGGGGATAAAATCGGTGACGTGAATATGGTGGTTGATATGATGCTGATAGATTTGCGGCCAGGTGGCATAGCAGGCCCCGTTGAGGTGCATCATCCCCTGTCCGCCAATGGCATCTAACATCCGCGAGTTGAAGATAGTGCCGTGGATAAACTCATGTATCAAGACCGAGGCAATCAATAGGGCATGGGCGATGAGGATGACCCCTAACCCATTTTCCCACCACACAGGCGCAAATAGCAGGGCAACGCCACTGGCATAACCGCATAGGGTATATGCGATCGCAACCGCATTCTTAAGGTGCCCAACAATTTTTGAGCTTGAGGGACCTATAGCTTGTGAGGACATAATTCTCAGTCTCTAGACAGTTTTTTTGAGGGAATGGGCATAGAGGCTACTCTATCGAATCTTAGGCTTACAGATCGGTATATTGGGTAGCGCCCCATTAAACTGTCTTTTGGGTTACCAAGGGGACACAAAAATGTTAGGAATTGCCAATGAAGATACTGCTTATACACGGTCTGATTGGCACTCTGAGCGATTCACGAATCGTAAATTCTTTTAGCAATGCAGACGTTTTAACATACGACGAGCCCAATGTATAACTCAGGATAAAATACCTAGGTGATAATGCACCGGCCTTGACAATGATTTGTTGTCAGCTACTGGAGACAAAGAGGAGTGATTGTCATGGGAGCAACAATATGGTGTATTGCCTGGGCACTCTTATTCAATCTCGCTTTCAATGTCACCGGATGTTCTGATCCAGGACCTCAGCCCAATCCAAATAATCTTACGACTCGAGAGCCTACCTCAGCGCCTACCCAAATTGAACAGTCTTCTGAGTCAACTGCGGACACGCTAATCTCGACTACAGATCCTGAAAAGGCACTGTGGTCCAAACTTCAGCAGGCAGATACCCATTATTTTGTGCTGAGAGTAATCCCATAAAAGCAATGGCTTGAGGTCAACACCATCACTCGGGTCGATGCGCGTGAAGCTGAATAACCCCAGTAATGTTGTCATTGCCATAGCCGTGGGCGATAGCTTGTTGATAAATAGTGTGAATGGCCTTAGCCGTGGGTGTGGAAGCATCAACTGATTGAGCAGTCTCAAGCACATAGCGAAAATCTTTCTCCACAAGCTCAATGGGGAACATCGGTGCATGTTTGTTGGCAACCATGAGGCTACCTGTACCCTTAGCGGCCAGGCTGGTAACGGGTAACTCACTCAAGCAGTCCATTGCCTTTGCAAAGGGTATCCCGTGCCTGCCCAGCATTTCTAGCAGCTCCGCCAGGGCGGCAACCTGGACCCCAAACAGGGTATTTACGGCTAGCTTCATCGCCGTGCCCTGACCGATGGCCCCCACATGGTAAATCGCACCACTGGTGGATGACAACATCGCTTGAACTTGGGCCAGGGTTTCTGCCTTACCGCCTACTAAATAAATCAGCTTTTTGGCTTCAGCCTGGGGACGAGAACCCACCACGGGGGCATCAAGAAACCGGGCTCCCCGGTGTTCGATTGCTGCACCCAGCGCTTGGGTCCAATCTACGGTGAGGGTACTGGATGCGATCGCAATCTTCCCCTGCTTCAGCCCCAATACCGCCCCCGTCTCCGGATTGAGCCAAACAGTTCGAGATGCCTCGTTATCGGTCACCATACTCATGACAACATCAGCAGTCTCAGCCGCCTGCTTGGGAGACGCCGCGACGGTTGCCCCTTTTGCCGCCAGTATCTCTGTGGGTTCGGGCGACCGATTCCAAACGGTGACGTCATAGCCCGCCGCGATCAGGTTCATCGCCATCCGCGAGCCCATCGCACCCAGACCCAGGACGGCAATTTTTTTCAGTTCCATGTATGTTCTCCCGATTCAGCTCTGTGGCAATAGCCTAACTAATGACAATTAAACAATAAATATAAATTTGGGAATGACTCTCGTGCATTTTGTGCATCAATAAAGGTAGAGGGTAGAGAGTAGGGCACAAGGCGAAAAGGATAGAAACTGGCCTTGTGTTTGTTCACGACCTTCTACCCACCACCCACTACTCCTCTCGCCGATGGATATCTCAGTATTAAAGCTTTTCGTAGACGTGCTCCGTCAGGGCAGTTTTGCGGCGGTGGCTCGCGATCGCAATATTGACCCGTCTTCGGTATCACGGTCAATCGCAGGGTTAGAGAAAGAATTGGGAATTCGACTCTTTCAGCGAACGACTCGGAAGTTATCGCCGACTGAAGCGGGGATAACCTATTTTGAGCGGATTGAGCCCCTAGTGGAGGAGATCCAGCAGGCGACCGCTGTGGTCACTGATACGTCGGGTCAACCCAAGGGCGAACTTCGGTTGACGGCGTCAGTTGCCTTTGGCATTCAGTGCATTGTGCCGTTGTTGCCTCACTTTGAAGCACTGTATCCTGACCTCACCGTCGATCTATTACTCACGGATACCCGAGTCGATTTGTTCTCTGAGCGGATTGACCTGGCGGTGAGACTTGGGCTGCTCGCCGACTCGACACTCATTGCCCAGCGCTTGATGCAAGTTTGCTATCGGGTTTGCGCCAGTTCTCAATATTTACAACAATCGGGCCATCCCCAACAACCGAATGATATCGAAGCGCATCACTGCCTCCTCTTTCCGTTGCCAGGCTTTCGGACCCGATGGATCTTTAGAGATAAAGACGACGCAACACTTGAAGTCCCTGTCCGGGGGCGTACTGTGATCTCGAATGCAATTGCCCTTCAGCAATGTGCGATCGCGGGCATGGGTTTGGCCCTACTGCCCCACTGGTTGGTCGATAAAGATCTCCAGGCAGGTACGCTCATTAACGTCTTTCCAAATTACGATGTCACCGCCACCGATTTCAGTACCGCCGCCTGGCTTGTCTATCCCTCCAGGGCTTATATTCCCCTTAAAGTTCGAGTCTTTATTGATTTCCTCAAACAATCCGTTTCAAGTTTAGCAGCGACTTAAAACCATAAAAACTGCCACAAAAATGACTCTGATAGATAGGGATTCCTCTATAGTCGTTCCAAGTTATCTGCCATGGGTTATCTTAATCATCAAATGGTTCGATAGCTTGTATTAGAGCGTTTGGCTCTCAAGATTTCAAAGTTTGCAATGAGAATTCATTGAGGTGGGTCCATAGGTCAGCTGCAATTATGGTAGAGGTTTTTAGGGTCAAAATAGGTAGCGCCCAGTTGATGGGTGAGCACTCAGGTACAGGCAGGTCAATGCTTTTGCTCCATGCAGGCGTGGCTGACCGACACATGTGGCGTCATCAAATCGCTGACTTGAGCGATCAGTACCACACGATTGCCTATGACCGTCGCGGCTTCGGTGAGACAATAGCGCCCGATGAAGCCTTCTCTCATGTTGAAGATTTACGAGAAGTCCTAGAACACCTTGGCATCTCAGCAGTTGCTTTGATCGGATGCTCACAAGGGGAACGTATCGCCATCGATTTTGCCCTGACTTATCCACAACGAGTCACTGCGCTTGGGCTAATTGCTCCGGCGGTCAGCGGTGCACCTGCGCCTGAAGATTTCCCCACAGAAATTCAAACCCGTATGGATGCAAAAGACCTATGACTATCGAACTTTGGTTTGCCTTTGCGATCGCATCGATTGTGATCCTGATTATTCCTGGGCCAACCGTCCTTACGGTGATCAGTTATTCCCTGGCCCACGGTCGCCGGGCGAGTGCACCTCTGGTTACCGCTGTTGCCCTGGGTGACTCAACCGCACTGGTGATGTCGCTGCTGGGCCTGGGGGCGCTGCTATCCACGTCTGCGTTTTGGTTTACGGTGGTGAAGTGGGCAGGTGGATTGTATTTACTTTATCTGGGTCTTAAATCACTGCGTGCCGGGGTTTCACCGCCTCGGCTCGCAGCTCCTATGGTGGTAAGTTCCCGACGACTGTTTATCAATACCTATTTGGTGTCAGCCCTCAATCCCAAAGGCATTATGTTCTACGTGGCTTTTCTGCCGCAGTTTACCAATCCATCTGGCAATATTGCCTTTCAGCTATGGCTATTGGCAACAACCTTCATTCTGCTGGCTGTGTTAAACGTCGCTCTTTACTCGATGTTTGCGACATCGGCGCGCAGGCTGCTCTCTACGCATCGAGCCCAGCGAGGTTTCAACCTAGCCGGGGGTTCGTTACTGTCAGTAGCGGGTGTCTATGCACTGTTGGCTCGACGTTCTTCATGACGTTCTTTAATAGAGAGAACGATAGAGAGAGGACGACGCTGATTCATGACGCTAATTGATTATGATCATCGGGATCCATCACGCTCAAATTACGATTCCCACTCACGCTGAAGACACAGCCCGTGATTTCTACTGCGGTGTATTGGGTTTGACCGAAGTTCCCAAGCCAGAGAGTCTGGTTGGGCGTGGTGGCTTTTGGCTTGCCGTGGGCGATCGATATGTCCATGTGGGTGTTGAAGAGGGTGTCGATCGAACCCGCACTAAGGCTCACCTCGCATACGCCGTTACGGATCTCACCCATTGGAGAGATACGCTTGCCGCGCAGGGGATCGAGCTACTTGAGGGTATTCCAATCCCAGGGTTCGAGCGATTTGAGTTTCGAGATCCGTTTGGTAATCGGGTTGAATTCATTCAGCAGATGAAGTGAACTATTTTCCTATCTTAAACACTCAACACAGCTGATTTGATCTAGCATGATCAGCAACGCAGGCATTTATTCCCATCAAGGCGCAGCGCTTATGCTTTGTAAAGAGTCTCTATTGCAGATGAAACCGTTTCAGAAGTTGCCTCCCGAGCGGTTGGATTGGATTTGCGATCGCGCCGAGCACATTCACCTGACCCCTGGCGAAGTTCTTGTGCGCGAAGGCGAACCGACCAAAGGTTTCTTCATTCAAATCAGCGGTCAGACCACCGTTACCCGCCAAAGCCAGGGGGCCGATATCCCCCTGGGTCGCCACCACAGCCCCTCTTTTTTTGGTGAAGTTCAGGTGCTCACCGAAGATCTGGTGCCTGTCACGCTGACCGCCGATGTTGACACCGACCTTTACCGACTCGACTGCGTTGATTTCCTGGAGGTACTTCATGGCTGTCGCGAGTTTGAAAAAGATATCTTTCGTACGGTAAGCAGCCGTCTGCGGGGTCTGGAATCCTTTATTCAAAATCGAGAAAAGATGGCGGCTCTAGGCACCCTCGCCGCTGGGCTGGCCCACGAGCTTAACAACCCCGCCGCCGCCCTCGTGCGGATACTCAAGGACGTTAAACCCGCCATTCTTGAGCTTGAGCGCATGAATCAGGTGTATGGCCAACAGCAGGTCG
>JBCBQD010000029.1:0-33296 GCA_039820425.1 Cyanobacteria bacterium J06635_1
GTAATCTAACGATACTTGAGCTGTTCTTTGAAGAGCCTTGAAGAATCCTCAAGAACCCTGGGATAGTCATTGCCACCGCACTCAAGTATTGAGATCAATCGGTTTCTATACATAGGAGAATTGAGCAGTATTGTTCAAATCTAGACTAATCGGATCGACGTCTTGCAATAAACTGATCAATTCCCCCCCTCTAGCGTCAGGCGCTTCAATTTGGAAAATGCCTGTGCCAGTAACACCATCAACTGTGATAGAGCCCAAGCTCAAGCTATAGAGATCAGCAGCACCTGCTAACTGAATGAAATCGCCCTCATCTAGGTTAAAGTCGGTAATCAGTGCATAGTCGTTATACCCAAGGGTGAGTGGGTCACCATCGCTGTAGTAAACCCCGGTGACACCGCCAAGGTCAAATCGGTCGGCTCCGGTACCCCCAGTTAAGGTATCAATAGAGTCAATGCCATTGAATTGATTAGGAGGGGGGAAAAACTCTTGAACGCCCGAGAGGGTATCCTCTCCTGAGCCCCCCTCTAGGACATCGTTGCCGATGCCACCTCTAACGATATCGTTGCCATCACCACCAAGAACTACGTCATCTCCTATCTCTCCATGTAGGATGTCATTATCATCACCCCCCTCAATATAGTCATTGTCGAATCCACCATTGATTTTGTCATTGCCCATTCCACCATACAGGTCGTCATTACCTGCACCGCCGAATAGGGTATCGTTATCCCCATTCCCCATCAGGGTATCTTTTTGGTCGCCACCATACATGGTGTCCTCGCCAAGCCCCCCTTCGAGAAAATCTTCTCCTCCTGCGTTATTGTATGTGTTGCCGCCATTGATGGCATTTTCTTCATCTCCAAACATGAGATCGTCTCCTGTCCCACCGTTCAGAGTATCATTACCATCTTCCCCAACTAGGGTATCGTTATCTCCTCCGCCAAACATTCTATCTGCACCTACTCCACCATAGGCGACATCTTCTCCGTCATTACTGATAAAGAAGTCATCACCACTATCACCAAAGAGAGAGTCATTTCCCTTGCCACCTTCAATATGATCGTCTCCGTCCCCTCCTCTGATCCTGTCATTGCCATTTTGACCAGTACCAAAGAGATCGCCATGAAGAAAATCATCACCATCACCACCACGAATGTCATCATTTCCACTGCCGCCAAAGATAGTATCTTTGCCATTGCCACCTACAAGCTTGTCATCTCCACCACCACCGTCAATGGAGTCATCTCCGTCGCCTCCGTCTATAGAATCATTGCCAAGGTTGCCTAGAAGCGTATCACTTTCAGTAAGTCCGAAGATAAGGTCGTCGCCTGCCAAACCATCGATGAAATCATTGAATTGACCGGGGAGGGTATCTCCACATAAGGTATCATCGTTAATGGTAGGAATGGTAGGAGGGTTGTTAGCCATCATTAAGTCCTCTTTAAATTCAGTGTGTTGTGTGTATTGTTTAAGATCTCAACAGGAGAGATAAAATTCTCATCTGTGTATCTGACTCCCATTACAACCGGCAGATGGCCGTGTTAAGAGCCGAGTAAGGCCGACTTGGAGCTACCTTGCAGCCAATTTAAGGATTTGTGACAAATGTTAATCATCTTCCCGAGTTCCTCTCGAGTTCTTCCCTGATTCTTCTCGATTTTTGAATAGGCTTCGCCTTGGGGGGATAGTGCGAAAATAGCTTTCTATTTTAGTGCTGCCCTCTGAGTTAGCTCAGGTGAACGCTCATGTCACGCTCACTCAAAGCTCATAAAGATTGTCTTGATCGACTCCGTCTGGCGATTAAGAGCAATGGATTCCATACCCAAAGAGCCTTTGCCGAAAAAGCTGGATTTTCCCTGGCAACCGTCAAAAAGTTTCTCTCAGGTAAGCCGGTTGATTTTGCTACCTTTTCTGAACTCTGTCGAACGCTTAACCTGGACTGGCAAGATCTTGCTGATCTAGCAGGGCGCAGTAAAATGACTCAAGAACCTGCACAACCTCAGGTTCAAGGGGGTAACATCAAAGCCCGCCAGGACTGGGGCAAGGCTGTCGATGTTGCTGCTTTCTACGGTCGCAATGCTGAGCTAGAGACTCTGAAGCACTGGCTTGTTATCGATCGGTGTCGGCTTGTCGTCATCTCGGGTATGGGGGGGATGGGTAAAACAACCCTATCGGTGAAACTCGCCCATCTCATTCAGGATGAGTTTGATTACCTGATTTGGCGCAGTCTCCGTAATGCGCCTTCTATCCAAGATCTCTTGAGCGACCTGCTGCAATTTTTCTCAGAGCAGCCAGAACTAAATCTGTCTAAGAATGCGATTCCTGACTCGTTAGATGGTCAACTACGCTATTTGATGAGTTGTTTTCGTGATCAACGTTGTCTGGTCATTTTGGATAATGCTGAGTCTATTTTCCAGGCGTGTCAGGGCGCTGGAGTTTACCGGACCGGGTATGAAGCTTACGGTCAGTTATATAAAACCATTGGGGAAACCGCTCACAATAGTTGCCTGTTACTAACATCCCGTGAACAGCCCAGAGAATTAACCATTCTGGCGGGTGAAACTTTGCCGGTTCGATGCTTTAAACTATCGGGTTTGTTAGAAGCAGAGGGGCGAGAATGGTTGCAAACTCAAGATACTTTTACAGGCTCAGATATAGACTGGGCGACTTTAATACAAACCTATGGGGGTAATCCCCTGGCGCTCAAAATGATTGCAGCTTCTGTTAGAGATTATTTCGAGGGGGATATTGCCAGTTTCTTGACGTTACGCCAGGAGACTTCTTCTCTGTTTAACAACATTCAACAGCTATTAACTACCCAGTTAGAACGCCTGACGCCATTAGAGCGAGACATCATGTATTGGTTAGCAATTAACCGAGAACTCGCTCCTTGGAAAGCCTTACAAGCTGATTTAGCCAATTTCGTTCAATTTGGTGATATTTTGCAGGTCATCGATGCTTTAGACCGTCGTTCTTTGTTAGAAAAAGAGGGCTGTCAGATCACTCAGCAACCCGTGATCATGGACTATCTGATCTGCCAATTGATTGAGCAGATTTATCAAGAGATTCAGCATCAAAAGCCTGTTTTATTGCGCAGTCATGCCTTAGTCAAAGCAGACACCAAGGATTATCTTCGAAAAGCCCAAATTCGACTGATCGTGGAGCCTGTGGTTGAGCGCCTCTGCTTAGATTGGCCTTCTGTTGCAGATTTAGCAGTGTACCTTGCAGGCATACTCTCCCAGGTTCGTGGCAAATCTGCCCAAGAAACTGGCTATATCGGTGGCAATATCTTGAATCTACTGGGTTACTTGCAAGTTGATCTCCAAGGATATGACTTCTCAAATTTGATTATCCGACAGGCTCATCTCCAGGGGCTCAAACTACATAATGTTAGCTTTGCAGGCTCAAATTTCACCAACTCTGTTTTCAATCAACCCTTTGGGAGTATTCGTGCGCTGGCCTTCGACCCTGAGGGGCGATGCTTAGCCACAGGAGACACCCATCGTGAAATTTGGATTTGGCAGACGAATTTTGGGGAAATTGGGCCGCATTTGTTGACCTTGCGGGGGCATTGCAATTGGGTTTGTGCAGTGGCATTTAGCCCAGATGGTCAGTGGTTGGCGAGCGGCAGCGCCGATCGCACGGCTAAACTGTGGTCAGTCAGAACCGGGGAGTGTCTGTACACATTTGAGGGCCATGCTAACTGGGTGATGTCTGTGGCGTTTAGCCCCGATGGCCAGTGGTTAACAAGTGGCAGCGCCGATCGTACGATCAAACTATGGTCGGTGGGTACCGGGAAGTGTCTGCACACGTTTGAGGGCCATGCCCACGGGGTTTGGTCTGTGGTATTTGGTCGCCAGGGAGATTATCTGGTGAGCGGCAGTGCCGATCGCACTCTCAAAGTTTGGGATGTCATCACGGGGCAGTGTCGACAGACGCTCTCAGGGCATCGGGCTGGGGTTTGGTCGGTGGCGTTGAGCCCCCAAGGAGATACTCTGGCGAGTGGGAGTGCTGACCAAACGGTTAAACTCTGGGATCTCAAAACAGGCCAGTGTCAACGGACGCTAATGGGCCACAATAACTGGGTTTGGACCGTTGCCTTTGCACCCCAGGGCAATTATCTGGCGAGTGGTAGTGCTGATCAAACGGTACGACTTTGGGATATTGGCAGTGGCCAATGCCTGCGAGTGTTATCAGGTCATAGCAATTGGGTTTGGTCGGTGGCGTTTGACCCTGAGGGGCATTATCTGGCCAGTGGCAGTGAAGATCGCACTATGAGACTTTGGCATGGCCAACAGGGTCAATGTCTCAAAACACTACAGGGGAACAGTAACTGGGTTTGGTCAGTTACCTTTAGCCCTCAGGGAGATTTGATTGCCAGCGGTCATGGTGATCGGCTGGTGAATCTTTGGGAGGTTGACTCAGGAAAGCATCTGGCAATTTTATCAGGGGCTGAAAGTGCAATTTGGTCAGTGGTGTTTAGCCCTCAAGGAGATTGGCTAGCCAGCGGCAATGAAGATGGCAAAGTCCGCCTGTGGTCGCTGCCATCAAGACAACAAAACAAAATGTTGTCAGGGCATACGAAATCTGTTTGGTCAGTGGCGTTTAGCCCGGATAGTGATACGCTTGCCAGCGGCAGCGCTGATCAAAGTATTAGACTTTGGGATATCCACACCGGGCAATGTTGCCAGACTTTGGCTGGGCATGAACACTGGGTATGTTCGGTTGCCTTTCATCCCGAGGGAGGGCTACTGGCAAGTGGATCTTGCGATCGCACCCTCAAACTCTGGGATACCCACACCGGCCAATGCCTAAAAACCTTGTCAGGGCACCATAGTGGCGTATGGGGGATGGTCTTTGATCCCCAGGGAGATTATCTCGCCAGCAGCAGTATGGACCAAACGGTGAGACTCTGGGACATCAGCAGTGGCCAGTGTCAGCAAGTGTTACAAGGCCATCAAAATTGGGTTATGTCAGTGGCGATCAGTCCTGGTGGCAAATACATCGCCAGTGGTAGCGCCGATCATACGCTGAAGCTGTGGAATCTCAAGACCGGCAAATGTCTCAAAACGCTTGAGGGCCATCGCAATAGTGTCTGGTCAGTCACCTTTAGCCCTGACGGGCGATATTTAGCCAGTGGCAGTGACGACAAGACTATTAAGTTGTGGTCAGTAGAAACAGGAGACTGTTTGAAAACGCTCAAAACGCAAGATCCCTATGAGGGCATGGATATTACTGGCGTGGTTGGGCTGACTTATGCTCAGATCGCCACTCTGAAGGAATTAGGTGCTGTAGAAAAAGATCCTGTAGAAAAATATGTTGTAGAAAAGGATGCTGTAGAAAAATAATAAGGATTAACTGTTATGAATGTTTCACTATCTCGTTTTAATCGCAACGTCGAAGGTAGAAATACCCCGATTGCGGTTCCCTTATTTATCATGGCCTTGATTTCTAGCCTTTTGTTGTTGCTTGTGGGGGGCAGTTTATTTTTCTTTCCAGACTTTGCTCGCCGCCGCTGGCTTTGGACTTTGACTCCGTTTAATACTCGGTTTTTAGGAGCTATCTATCTCACAGCATTGGTGGCGCTCACTATTTTATTGATGGCGCGACGGGCCACACTGGCTCGCTTGATTGTCCCGATGATGTGGATATTTACAACCATTATCTTGCTGGTGTCTTGCTCACAGATAAAACAATTTGATGTGCATCGCCGGGCAACGGGTATTTGGTTTTGGTTATACAGTGCAGATTGTATTGGCGCTAGTTATTATCTTGGGCATTATGGACGGCAGACATTTTCTGGATTGAGAAAATGGTCACGGGGCTGGTCTGTTTATTTGCGATTACAGGCAGTGTTTTTGGGAATATATGGTCTAGGGTTGCTGGTTTTACCTGTGCTGTTTGGAGGTTTCTGGCCGTGGCCTTTAGATACTTACCACAGTCAGCTATACAGCGCGATTTTTCTGACCGGTGCTGTGGGTGCTTTGATGCTATCCCGACAGACAACGGCAGTAGAACTTTTGGCGTTAGGGTTGATTCAAGTTGCGTTTAGCAGTTTAGTCATTGCAGGCGTTTTAGTGGTGGACGGGGTTGTCCATAAGATCGATTGGAGCCTATTTGGAAACTGGATTTGGATGGGTGCGATCGCGCTGCTCGGCATCACTGGATTGGGTATGATCGGCCAGTCACGGCAGATTCCCCTCACCTGACGGCAAGGGGAATCAACACTAACCTGATTTCTGCTGGAAACAGGATTTATGCCGAATGTTCCTTAAACAAGAACCTACTCAGCTGGCGTATAACGTTTTCACTTCACTAGAGCTGAGTGCATCGTTGAAAATCATGACTTCATCGATCGCGCCTGTTAAGCTAGAGCCACCCCCAGCGGTCCGATTATGGAATCGGGTGCCGCGATTAATAGTACCTAGGCCAATGCCGCCAGAGTGCTTCCAGAGCTGTGATCCTTTCCCTTCGCCAAACTTGTTGCCATCGAGATAGCCTTGAAATGCACCATCGGTGACATTACTGCCGCCATCGAGGACAAGGGCCACGTGGTACCACTGATTCGCTGAGAGTTTATTAGTCTTCAGCCAGGTGCCTTCCCAGCCACTTTGTTGCACGGATCTGTTCCAACCGCCGACGTGCAGCTGATCTCCCTCTAAATAGACGTTGAGACCGCGCTCGCCACCTCCCTCCTCATAGATCATCTGTTGCTTGCCCGCTGGCGCGATTTTGTCGGCCTTAAACCAGAGCGAAATGGTGCGCTGCTTATGCACCCTCTGGTTGATGTCCTTAGAGTTTCTGAGCCTGATGCCACTTCCTTTCCCATCCAAAGTAACAGCCCCATCCTTAGCACCTTGCTTCAGCCATTTAGCTGTGTTGATCAAGGTACCTCGGTTATTCAGGCCATTGACCGAGCTATCTTTTGCAATTTTGCCCTTCCCATCATCCAACTTCAGATAAGACACGAGCTTGTCTGCACTGGCAATTGGCTGGTTCGGAGTTACGGGGTCCACCGGAGTCACAGGGTCCACCGGAGCACCTGGATTGGTTGGTGGCTCAGGTGCCGGGTTGGCAGGTGGCTCAGGTACCGGGTTGGCAGGTGGCTCAGGTACCGGACTGGCAGGTGGCTCAGGTGCCGGACTGGCAGGTGGCTCAGGTATCGGCGGCTTGGGCCTATCCGGCAAGGTATAGTCAGAAATCTTACCCACCTTTTTGGGGGTTAACAGATTACTGTTCGGATTAAGCGTACCGAGAGAAGGTTTGTTATTCGTCCAAAAAGATTCCTCAAGGGTGATCACCACCGGAAATTTCAACATTTCACCAGTGACTCGATCTGAGAGATACTCATTGGCAACCACAGCCCGTTGCCCATTGGGCAGGGTGTAATAACCTTTGGCGACCAACCCCTTGATGTCTTCAAAACTATAGGTCAATGACTCGGAACCAAAGGGATAGCTAATTTTGCCCAGAGAATCTGTTTTAGTCCCTTCGACCACGGCATAGTCACCTTTGTCGCCTTTGCGGACGCGCAAATCGCTATTGGGTGATAGCTCAAACTTTAAGGTGCCTGACTTAAGGGAGTTCTTAGAGACAATCCGATCGGTTGCCTGATTGAAATTAACAAAGTCTTTTTTGTTGCTAGAGAGCTTCGGCTCAACAAAGACATAGCCCCAATCTTTTAAGGGCGGTTTCCCTGGAATGTCTTTTGTGAACTCAACCCCTTCCTCAAACCCTTGCACTTTGAGGTTGTCAAACACCATATCTTGAACGTTGTTGCCCAGCTTGATGCCATGACTCACCCAAAAACGACTGCCATCCTTGCCGGCGATTAAGTCAAAGTCCTTGAGGGTGTAGTGAGCTGTGTATTCCGTCAAGGAACCCTGCTCAACCTCCCACCCCTTAAACCCATCGAGTACCGTTCGAGCATCGTGTTGTTGCTGAGGGAAGTTTTTGATAATCCACAGGCCTGTTCCGGAGGCAAACGCTTCATTGTTGCGGAAGCCCATGATCGGAGCATCTTCTGGAACAACTGTATCCTTCCCTTTTGCCAGGTCAGTAATGGGGAGATCGTCGGCATCAACCCTAATATTATCGATGCCGCGATGAAAGTACATAAAAGCAGCAGATTGACTGCCCGCAGATACATTCCCTTCATTCTCAACCAACCGACCCTGGAACCAAAAACCATTCCCATTGAAACCAATGTCATGATTTTTAACCCCCGTTTTAGGATGGTCGGTGCGACCGGTGGTTGTGTTGATGGCGATATTGTTACGCCAGGCACCGGTTTCATTCCCGACTTCACTGATAAAGCCGGCACCATTGACTTTATACGTTGCATTGTTTTCAAGAATGGCGTAGCTGTCGTGCTGGGCAATGCCCCAGCCAGGTGACCCAAAGACAGCATTCCCCTCTAAGATAGCGGGGCTACCATCTACATCAGTGCCTGTGCGGTGCAAATGGAGGGCGTAACGACCTCGAATATTCTTTTGTTTACCGCTAATGGGGTTGCCATTTGCATCTAAAACCCGTTCTGGGGATTTGTCCCCTTTAGTCAGGAAATCATCTAATGGCTTAGATTTATCAGTCCGACCGAGTTCATCAAACTCAGCATAGCGAACATCGACTTTATCAGAGTGCATGAGCATGACATGCCCACGTTGGTTAGCTGGTAGAGACTCAGCATCACGGGTTGAGATCACGACGTTGCGGCTGTAGTTGGCCACATAGGCTTTTAAGTCAGCCCGGGGAGTGTTGTGATCGTATTTCAGAGATTTGTCTAAGGTGATACGATTGCCAGCAATCCCTTTGATCGTAAATTCTTCGTCTTCGGTACCTAGATAAGCTTTATCTGCGCCACGGGGAAGGACTCGAGTACCGGTAAGGACAATGGTATCCCCCACTTGCCAGTTTTCAGGAGGTTTCTCAAGGACTAACGTGTTTTGCCCCGCCATCGGGTCAACTGACACCTTGAGGTGAGAGGTTTTCTTTTGACCGTGGATCTCAACTTCACCATTAGAGATAATCCCTCGGCTAAGTTGTTGAGGGTCCCACTTGGGATCGATGGGACCCTTGCCCGCAATTTCAATCTCAGTTTTGACGTTCCCCTTGACAGGATTGTTTTTGGTGCCAATTTGTAACTTACCCTCGGGTGCTACCACAAAGGTATCAATCACCATTTTTGTATTTTTGTCCGGTGCGAACTGAATCTCACCGTCTACCCTTAGGGTATATAGCTCAGCTTCGCTAACGTCGTTATATTTAACCGTTATGCCTTCTTTAATGTGAACTCTAGCATCATCTCCAGGGATGCGACCGCCTTGCCAGGTTGCGGGGTCAAACCAATTGCCGTTTTTAACAGCTACGTGGGTCGCTTTATTTGTCGGGACCAAGTCAAGAAGCCCTTTGTGCTCCTTCATCTTAGTCGGATCGTCTGGATGCATTTGATGGTTCATCATAAAGTTATCGGGTGATACGGTTTAGCTGGCTTTGCACCCTGAATCTGAGCAAAATCAACAGCTTGGAGTCCTAAACTCCATCACGTACAGCCGATAGCCACACCTCTCCATTAAGAAAGTTGAAGCTTCCACGAAGCGATCCTAAATGTCTTATAAAGTGAACCTTGACGTCACTGTGCCATTAAGCAAACCTGCACATTGGGTCGAAAAACTCCGATTATTTTGAATAAAATCCGCCATCTAAGTCCCTAAACTGGCTAAAAACTGAAGAAATAGGCATTTTCTGTGGTTTTAAGGCAATTCTTGCCTAGGCTGCTTTTAGGGTTGTCCGGTCGCTATATAAAGCTAGTATTAATTGCCATAAAGCTAATTGCCCTAAAGCCAGGGGCAAGCTGGCAAGTTCATCCCTAATTTGCGGCTACCCGAGCTGCCTGAAGCTCTTGAATACGGTCTAAGGTGCCGATAGGAATGGCAGAGATTAGCTGCTTTGTATAGTCTTGTTGGGGGCTATTGTAAATTTCATGGGCTGGTCCAAGTTCTTCGAGTTTGCCCTGGTTCATGACCATGATCCGATCGCTCATAAATTTCACGACCCCCAGGTCGTGGGAGATGAACAGGTAGGTCAGACCAAACTCAGCCTGCAGTTCTTTGAGCAGATTAAGTACCTGGGCTTGCACTGACACATCCAGGGCTGAGACGGACTCATCGCAGACGATAAATTTAGGATTGAGCGCTAGCGCTCGGGCAATACAAATCCGCTGCCGTTGCCCCCCCGAAAACTCATGGGGAAACCGATTAATGCAACCAGGGTTCATGCCAACCCGCTCTAGCAAATATTCAACTCGCTCCCGCAAATTGCGCCGGTTGCGGATTACGCCATGGATTTTGAGGGGTTCAGCAATGGCGGCTCCGATGCTCATCCTGGGATCCAGGGAGCTAAACGGATCTTGGAAAATAATTTGCATCTCACGGCGTCGCTGTCGCAGCTGAGCGCGGCTTAAGCCGTCCAGGTTTTGCCCCTCAAATAGGATGTTGCCTCCCATGGAGGGGATCAGCTTGAGCAGGGCCCGTCCCAGGGTGGTTTTGCCACAGCCTGACTCGCCCACCAAACCAAAGGTTTCGCCCTTGTGGATCTCAAAGGAGACGTTATTGACCGCCATCACAAAGCGAGTGGTCTGACCAAAGACACCTTTGATGGGGTAGCCCACTTTAAGGTTTTGGACAGTCAGCAACGGTGCGTCTGATAGCAGCCCCTCTAGGCGGGCCTGCATATCTGCTGGGGTGATTTCTTCGGCCATGGGCTGGTCTTCGGTTTCCTCAAAGTGCCGGGCATAAATTTGAACATCGCCCTCATCTTGCTCAACCACCTGCATATAGTCTGATACGGTAGGTAGCTTGCGCAGTTGATGATCAGGTTTGGGGCGACAAGCCAGGAGGCCTTTGGTATAAGGATGTTGAGGATTTGAGAAAATTTCCCACACGGGACCGTATTCGACAATTTTGCCGCGATACATCACTGCCACCTGATCGGCGATTTCGGCAATGATGCCCAGGTCATGGGTGATGAACATCATCGACATATCGCGCTGGTCGCGCAGCTCCCGCAGCAGGTCTAGGATACTGGCCTGAACGGTGACATCCAGAGCTGTTGTGGGTTCATCGGCAATCAGCAGGGATGGGTTGCAGACAATGGCCATGGCAATCATCACCCGCTGGATTTGGCCGCCGGAGAGCTGGTGGGGATAGCGATTAAGCAGGGCTTTTTTGCGGCGACTGACTTCCCGCTGTACTTGTGCTCTGTCCGTGAGGCCCTCTTCTGCGGTGATGCGCTCTGCCATGACCGCATCGCTGGGCAGGAGCCTGACTTCTTGTAGGCGCTCAATGGCCAGTTTTTGGGCGGCGGCTTTGGAAATGTCTTGGTGCTGACGGATTGCTTCGATCAGTTGAAACCCACAGGTATAAACCGGGTTTAGCGAGCTCATCGGTTCTTGAAAAATCATGGAAATTTGACCGCCCCGATAGTCTTGCAGGCGACGGGGCGACTGAGTCCGCAGGTCAACTGGGCCATGGGTATCACCAATCTGACCGTCATCAAACCAAATTTCGCCTTCGGTGACTTCCCCCGGTGGGCTGGGGACCAATCCCATCACCGCCAGGGATGTGACTGATTTGCCAGAGCCCGATTCGCCGACAATGCCTAAGGTCTGTCCCCGTTTGACGTTAAACGAGATGTCGTCAACGGCTTGAACCAGACCAGCATCTGTTGCAAATTGAACCTTGAGGTTACGGACATCTAAGATGTTTTCGCGGCTGTTTTCTCGCATAGGGGTCGAGGAAAAGTCAACACAGAATTACAGTTGAATTAGGAGGATCATAGCAATGTGTCATCCTTTGCTGCGTATCATATTATTCATCGTCTCTTCCTAACCATGATTCAACTTGCGATCGCAGTACTCATCGTACTGCTCGGATCGGCCCTCTGCTCAGGCACCGAGGCAGCCCTGCTGTCGGTACCGCTGCTCAAGGCCCGGCAGTTGGCTAACACGCGTAAACCGGCTGCGATCGCACTGCTGGCCATTCGGGAAAAGATCAATCGTCCGATTGCCGCGATCGTCATCCTGAATAATATTTTTAACATTGTTGGCAGCATCATCATTGGGCGAATTGCCACGGTGGTCTTGGGCGATGCCATGCTGGGTGTTTTCTCAGCGATCCTAACCTTCCTAATCATCTTATTTGCTGAAATTGTCCCCAAAACCTTAGGTGAACGCTATGCCGAACGCATTGGCCTGCTGGTGGCGCTGCCGATCCGTACCCTCACCTGGCTGATGACACCGATTATCTTAATGCTCGAAAAACTGACCGCCCCCTTGGTCGAAGGCACCCGACGACCGATTACGAACGAAGCTGAGATTAAGTTATTAGCCGTCCTGGGTTATCAAGAAGGGCTGATCGAGGACGACGAAGCCGAGATGATCCAACAGGTCTTTCGGCTCAACGATATGACCGCTGCCAAGATTATGACCCCACGGGTGGCGATTACCTATCTCTACGGTGAAGATATTTTAGAAACCGTTCAGCAAACTATCATCGACTCACAGCATTCTCGCATTATTATCATCGGCGAAGACCTGGACCATGTTTTAGGGGTTGCCCTCAAAGCCGAGCTGCTGGCAGCCCTGGTGCAAGGTAATGGCGATGTGCCAGTACAGTCCCTTATGCGTTCAGCTCACTATGTTCCTGAAACAGAAAGGGCCGACGGGTTACTCAAAACCTTTCAGCTTGAGCGAGAGCACCTGATGATCGTGGTGGATGAGTACGGCGGGGTTTCAGGCGTAGTCACCCTGGAGGATGTAATCGAA
The DNA here is from genome assembly GCA_039820425.1 of Cyanobacteria bacterium J06635_1. Lineage (GTDB taxonomy): Bacteria > Cyanobacteriota > Cyanobacteriia > Phormidesmidales > Phormidesmidaceae > SIO4C1. The sequence goes on from JBCBQD010000029.1 coordinate 12,821, forward strand.
GTGCTGACCGGTGAAATTGTAGATGAGACCGACCGAGACGAGGATTTGCAAGACCTGGCTAGAAAGCGACGGCGTCGAATTATGCTGACTCGGGGGTTTCAGAAGGATTTGGGAGCACCTTAGGGGGCGTTAATGATGCCCCTATCAGGCTGCCTGTAACTCATCCAACCGGGCCAATACCTCCTGACTATGAATTGCGGGGCGCACGCCGAGGAAACGTTCACGCAAAATGCCATCGGGATCGATCAAGTAGGTATGGCGCAGTGACATAGGTGACATCCAGGAGCCGTAAGCTTTGCTGATAGCACCATCGGTGTCGGCTAGTAGCGGAAAGCGTAACCCTTCGGAGTCACAAAACTCGGCATGGACATCAACATCGTCAGCGCTGACGCCGAGCACCTGGGCATGGCGCTCAATATATTTAGGCAGGTCCCGTTGAAATCGCTGGGCTTCAAGGGTGCAGCCGGGGGTAAAGTCTTTGGGATAAAAGTAGAGTACGACCCACTCGCCGCGATAGTCAGCCAGGGCCACATCGCCATCGCCACTATTGGAGGGCAAGGTAAATTCAGGGGCGGGAGCGCCAAGGGGCACCTGGGGACCCCCGAGGGCCAGGGCAGGGGCTTGCCAGCTAAAAATAGACAAGCAGCATAGGAGGGCAACCTGACTGGCGAGGGCCAGTCCAAAGCGGCGCACCCAGGCTCGAATCTTTGGCATATCAGACATCATAACGGGCATCATGACGGGCAAACCCCAATAAAAACGCTTAATACAAGTTTACAATTATCCGATGGGTTAGGTTGACTCAATCGCCCGATAATTTGAATCAGTAACCTTTTATTTCTCCCTCTCCATGACCCAGCTGAGTGTAAACCTCAATAAAATTGCGCTGCTTCGCAATTCGCGTACCCTGGGGATTCCCAGCGTGCTGTGGGCGGCAGAAACCTGCATTGAGGCGGGGGCCTATGGGCTGACGGTGCATCCGCGCCCCGATCAGCGTCATATTCGCCGCAGTGATGTGTATGAGCTGGCGACGTTGCTCAAGGGCCATCCGACGATTGAGTTTAATATTGAGGGCAATCCGCTAGCGCCCCGCTTTATGGACATTGTGCGGGATGTGAAACCCAACCAGGTTACTTTGGTACCAGATGACCCCAACCAGTTCACTTCAGACCACGGTTGGGATATTCAAAAAGAGGGTGACAAACTCAAGCCGATCATCGAAGATATCCAGGCCATCGGGGCTCGTGTGAGCCTATTTATGGACCCCGACCCTATCCAGATTCGCCGGATCAAGCCCCTGGGGGTGACCAACGATGCAGCCCGAATTGAGCTGTATACAGAGCCCTATGCCACTGCGTTTCGTGAAAATCGGGCTGAGGCTGTGGTTGATCAATATGCCGAAGCTGCCAAGGTCGCTCAGGCAGAGGGCCTCGGCGTCAATGCAGGGCATGATCTAAACCTCGATAACCTGACCCAGTTTCTCAAGATTCCCAATATTTTAGAAGTCTCCATCGGCCATGCCCTCACCGCAGACGCCCTCAAGTTTGGCCTGCACAACGCCGTCAAAGCCTATCTAAAACAGTTGCAGCCTTAAAGATCGAGCTGCGTGCGCAGCGAAGATCCACCCCCCATTACCCACTTACCCACTCCCCCCTTAATGACCTTCGAACGCTACTTCACCGGCACCCCCTGGGAGCAAAAGGTTGGCTACTGTCGAGCCCTGCGGGCTGACAATTTGATCTTCGTCTCAGGGACAGCCCCCGTGGCTGACGAGGGTGGCACCTTTGCCCCTCACGATGCCTATGCCCAAACGCGGCGCTGTCTTGAGATTATTCAAAAAACACTGGAGTCGATGGATGCGAGTCTGGCCCATGTGGTGCGTACCCGCATGTATGTGACTGACATAGGCCGCTATGAGGAGATTGCCCTGGCTCATCAAGAGTTTTTTGGTGAGCATCCCCCCGCTTCAACCCTGGTGGAGATCAAGGGCTTAGTCAACCCGGATATGCTGATTGAAATAGAGGCCGATGCCGTGGTTACAAAGCCTTCCTCGAGGTGGCGATAGCTCTGGGGGGTTGCTTATTCAATCTCCGTCGTAAACGGCAGCCGCATATACATGCCGTTGGGGTCATCCATCGTCTGGAGGATTTGCAACTCTTCTCTAAGTTTCAAGATTTCTTGGGAGATCGGGTCTTGGGCCCAGGGCAACCGACTGACGACGCCGATGCCAAAGAGGCTTTCGATAATTTGTTCTTCGAGGCTGACGGGCTGGGGATATTCTTTCACTTGCCATTCTTCTACCTTGGCGGCGTTGGCTGCGGCTGCGATCGCATCTTCTAGCCCCCCCATTTGATCCACCAGATCGGCCTGGGTCGCATCAATGCCTGACCAAACTCGCCCCTGGGCAACCTGATTGACACGGGCCGGAGTGACCTCACGGGTGTCGGCTACGAGGGTGACAAATCGCTGATAGAGATCGTTGACAAAATCCTGCTGTAGCTTGAGTTCTTCGTCAGATTGGGGGCGACTGATCGTATCAATATCCGCAAATTTTGCGGTTTTCAAGACATCCCAGGTAACGCCGTTGCGGTTAGCAATTTCCTTAAAGTTCATCACCAGACCGTAGACCCCAATGGAGCCCGTGATGGTGTTGGGGGAGGCAAAAATTTCAGTGCCTGGGGCCGAAATCATGTAGCCCCCTGAGGCCGCGTAGTCGCCCATGGAAACAATCACCGGTTTTTCGGCGACGAGTAACTCGACTTCACGGGCAATGATTTCAGAGGCGAGGGCACTGCCGCCAGGGCTATTGACCCTGAGCACCACCGCCTTGATATCATCGTCGCGGCGGAGCTGACGCAGGGTGCTGGCGAGCCCGTCTGAGGTAACGATGCCTGGATTATTGCCGTCGCCCATAATGATTTCACCGGCGGCGTAGACGACAGCCACGGTGTCATCTTTGAAAAGACTGCTAGATTGCCCTGCGGCGATGTCGCTGTAGGCAGACAGGCTAATGGCGGGGAAGGGATTTTCGTCGTCGACCCCTTCGAGGTCTGTGTCGGTGAGGGTCTGGAGTTCGGTGAGGACTTCGTCAAAGAAACTAACCTGATCGACAAGACCGGCAGTTTTGGCGTCATCGGCCATCAGTAGCCCACCCGTATCGGCGATCTGCTGTAGCTGCTCGGGGGTGAGGTTGCGATCGCTGCTGACGGTGGTCAAAAAATCTTGCCAGAGGTCACCCAAGATAGCCTCGGTTTGCTGCTTTTCTTCGGGGCTACTGGTCTCACGAATAAAGGGCTCCACCGCAGACTTATAGCGCCCGGCCCGGAGTACCTGGACGCCGACGCCATATTTTTTGAGCGCCCCGGCCAAAAATTGGATTTCGGCTCGAAATCCATTCATCTCAAGCAACCCAACCGGGTTGAGATAGACAGTGTCAGCGACAGACGTGAGGTAGTAGTCGCGCTCGTTCCAACCGGTGGTGTAAGCCAAGACAGGCTTGCCAGAGGTTGCCTTAAATTGGCTCAGGGCCGCCCGCACCTCCCGTAGCGTGGCAAATCCTTCATTAGTGTTGCCCGTGAGGTAAATGCCTGCAATGTCGTCATCCTCGGCGGCAGCCTCAATCGCTTGTAGTGCCGAATAGAGCGAGACAGCGCTGTAGCTCTGCCCAGAAAAGGTTTCTTCAAACACAATGCTGGCCCCAGAGTAGGGCACCGCATCAACAATATCGGTGGAGAGGTCAAACACCAACATTGACTTTTCGGTGATTTCAACGGACTTTTTGGCATCGTCAGCATTGGACGCCAACAGCACCCCGATCAGACCAATGGCCCCCATCCCAACGAGTGCCATGAGTGTAAATAGACCAACAATGGTGCCGATGGCACTGGCAAAGGCATATTTGAAGAAATCTCGCATGGATGAATTAGGCGTCAGGGACGGGGTTGGTTAGAAAGGAGAACTTTTCGGGTTTAGTAGCTCTCCTCTAGTTTAAGCGCTTATTTTATTTGCTGGAGGACGGCGTGCTGGCTGAGGGCATCTAAGCTAGGTTGCCCGGTGCAAAATAAAACGGTTTTGATTTCGGCAATCAGGATGTCTGCCAGCTCGTCTAGGGCGGCCTCAGACTGGTTGGCGGCTTGCAAAAAGGGCAAGGCCAGACCGGCTATGTTAGCGCCCAGGGCCAGGGTTTTGGCGATATCCAGACCATTGCGCAGCCCCCCGGATGCAATCAGGGGGATTTGCGGTGCGATCGCCCGAATTCTAGTAATACACTCTGCAGTGGGCATGCCCCAGTCGGCAAAGGTATTGCCCAGGCGTCGCTGCTTAGCGTCTTGGGCGCGCTCACTTTCGACCCGAGCCCAGGAGGTGCCCCCTGCCCCCGCCACATCAATCGCCGTCACCCCCACATCGATCAGTTGGCGCGCCAGGATAGCTGAAATGCCGTTGCCCACCTCTTTGGCAACCACCGGCACCGGCAGTTGACGACAGAGCTGCTCAATTTTGAGGAGTAACCCAGCAAAGTTGGTGTCCCCATTGGTTTGCACACACTCTTGCAATGGGTTGAGATGCAAAATCAGGGCGTCTGCCTCCAGGGCATCTACCACCCGCTGGCATTGGGAGAGACCATAGCTATAGTTGAGCTGCACCGCCCCCAAATTGGCCAATAAGAGAATATCTGGGGCCACTGCGCGGACGGCAAACGTAGGCGTCAGGTCAGGGTTCTCAACGGCGACGCGCTGGGAGCCGACCCCCATGGCTAAGCCAAATTTCTGGGCAGTGTGAGCCAGCCGAGTGTTGATCAGACGAGCTTGCTCAGTGCCCCCGGTCATGGAGGAAATCAGCAGGGGCGCTCCCAGAGCTTTACCTAAAAAGTGAGTTTGGACATCAATGTCATCATAATTAATTTCTGGTAGGGCACAGTGCATAAACCGATAGTGCTCCAGGCCAGTGCTAATGCGATGGGATTGCACATCTTCATCCAGGCAAATCCGCAGATGATCGGCCTTGCGAGTTTGGGTTATTGCCGAGTCTATGGGCTGGGTTGCACTCACCGAAAAACCTCGTGGATTAGGTAAACAAGCTATATCTACAGTACGCCCAAGATCGCCTGCAAAAATATACAAAGCATGTACACTCTGGTTGATCGGATTCTTCAAACTGTGGCGACTGAAGAGCCAAAAACTATGGTTCCTGAAGCTCAAACTTTGGCCCCAAACGGTTGCTACTGTAGACTTTCTGTGGGGCGGAAAAGCTCTACGGCGTCTTGATTATCTACTGGCTGCACAAACACTTTCACGATTTCATTGCGGGCGGTGGGCAACTGCTTGCCCACAAAATCTGGGTGAATCGGTAGCTGGCGGTGCCCCCGATCGATTAACACGGCCATGCGGATTAGCTCGGGCCGACCGTGATCAATGATTGCATTGAGGGCAGCGCGAATTGTCCGACCACTGAAGATGACGTCGTCTACGAGCACCACAGTTTTGCCCGCCAGATCAAACGGAATCGACGTTTTCTCAGGGGTGCGTGCCCCGATCTGGTCGAGGTCGTCTCGATAAAAGGTGATATCGAGTTCACCCACGGGGACGTCTACATTTTCTAATCGATTGATCTGCTGGGCGAGTTGATAGGCCAGCGGCACGCCACGGGTGTGGATGCCCATCAGCACCAAGTCGCTGAGGGGATCGGTGCGTTCAATGATTTCTGAGGCCAATCGGTTCAGGGTGCGGCGAATCGCCTCGGCAGATAAGATCTCGACGACTTGGGTTTGCATAATAGATTCGCTTTCGCCCCTAACCTATGCTGGCAAATAATGCCTGCATTTCCTGCGGCTTGGCGTTTTCTCGGCTAACGATCTCGACGATCTTATTGTTTGCCTCGGGCTGACTCAGGGCTGCGACACAAACCTGGGCGACTTTCTGGCGGGGGATGCTGCCCTCAAATAGGGTATCCGCCGGAGCCATGACGATGGGATCGCTGCTGTCTTCGCTGCGGAGGCCGCCGGGGCGAACAATCGTATAGGTCAGACCGCTGCGTTGGATGTAGTCCTCGGCCTGCTTTTTCCAATAGAGTACCAGCCAGAACAGATTCAGCGGGTGGAAAAACTTGGAAACGCAGAGGGAAGACACGATGACAAAATGCTCGATACCAGCTTCTTTAGCCACATCAACCAGATTTTTGGTGCCCTCGTAGTCGACTTTGTAAGGGCCTGTGACATCCAGGCTAGGCTGGGCTCCGGTGGCACACACCATGACCGTACAGTCTGCAATGGCAGCGCGGATTGTATTGGGCTCGAGCACATCCCCTGTGACCACCTCAACCGCTTTTGGCAAGCACGCTTTGGCTTTTTCAAGATCGCGCACCGCGGCCTTGACCAGAATCCCTTCCTCAACCAGTTGTTCTACAATCCTGCGTCCGGTTTGCCCGGTGGCTCCTACAACTAAAGCTTTCAACTCCCTTGCCCCACTGATATAAAAATCTCAACATAACCCCCATTAGTATATGGATATTGCAAATCAAATGGACTGGGTCCGGAGCAGCAAATCCAAAAACTGTAGCAACCATGGCATCTACATCCGCAAGCATTTTGATAAGCCTATACTGGGCTCATTGGTGTAGAAACATTGAGGTGTTTAAACAAAGCAACATGGCGCAATTTTTATTAAAATGGTTAGTTCAATGATCCGTAAATTAACGATAGGCGTCGTGTTGTCTACGTAGTTATCTTAGGCTGAGAGTATATTTTGATTCACACGGTCTGAATCCCATGGCAGGCGAATACGGCGACAGGCTTCCTTCCCGATAGCTTCCCGATGGTTTAGCTAAGCTGAATAAGCTCAAATTTCTCTGTGTTTCTCGTGTTTCCTGACAGCGGTTTTCACCCAATCTGATTTTCATTAGATCCAAATAAAGCACTTTTTATTTTTGCGATAGCGTTTATGCAAATGCGATCTACGTCATTTCCGCTTTCTTCATCTGACGCCCGATTTATGCCATCGGGCCAAAATTTGATCGAGGAGCACGAAGTTTCACCCAGTGACCTAGAGCTACAGCCTGGTGAGACGGTCTTGTTCGAAGGTAACTATGTCGGTCACATGGAAATGTACGCGGACGCCAGGACCGTCGCTGAGTATTTAGATTCCCACCAGGGATGGTTTACCCGCTGTGCCCAACCCATGACCGTCGAGCATATTGATGCCAATGGTTACGCCTTGATTTTAGGTCGCTTTGGCAGCCATAATTTTGAAATTGAGCCTAAGATTGGTCTGCATTTGCTGCCCCAGGACGAAGGGGTTTACCGAATTGAGACCATTCAGGTACCGGGCTATGCACCCAAGGGGTATAACGTTGACTTTAAGGCCTCAATGACGCTGGCTGAGCAAGTCGCTGATGCACTGCCCGTCGATAAGGCAACCCATGTTGAATGGGAACTGAAGCTACTGACTTGGGTGCAGATGCCACGGTTCATCCAGGCCTTACCAAAATCATTGGTCAAAACCTCGGGGGACAAGCTGCTTAATCAAATCGTGAAGCAGATTTCGCGGCGTCTTACCCGTAAAGTGCAACAAGATTTCCATGCGATGATGAATTTGCCTCTGCCCGGTGCGAACGAAAAAAGGGGTTTCTGGAAGCGCTAGCATGCCTGAGCGCCCGAGGCGCTAGCATGCCTGAGCGCCCGAGGCGCTACCGCTTAAGGGATTGGGCCACTATCCGGTCTCGACCCTGTCTTTTGGCCTGGTAGAGTGCCTGATCAGCTTCTAAAATCAGCTGGTCTGCCGGGCTAGTCAGATTGGGAATGCCGCCCGAAATACCAATGCTCACCGTGACCTGCTTGGAGATTTGGGAGCTGCCGTGCTCGATTTTAAGATCGGCTAAAGTAGCTCGGATTCGTTGGGCGAGTTGAACCGCTCCATCTAAAGGGGTATCGGGTAGTAGCAGGGCGAATTCTTCGCCGCCATATCGGGCTGCCAGATCAGAGGCTCGCTGGGCCATTTGCTGGATGATAGCGGCGATGCGGATCAAGCATTGATCGCCCTGCAGGTGACCATAGGTGTCGTTGTAGGACTTAAAGGCATCGACGTCACACAGCAGCAGTGACAGCGACTGCTGTGCCTGAGCACAGCAACGCCATTGTTCTGCCAGGGTTTCATCAAAGCAGCGACGGTTAGAAATTTTGGTCAGACCGTCCAGACGGGCCTGTTGTTGAAGTTTGACCTCGAGACGTTTGCGATCGCTAATTTCAAATACCATCAGGCCAACCTTGTTTATAGGCTGGATATTGCTTTTGGGTTGTATAGCCCCTCCCTTAGGTGGCCAGTAATCTTGAATTGAAAAGTAAGACACAAGCCAGGTTCGTAATTTACCGGGTTGGCTGGGCACCTCGCCGCTGACTTCCTGGTTAATCAGGGGTTCGCCAGTTGCCAGCACCCGTCGATAGAGCGGTTCAATGATCGGTGCTAGATCAGGGAGAACTTTACCCAGGGTTTGCCCAATGTGAACTGCCTCTGACACCCCATCAATTTCAGCCAGCAGCTTATTGACCCGGACAAACCTGAGCTGGGCATCGACAATCCCCATGCCAACGGGGGCAGATGCAAAAAAACTATTGAGATTGGCCTCGCTCTGTTGGAGCTGGTAAGTGCGCTCTATGATTTGTTGTTCAAGATTAGCTAAGGTCTGTTTAAGCTTACTTTGGGCCATGTGACGCTCTTTAATCACCGCCCCTAGAACCAACACTGTCACGGCACAAACCCCGATGAAGGTTTGCAGCAGGATCAAAGACTGGTGGTCAGAACTGGTATCGAAGGGACCATAACCTTGGGCAGTAGCAAAAATTGAGATCGCGGCAATTAGGCTCACCATCCAACTGGCCAAAAAGCTGCCCCAGCGGCAAGTCATCCAGATCAAGGGCAAAAACAGTACATATTCCAGGGCATAGCCCTGCACAAAAATCAGCCAGCATAGCCCCAATACGCTGGCAAACAGCAAGAGAACTTCTGGATGCAATCGGGGGAAAAGCTGAGATCGCCTCAGCGTTGACGAATTTGTTTGTAACTGCGTTTGCGATGATCGCAGCTTCATCGGCCACAGGATTAACGGGGGCGTAAACAAGATTTGGGCCATACTGCTGCCCGTTATCCAGGTGAGCCAGGAAATGCCGATTTGCTCGACCGGGGTCAACCCCGCCCACACCAAGGCCGCAATACCGACAGTGGCCGATAAAACCGGGGCAAATGCTACCACCAATATGAAGATGCCAGTGGAGCGCACCTGGTCAAAAACAACGCGTATTGGCTGCGGATGAAAAGCTGTGAAGCGTCTCAATAAGTAAAACGCGCTCAGGATTTCGATACAGCCTGCAGCCGCGAAAGCCATCTCTACAACACCGATTTGCAAAGGAGACAGCGGCAGCTCGATCAGCTCTTGGTAGTTACCAGCAACAGAGCCCAACACAACCCCGGGCAAGATCCGGCCACCCAGCCAAAGTATCGCCGCTAGTGAGATCCCCGCTGGCAACCAGACTGCCGTAACCTTACCCGGTAGCGATGCCAGCTTTACACTCAGGTGAATCCCGACGATGTATAAGACACCGATGCATAGATTTTGTAGAAACAGGCGACCAGCCTTTTTTGAATACATCCGCGGGTAAGATGACATGGCTTAGTAAGCGTAAACCGTTTGCTGTCGTACCTCGGTCTAAGATGGCCAAACGAACCGTATCAAACAGTAAAATTTGATGCATCAATCTGATTAGACTGTAAGGCATTCCCCCTTACTATTTGATAGATTCAACAGATTTGGAACTATGCAGTCCTTCATCAAGGATGGCTTAATGTTATGAGTTCTCCATATTTGTCCCCTTTTGGGCCATAGGCATTAATGACCCGCAGGTTGCTACCTGCGATAAGCCCCCATAAACCGCTGCATATCGGCCAGGTCAGGATAAGTTTGGATTCCACAATAAGCACTGTGGTGTTGCAAAACGCTGTAGACTGCCTCAGCTTGACCTGCCATCATTTCAATCAGCCAAATCCCTCCTGGGCAAAGATATTCAGGGGCTGCTTTGGCCAGTTGACGAATATCGTCCAATCCATCCTGGCCCCCATCAAGCGCGTTGTGGGGCTCATGGTGAGTCACCTCTGGTTGCAAAGTCAGCACCATCTGACTTGGGATGTAGGGAGGATTAGACACGACCCCAGCCAACCGCCCTTTGAGATCGCTCAAGGGTTCAAACCAGGCACCTTGGCGAAACTCAATGTGATCAGCCAGCTGATGGCGATCTGCATTTTGCTGGGCAATGGCTAACGCCGCTGCACTGATATCCGTGGCAATGATGCGAGCATCAGGCAGGGCTTGGGCAAGCCCTAACGAGATCGCACCGCTGCCCGTACCCATATCGACCCAAATGCCCTGTTCCAACTCTGTGCGCCTGGGGCTGTTGTCAACCCATTCCCTGGCAATATCAATGATCAGTTCCGTTTCAGGACGGGGGATCAGCACTGCTGGGGTTACCATCAGCATAAAATCACGCCACGGGGTTTCCCCCACCAAATATTGCACAGGCACCCGCTCTCGAACCCGCTGCTGCCATTTAGCCGTCAGGGTATCCAGGCAGAAACAAGTTGCGATCGCAGGCCGGTCTTGATAGGTTCCGAGCCGCAGCGCAAGATTATCTAACTCGGTGACTCCCTGTAGAAACCAATCAACCTCGTTGGGGGGGATGTCGGCGGCGGCAGCTTGTTGGAGTGCCCAGGTTCGCCAGGTGTAGAGGTCTTGGCCCGAGATCGACGCGGGGAAGGGGGGAAGGGGGGAAGGGGGGAAGGGGGAATTACCTCTACTGCTCAAGACTTCACCTCCGCGTCTCCGCGTCTCCGCGTCTATTTTCTACAACACCCTCAAAATACTCGCGATCGCATCCGTCTCACCAAACCCTTTCAACGTCTCAATCGCTTGCTGAAAGTCGCCTTCTTTGACTTCATGGGTGACCACCACCAGCTCAGCCAGGTTATCCTGCATGCCGATTTGCACGATCGACTCCAGACTGACATTGTGCTGCCCAAAGGTGGTTCCCAGATGCCCGATCACCCCTGGCTGGTCTTTGACTAGCAGCCTGAGATAAAAACGACTGACCAGCTCAGCCATAGGACTAATTTCGCAGTAGCGCTCATGGGAGCAGGCCAATAGCGGGTTGGGGAGCTTTTCGACCGCGGGAGACTCCATGTGCAGCGTAGCCGCAATATTCATCACGTCTGAGACCACGGCACTGGCGGTGGGGCCCTCCCCTGCACCGGGGCCAAACAGCATCACCTGACCAATCGGGTCGCCCTCGACCAGAATGGCATTGTAAACCCCATTCACGTTAGCCAGCGGATGATCTTTAGGCACCAGGGTGGGGTGGACGCGGATCTGGAGGCTGTCGGTCAAGCCTGGATTTCGGCGGGCGATGGCCAGCAGCTTGATCACAAATCCCAGGGTTTCGGCATAGGAAATATCAGCGGCGCTGACCTGGCGGATGCCCTCGCAATAAACCTCGTCTCGATTGATGCGTCCGCCAAAGGCCAGTGACGCCAAAATTGAAATCTTATCCGCCGCATCCCAGCCGTCTATATCGGCGGTGGGATCGGCTTCAGCGTATCCGAGTTGCTGCGCATCCTGCAAAATCGGCTCAAAGTCACCGCCCTCGGTCTGCATCCGGGTCAGAATATAATTTGTGGTCCCGTTGATGATGCCTGTCACCGCATGGATGCGGTTGACACCCAAGGCTTGCTTCAAGGGTTGAATCACCGGGATGCCACCCCCTACCGCGGCCTCTAAGAGGACGTAAACGCCGGCTTTATTAGCGGCGGTAAATAGCTCATCGCCATAGCGCGAAACCACCGCCTTATTGGCTGTGACCACATGCTTACCATGTTCTAGCGCTTTCAAGATTAAAGAACGGGCCGGTTCTAGCCCCCCCAGCACCTCTACCACGATATCGATGTCGGGATCGGTGACAATCGAGGTCAGGTCAGTGGTAAAGCAGTCTTTAGGTAAATCAACTGCCCGAGGCTTGTCTAAGGTGCGGACACCAACTTTATGGATGGTGAGCGATCGCAAAAGCGGATGCCGCCGCTTAGCATCCAGCAAAATCTTAGCCGTACCCGTGCCAACGGTCCCCAGCCCCAGTAGCCCAACCTTAAAAACCAACGCCTTAGTCCGTGATTTACATCAAACTATTGTAAGGGAAAGGGAGAAGGGGGAAGGAGCGAAAGGGAAAGGGCAAAAGGCGAAAGGCGTATAGCCCAAGGGGCATTCAAGAAAAGCAAAGCCCTGGCGTTCGCGAAGCTATGCCGAAGGCTTTAGCCATGCCTTTTAGGCTATTGCCCCTTGGGCTGTTGGGCAAAAGGGGCAATCGTTAGATCTACTTATCAATGAAAGCGCTTGGCAGCCTAGGGCTCAATGAAAGGCTCAATAAAAAACTTAGGGCAAAAGGCGAAAGCATCAACACAGGAAAAGAAGGCTCGATTATACCCCCCTTCGCCCTGACCCTTTCGCCTTTCGCCCTAAATCAGAACCTAATATGGCCTAGCCAGAACCTATCAACGCTTAATACGTTTCAACGTGCCAGCGATGGCCTTTTTTCATCGCACGACGGTACTCTTCCCAGTTCACACCGGTTTTAGCGGCAGCTTCGGTTAAAGCAGCGTCAATGCCGTCTTCCATGCCCTTAAGACCACAGATGTAAACGTGGGTTTTCTCCTCTTGAATCAGACTCCACAGCTCATCAGCATGCTCAGCAATCCGGTGCTGGATGTACATCCGACCACCCTCTGAGTTTTGCTGTTCTCGGCTGATGGCGTAGGTCATCCGGAAGTTGTCAGGATATTTCTCCTGCATTTCTTCCAGCTCTTCCTTATAAAGAATGTTAGGCGTCTTAGGTACCCCAAAGAATAGCCAAGCCAGTCCGCTGAAACTGTTGTATTCCGGGTTGGCTGCCCGCTCTCTGTCTTTAAACATCCGCCATAAATAGGCACGGAAGGGAGCGATCCCGGTACCGGTTGCCATCATAATGACCTTTGCATCCGGGTCGTCGGGGAGCAACATCTCCTTGCCCACAGGCCCCGTAATCTTAACCTTGGTCCCTGACTCCAGATTGCATAAGTAGGTTGAACAAACCCCGTAGACCGTCTCATCAGTTTCAGGGTGTTTGTATACCAGCTGCCGAACACACAGAGACACGGTCTTGTCGTCTACATCGTCGCCGTGGCGTGTGGAGGCAATGGAGTAGAGTCTCAACTTATGAGGCTTACCATTTTCATCGGTCCCTTCAGGAATAATGCCGATGCTCTGGCCTTCTAAGTAATGCAGATCGCCCTCTGACAGATCAAACTTGAGGTGACGCACGGTACCGATACCGCCTTCACCGACAAGCTCATCATTGGATAGACAAGTTCCCAAATAAGGAGTCTTGGGCTTGTAAATGTTGACTGGAACCTTTTTTTTATCTTGAGCTTTTGGCTGCGCTTGAGTCATGGGCTTACTAACTTCAGATATCGACTGAGTTGCAGATGCTGTATTACCGTTCTGATCACTTGCTACTGGGCGAATGCTGACAATTTTGCCTCCCATCCGCATAATCCGACCCATCTCCTGATTCATGCGGCTGTAAGGAACCGTAATGAAAGTGCTACCGCTTTTTCTAAGTGCAGCACTGGCCCCGTCTTGCTGACGCAGACCTTCGACTTCATAAACAAATAGGCGACTGCCTACTGTACTGCTGGTGCTACCACCAACGACGCTTGGATTGTACATGCTCTGAACTCGTTGTATCTCCGAACCCGTCAAGCAATGGATAAACCATCTGCTCGATTGTTGACTACTCCCTAGCCTATCACTGCAAGTGAGCAGGCCGAGGTGAACTGGTTGAGATTAAACACTGAGCATGGCAAGGATTTTGAACGAATACAGCTAGCTGCAGTTTTACGATAGCTAGCCTTTGGGTTTGTAAATGTTGTCTAAACAGCACTTTAAGGGTGTCTTTAGGAATTTTGGTACGGCTCATTAACCGCCTGAGCGAGGGGATGGGAATACTGCGAGTGCGATCGCGCCGCCGCTACGTTGTCAGTGCGCACCGTCAGTGCGCACCATCGAGAAACCCGCTGACTAGATTTAACCTGAATCTGGCAATCTTAAGCTTTTCTTATAGTGACGATAAGCCCTACTATTAAGGTGGTGTCTCAGCCAATCAGGTTGGTATGAGTGGGATATTTCCCTTTTCTGCAATCTAAGAATATTCATTTCGGATTGTAAAAAATTGGATCCCTCCTTATCATAAATACAAACCAAAATCCTTTAAGGCGGTTTTCACGCCTGTCTCTATCGGAGATAGTCATGTAATCGTCTGCAATTTATCTGGGGATTGATTACGGTTGATACCCCTGACTAAAAGGACTCATGTCATATAAATGAGGATTTGAGATGACCATAGCAATGGGACGCACGCAGGCAGGTCAAGGATGGTTTGACGTCCTTGATGACTGGCTGAAGCGTGATCGATTTGTCTTTGTGGGCTGGTCAGGTTTACTGCTGTTTCCCTGCGCCTTTTTGGCGGTTGGGGGCTGGTTAACCGGGACCACCTTTGTTACTTCCTGGTACACCCACGGTCTAGCGTCTTCATACTTAGAAGGCTGCAACTTTTTGACGGTGGCGGTATCAAGCCCTGCCAACAGCCTGGGGCACTCGCTCTTGCTGCTGTGGGGCCCCGAAGCCCAGGGCGACTTTGTGCGCTGGTGTCAGATTGGCGGGTTGTGGAGCTTTGTGGCTCTGCACGGCGCGTTTGGTCTGATTGGGTTCATGCTGCGTCAGTTTGAGATTGCTCGACTGGTGGGCATTCGTCCGTACAACGCGATTGCCTTTAGCGGGCCGATTGCGGTGTTTGTGTCGGTGTTTTTGATGTATCCGCTGGGTCAGTCCAGCTGGTTTTTTGCACCGAGTTTTGGGGTGGCGGCGATTTTCCGCTTCCTGCTGTTCTTGCAAGGGTTCCACAACTGGACCTTGAACCCGTTCCACATGATGGGAGTGGCGGGCATTTTGGGTGGAGCGCTGCTGTGCGCCATCCACGGTGCGACGGTGGAGAACACGCTGTTTCAGGATGGTGAGAATGCCAACACCTTCCGAGCGTTTGAGCCGACCCAGGCGGAGGAAACCTACTCGATGGTGACGGCCAACCGGTTCTGGTCGCAGATTTTCGGGATTGCGTTTTCGAACAAGCGCTGGCTGCACTTTTTCATGCTGTTTGTGCCCGTGATGGGCTTGTGGATGAGTTCGGTGGGCATCATCGGCCTGGCGTTGAACCTGCGGGCCTACGATTTTGTCTCCCAGGAGATTCGTGCGGCGGAGGACCCTGAATTTGAGACGTTCTACACCAAGAACATCCTGTTGAATGAAGGTCTGCGGGCATGGCTATCGCCCCAAGACCAGCCCCATGAGAAGTTTATATTCCCCGAAGAGGTACTGCCACGTGGTAACGCTCTCTAGTGATTACATTGCAGGGCGCGATCAGGACTCTACAGGCTTTGCCTGGTGGTCTGGTAACGCTCGTCTGATTAACTTGTCCGGTAAGCTGCTGGGCGCTCACGTCGCTCACGCTGGCTTGATTGTCCTCTGGGCCGGTGCGATGACCTTGTTTGAGGTCTCTCACTTTGTCCCCGAGAAGCCGCTCTATGAGCAAGGCTTCATCTTATTGCCCCACCTTGCCACCTTGGGTTGGGGTGTGGGCCCCGGTGGGGAAGTCATTGATACTTTTCCCTACTTTGTCATTGGTGTTTTGCATCTGATTTCTTCGGCAGTGCTTGGCCTGGGTGGTGTGTATCACGCGCTACGTGGTCCTGAGACCCTGGAGGAATACTCCAGCTTCTTCCAGCAAGACTGGAAGGATAAGAACCAGATGACTAACATCATTGGTTACCACCTAATCCTCTTGGGATGCGGTGCTCTGTTGCTAGTGTTCAAGGCAACCTTCTTTGGAGGGGTTTATGACACCTGGGCACCTGGTGGTGGTGACGTTCGGGTGATCACCAACCCGACCTTAAACCCTGCGGTTATCTTTGGCTACCTGCTCGACTCACCATTTGGTGGCGATGGCTGGATTGTCGGTGTTAACAACATGGAAGATATCATCGGTGGTCACATCTGGGTTGGCCTGATTTGCATCGGTGGTGGTGTTTGGCACATTTTGACCAAGCCATTTGGCTGGGTGCGTCGCGCCTTTGTTTGGTCTGGTGAAGCTTACCTATCCTATAGCTTGGGTGCGTTGTCCCTCATGGGCTTTATTGCATCTTGTATGGTTTGGTTCAATAACACCGCTTATCCAAGTGAGTTCTATGGTCCCACCAATGCCGAGGCGTCTCAGTCTCAGGCGATGACCTTCCTGGTCCGTGACCAGCGTTTGGGTGCAAACATTGGTGCGGCCCAAGGCCCAACTGGTCTGGGTAAGTATCTGATGCGTTCACCTACCGGTGAAATCATCTTTGGGGGTGAAACCATGCGTTTTTGGGACTTCGATGGTCCTTGGCTGGCTCCGCTACGCGGCACCAACGGTCTTGACCTCGACAAGCTCAAGAATGACATTCAGCCCTGGCAGGTTCGCCGTGCGGCTGAGTACATGACCCATGCGCCTAACGCGTCTATCAACTCTGTAGGGGGCATCATTACCGAGATCAACTCGGTGAACTTTGTGAACCCCCGTCAGTGGTTGTCAGCGTCTCACTTTGTGTTGGGCTTCTTCTTCCTGGTCGGTCACCTGTGGCATGCGGGCCGTGCTCGTGCTGCTCTGGGTGGTTTTGAGAAGGGTCTCGATCGTGAGTCTGAGCCCGTATTGGCGATGCCTGACCTTGACTAGTGTTTGAGTCTTGAGTCTGGTTGAGTCTTAAAGCCCCTGCCCTTTTGGGTAGGGGCTTTTGAATTTTTCTTGAGCCCGTAATGATGCTCCAAGTTTTACAAATACCGGAATCCACAGCGTTGAGGTCACCCCCTGGGCACCCCTTTCTTTAGTACTATCTAAAGATGATGAGTTTTATCAGTTTTGAGGGGTCATGAGCTATCTGGGAGCGGTTCGCTGGGGGCGTTGGTTAGCAGGTTGTCTGCTGGTTTTAATGGTTTGTCTAAGTTGGGGGCCTGCGGCCCAAGCCACAAATTTTGACCGACAAAATCTACGCATGCAGGATTTTGCGGGTCAAGATTTGCGAGGCAATGATTATACCCGTTCGGATATGGCGGAGGCAGACCTGAGCCATACAAACTTACAGGGGGTCAGACTCTTTGATACCAATCTGACCCTGGCGAATCTAGAAGCTGCTGATATGACTGGGGCCACCTTAGACGGAGCGCGCTTGATTCGCGCCAATCTTAAAAACGCCATTCTCGAAGGGGCTTACGCCTTTAATACTGACTTTCGCAAGGCGGAGGTCAAAGGGGCCGACTTTACCGATGTGATGATGGACCCCAAGATGAATGACGTCCTGTGCGAAGTCGCCTCTGGGGTTAACCCGGTGACGGGCCGAGAGACGCGGGAGACTCTATTTTGTCCTTAATTTGCATTCTTAATTAAAGATATCC
This sequence comes from Cyanobacteria bacterium J06635_1, assembly GCA_039820425.1. Taxonomy (GTDB): domain Bacteria; phylum Cyanobacteriota; class Cyanobacteriia; order Phormidesmidales; family Phormidesmidaceae; genus SIO4C1. Next base: position 30,413 of record JBCBQD010000029.1, read on the forward strand.
ATGTTCAGATAGAAACCCCATAGATAGCGCTTCAGCCTGATTGGCAGTAGCTGACTTGCCGTTGCCTAGGGCGGTGAACTTATCAACATATTTGCCCAAGATGTCGCCTTCAAGATTGACAGGATCGCCGGGGCGGAGCTGCTGTAGGTTAGTTTCGGCATAGGTGACGGGGATGACCGCCACGGCAAACCAGTCACCGTCAGCAGTGCAGTCAGCCACCGTTAGGCTAATGCCGTTGACCGAGATACTGCCCTTGGGGACGATGTATCGCGCCACCTGGGGGCTATCGACATGAAAGCTAATATCCCAGGCATTGGCGGTGCGGGCTGAGGCATCTAATCGTCCTACACCGTCAACGTGGCCTGTGACAAAGTGTCCGCCAATTTTGCTGCCGACCCGCAGGGATGTCTCGAGGTTGACGACGGCGTTGTCACTCAGTTGTCCTAAGGTTGAGCGGTTTTGGGTCTCAGGTGACGCAACGGCAACAAATCCCTGGGGTAGGATGGTTTCAACCGTCAAGCAAACACCGTCAACCGCAATACTGTCTCCGAGTTCGATATCGGTTAGGATGACGTCGCAATGCCCTAGGCAGGCGATTTGTAGCCGATCGTTTCCCAGATGATGAATCTTTCCTAAAGCTTGAATCAATCCGGTAAACACATTCTTATAGGAGCTTAACGAAAATCTCAGAGATTACACTGTCATGGTAAGGCAGATAGGGGCATACTGGTGTCAGTTACGATAATGAAGCATTTTTGATTTTGAATACTGCCCCAAGCTTTGGATAATCTATTTTTTGGATAATCTATTTAACATAGACATAAGCCACATCCAACCCTAAAGTTTGCCCCTAAGGAAATCTGCCCCAAAGGAAAAGTCATGGTCCTGGAGATGGTTTGGCGAGGTATCGTCAGTTGTTCGTTATCGTCGTGAAGATGGTTGATCAGCAATCCAATCGAGTCTTATTGTTTAGCAGTTCCCAGCAGAGTCAAGAGGCTAATCCCCATGATTGAGATGAAAGTCGCGGGCATTGCGCTGGATGCCGTCTCGCGGAATCCGGTGATTTTGCTGCGAGATGCGTCTGAGCGTCGGGCTTTGCCTATTTTTATTTCCCATGAGCAGGCACGAGCCATCATTGGAGCCCTCGAAAACGAGGTCTCGACGCGCCCGATGACCCATGATTTGTTTACAAATCTGCTGGATGAGTGGGACATGGTGTTGGAACGGGTAATTATCCACTCCCTAAAGGACAATACGTTTTATGCAGTAATGACCCTGGTGCAGGGGGAAACTAAAAAGGAGTTGGATGCTCGACCTAGCGATGCGATCGCAATTGCCCTGCGCATGGGTACCCCGATCTGGGTGATGGAAGAAGTGGTTGCCGACGCCTCAATCCCCGTTGATCGCGAAGCTGACGAAGCTGAGAAAGAAGCCTTCCGTAATTTTGTCTCTGGGCTGAGCCCGTCCGACTTTTCTGAGCGGGGCAGTTCCTTTTCTGACTCCTGACTTTTGTTTTACGCCTGGTGGTCTGTCAGCCTTAAATTTACGGGTAAGACCGACACGGAGACACGGCGATAGGGAGACGCGGCGACTTCACTTAATGAGCGTCTCCGCGTCTCCGTGTCCTCCCCTCTCCGCGTCCTTCACTAACCAAAATTTTAAACTTGACGCATTACCAGTCAGACGTTTGCGGCTTAAATAGATATCCCCAATGCACTACCGCCGTTTCGGTAAAACGGACCTCAACATTTCGACGTTTTCGTTGGGAACGATGCGCTGTCTGGCTTCGGCTGAGGCGGCGCATTCTGTATTAGCGGCGGCGGTGGCCCAGGGCATTAATCACATCGAGACGGCCCGTGGCTATGGTCAAAGCGAGCGGTTCATTGGTCAGGCGCTCAAAACCGGCATCGGGCGACCGCGATCTGAGCTGGTGTTGACCTCTAAACTGACGCCCAGCCCCGATGCCGATAGGATTGAACGTCAGCTGGACGAGTCTTTGGCCCGACTGGGGATCGATTACTTAGACTGTCTGGCGATTCACGGGATCAATACCCCGGAGCATCTTAGCCAGGTGCAGACAGGGATGCTAGGGGCGATCGCAAACCTCCTAGGCGATGGTAGAGTGCGCCATGTGGGGTTTTCGACCCATGGGCCGTTGGAGGTGGTGCTGGGTGCGATCGCAACCGACGCCTTTGAGTTTATTAACCTGCATTATTACTACTTTTTTCAACGCCTTGCCCCAGCCGTGACCCTGGCCCACGAAAAAGACATGGGCATTTTTATCATTTCCCCCGCCGACAAAGGGGGGAGGCTCTACACGCCCCCTGACAAACTTCACCAGCTCTGCGCCCCGTTTGATCCGCTGGGGCTCACCTATCGCTGGTTGCTCAGTGACCCTCGCATCACCACCCTGAGCATTGGCCCAGCCGTCCCCCAAGAATTAGCCGTCCCGCTCCAGGTAGCCGACCAAACCGATCCCCTCAGCGAAGCCGAACAGCAAGCCCTGGCAAGAGTCGCCCAACAGCAACCCTCGGCCTTGGGGCCCGATCAATGCAGTCAGTGTTACCAGTGCTTACCCTGCCCAGAGGCCATTCATATTCCCGAAGTATTGCGCCTGAGGAACCTAGCCGTCGCCTACGACATGACCAGCTTTGGTCAGTACCGCTACCGTATGTTTGAGAACGCCGGGCACTGGTTTCCGGGGCGCAAAGGCTCCCGCTGTACCGACTGCGGCGACTGCCTGCCCCGCTGCCCCGAGCAGCTCGATATTCCGACCCTGTTGCGAGATACCCATGGGCGTCTCAATGGCCCGGAGCGTAGACGGCTTTGGGGATAAGAGGGTTGTGGGGTGGGGGGGCGTTGGGGAGGCAGAGGAGGCAGAGGA
>JBCBQD010000030.1:0-33044 GCA_039820425.1 Cyanobacteria bacterium J06635_1
ACCGTCTCATCTTCCTCACGCCAGGCGGGGTCAACGATACAAATAAACACCAGGGGCTCCTCTCCACAATTTTGAATAAACTGCATCGCGTTAGGCGGAATGTAAACCGCATCCCCCGATTCCACAAGCTGTTTTTCGTCGTCAATCGACATCTCCCCCTGTCCACTAAGAATGTAATAAACCTCAGAGGTGGTTAGAGAGTGAGGGGTTGAGGTTTTGCCAACTGGCACAATGGCATGGGCCAGGCTGTAGCGAAGCTCAAGGGGCTGCTTATCGGGATGCAAAAGTTCTCTCAGCAGGGTGTCATCCCCCGCGACAAACTCCTCGCAGTCCATCAATTTTCGGATCAGCATGGGATAAATGCTCCAATAAAAAAGCCCTCTTTGCAGAAGGCTAACTTAATTAAGGGCTGATTATCGAAATAGACAAAGGTCAATCCCCTTCAAAATGTTACTAATAGTTGGGTTGACCCAAATATGACTGCTGGCAAAAGCTTTAGATAATCCAGTTCAAAATGGAGGTAATAATTGAGAGTAGAAACGCCCCGATAATCGCGCTCCAAATACCCCAGCGGAGTCTAAAGCCTTCTACTAGTTTTGCCGACAGCCCAAACAGAAGAATGTTGACTAGCAGGCCACCCAACGTCACTAACCAAAGTAGCTGGCTCAGGACAGGGATGCCAAAAAGGAAAGAAACAACACCATTCAGTACACCGAAAACCAAGGCTGTGATAGCCGTCTTACCAAAATTGTCAGACTCTACCCCCACGGGTAGATAGGTAATGATCACAAAAGCGATCGTGGTAATGATCCACGTAAAGATGAAGGGCATTAACCAAGCCATACCAAAAGCTCCTTACCGTTTTTATCCTTGCAGTTTCTAGTGTGTGAGCGCTAAATCCGTACTTTTACGTAAATAGCTGACTGGGAGTATACCAGAGTTTTCTTTGTCAAGAGTTAAAGCTCTATTAAGCGACTGGTGCTGGATTGATTCAAACTTATACCGGATTGGCAAGATCAGCTGGAGATCCTCATTATTTGTTAAGTGTCTGGTGATATTGAGTTACAAAAATTGGTATCTTACGGTTGGTTGCCTCCAATTTCTTACCAAGACTTAACTGTGCCTGACTCTTCTCAATACTTGGTGACAACTAATTGGCTAGCTCAGCACCTTAAAGATCCTCAGGTGGTGGTGGTAGACTGCCGATTTTCGCTCCCTGAGCCCGAGCTGGGCCGCCAGCAGTATCAGGTGGGGCACATTCCAGGGGCGTATTATTTAGATCTCAATCAAGATCTGTCAAGTCCGGTGCAGCCCCATGGTGGCCGTCATCCGATGCCTGATTGGGGGCAATTTGTCGAAACACTCAATCGCCTTGGCATCCAGTCCAATCCGCCCACACGGGTGGTCGCCTACGATAATGCTCGCTTTGCCTTTGCGGCCCGGCTATGGTGGATGCTGCGGTATCTAGGCCATGACCATGTGGCCCTGCTGGATGGCGGTATTGGTGCCTGGCAATCGGCAGGGTTGCCCCTGAGTCAAGACATCCCGGCAGCACAACCAGGCAAGTTTGACCCTCAGCCTCAGACAGATTGGCTGGTCGATATTGATGCGGTTCGGCATCGTAAAGAGATGGCGTTGTTGATTGACGCTCGGTCCGCCGAGCGATTTCGCGGCGAAGTTGAGCCGATTGACCCGATTGCGGGCTCGGTGCCCGGTGCGGTGAATGCCTTTTGGAAAGACGTTAGCGATGAATCAGGGCAGCTTAAATCCACTTCCGAACTCGCTGAGCACTGGTCAATGTTAGATCAGGCCGACGAAGTCATGGTCTACTGCGGTTCTGGGGTCACTGCTTGTGTCAACTTGTTTTCTCAAGTGATGGCAGGCAAACCGATGGGCAAGCTCTATCCTGGTGGCTGGAGCGATTGGTGTTCGTACTTGATTTAATGTCCATTCGCATTTACGGTAATCGCCCCATTAAGACCCTGCCCGGACAGAATACTCGCCCAACATCGGCTCGGGTGCGGGAGGCGCTATTTAATATTTGGCAGGGGCGTGTGGGCGGCTGCCAGTGGCTCGATCTGTGTGCTGGTAGCGGCGCAATGGGGGCAGAGGCGCTCTGTCGCGGGGCAGCACGGGTAGTGGGCATTGAGCAGTCGGCGGCCGCCTGTCGGGTGATTCGGGAAAACTGGCAAAAGGTGGCACAGCCTGAGCAACGATTTGAGATTTTCAAGGGCGATGTGGTTGGTCAGCTCAAGCGACTCAAGGGGCAGTCCTTTGATTTGGTGTATTTTGACCCGCCCTATGCGAGTGGGCTACATGGGCCAGTGTTAGAGGGGCTGATGAGTTATGGCCTATTGAACCCCGGTGCAGAAATTGCGGTGGAATATGATCCGGCGCGGTGGCAGGCGACTGCGTCGAAAGGCCTGGAGATCGTTCGAGAGAAGCGCTATGGGGGCACCCATTTGTTTTTTCTGACTGTCAAGCTTTAAATCTTGCATTGGACAACCGCAAGGGCTTGCTCTTACAGGGTTCTTGGTCGATTGTGTTCAATCCTATATTAGACAGACACATATTAGACAGACACAGGGCCAGCCCTATCTTCCCCGCGTCCCCGTATCTCCCCCTTTCCCCTTTCCCCTTACCTTCCATAAGCATTTATAACTACCCCGATTGGAATTTTTGAGGCAAAATAGAGACTAAAGAAACATTAACGTTGCTAAAGTCCGTTACAATCTGTAAAGAAAGGCTGAATCTGCAGGAAGGAGGTATCTGATGGTTGTAGCCGCGCCCAAGGTTGAGAAACGCTTAACCATCCAAAGTTTAGATATTGCAGAAGACACCACCACGATGCGATCCCTCGACTGGGATCGCGATCGCTTTGATATTGAGTTTGGCCTTCAAAATGGCACCACCTATAACTCCTATCTGATTCGAGGTGAGAAGGTGGCACTGGTGGATACGTCCCATGCGAAGTTTCGTCAGCTTTATCTCGATGCGCTAACGGGGCAGATTGACCCGACTGAGATCGATTACATCGTCATCAGCCACACCGAGCCCGACCACAGTGGCCTGGTGAAGGACGTGCTGGCGTTGGCCCCCAACGCGGTTGTCGTTGGGGCTAAGGTGGCGATTAGCTTTCTAGAAGATTTGGTCCACCAGCCCTTCAAGCGGCAACTGGTGAAAAGTGGTGAGACTCTGGATTTGGGCAAGGGCCACGTGCTGGAGTTTGTCAACGCCCCTAATCTGCACTGGCCCGATACAATCTTTACCTACGACCACAAAACCAGCATTCTCTACACCTGTGACGCTTTTGGAGCCCACTTTTGCAACGAAGAGACCTTTGACGAGGATCTCGAGGCCCTCTCCCCCGATTTTCGGTTTTATTACGAGTGCTTGATGGCCCCCAATGCGCGCTCGGTGATTTCGGCGATGAAGCGGATGGATAAGCTGGAGGGTGATATCAGCACCATCGCCACCGGACACGGTCCGCTGCTGCGTCATAACCTGGAGGAGTTGACTGGCCGCTATCGCCGCTGGAGTCAGGAAAAGAGTAAGGCGGAAACGTTAGTCGCGGTTTTCTATGTGTCGGACTATGGATTTAGCGATCGCATCTCCCAGTCCTTAGCTCGTGGCGTTACCAAAACCGGCGTTGCTGTTGAGATGATGGATCTGCGCTCCGCCGATATCCACGAACTGAATGAACTGGTGGGTCGTGCCAAAGGGATTTTGCTGGGGATGCCGCCGTCGTCTGGGCGAGGGGCCGACGAAACCCAAACCGCCCTGAGTTCGATTTTGGCTGCGGTGAACGACAAACAAACCTTTGGCTTGTTTGAGTCCTACGGGGGCGATGACGAGCCCATCGATACCCTGCAGACCAAGCTGCAAGACCTGGAGCTAAAACCTGCCTTTGACCCTATTCGCGTTAAAGACACCCCCAGCGAAGCGATTTATCAGCTGTGCGAAGAAACCGGTGTCGATATGGGACAAGACCTGGCCCAGGCTAAGAAAATCAAAAAGCTCAAGTCCCTGGATGTGGATCTGGAGAAAGCCCTGGGGCGCATCAGCAGTGGTTTGTATATCATTACCGCCCAAAAGGGTGAACTGAACAGCGCCATGCTCGCTTCCTGGATCTCCCAGGCCAGCTTCAAGCCCCTGGGGTTCACCGTGGCGGTGGCGAAAGACCGGGCGATTGAGTCCCTGATGCAGGTGGGCGATACCTTTGTGCTCAACGTGCTTGAGGAAGGCAATCACCTGGGTCTGATGAAGCATTTCCTAAAACGATTCCCACCGGGGGCCGATCGCTTTGCCGGGGTGCGCACCCGACCCGCGAATAACGGCTCACCCATTCTCGGTGATGCCCTGGCCTACCTGGAGTGTGAGGTGAGCAGCCGCATGGAGCTCAGCGATCATTGGTTGGTGTATTGCACCGTCCACGAGGGTCGAGTGTCTAAGGACGAATCGATTACCGCTGTGCATCATCGCAAGATTGGTAATTATTACTAATTGAAATGGGGCAAAAGGCGAAGGGTAAAGGGCGAAGGGGTTACGTAGCGGGCTTTTCTGGTGAAAAGAGAATCTTCTATCTTCTTGCCTTGTCACTTGTACTCGTTTGGATAAGCTAACGCCTTGCCCCTTTCACCCTTCGCCCTTTACCCTTCCCTCCAGAACCAGACCCTTCAAACCGTTATCCAGAAATTATGAACACGAAGAAGCGTGACGTTCAAGTTCTCCCCATTGCTGCTGACACGACCGTGCTGCGTTCCCGCAGTTGGGAGCGGCTGCGGTTTGAGATTGAATATGCCCTTGAGAAAGGAACGACGGCGAATTCCTATTTGATCCAGGGGGATAAGGTGGCGCTGATTGATCCGCCGGGGGGCTCGTTTACGGAGACCTTTTTGGCGGCGCTGCGGGAGCAGGTTGACTTGGCCGATTTGGACTATGTGGTGCTGGGGCATGTTAACCCGAACCGATTGGAGACTTTGAGAGTTCTCTTAGAAGCTGCGCCGCAGGTGAAATTGGTATGCTCTAATCCGGGTTCGATCGCACTCCAGGCCGCCGAACCCCCCATCCAGCAATCTATCCACAAGATCAAAGCCGCCGGGGATTCGATTGATCTGGGTCAGGGGCATCAACTGCAATTTATTCCGACTCCGACCCCGCGCTGGCCGGATGGGATGTGCAGCTACGATGCTTACACCCAGATCCTGTTCACCGACAAATTTTTTAGTGCCCACGTCTGTGACAACTTGATCTACGACCTGGATTGGACCGCCCTGCTTGACGATCGCCGCTATTACTTTGATACGGTGATGGCCCCCAACATCAAGCAGGTCACCGCCGCCCTTGAGAAACTGGCTGATTATCCGGCGCGGTTGTTGGGGGTTGGCCACGGCCCGTTGGTGATGTATGGCATCCACGAGCTGACCCAGCATTACCAAACCTGGATTGCGCAGCAAAAGCAGCAGGCGCTCTCGGTGGCGCTGATCTATGCGTCGGCCTACGGCAATACAGCCACCATCGCCCAGGCCCTCGCCCGCGGGATTACCAAAGCCGGCGTCGCCGTCGAGTCGATCAACGCAGAGAGTGCTGACCCTGCCGATATCAAAACCGTGGTCGAAAAAGCCGCCGGATTTATTATGGGGTCACCCACCCTCGGAGGCCACGCCCCAACCCAGATTCAGACGGCTCTGGGGTTAGTGCTGTCCACGGCATCTAAGACCAAACTGGCCGGGGTGTTTGGCTCCTACGGGTGGAGTGGCGAAGCCATCGATTTGCTAGAGAGCAAGTTTCGCGATGCGGGCTACAGCTTCGGGTTTGACCCCATTCGCGTCAAGTTCAAACCCGATGACGCCATGTTGAAATACTGCGAAGAAGTCGGGACTGACTTTGCCCAAGCCCTGAAAAAAGCCAAGCGGGCTAAGGCCCCCCGCATCCCAGCCAGCGATGTTGAGAAAGCCGTGGGTCGGTTGGTGGGCTCCCTGTGCGTCGTGACGGCCAAACAGGGCGACGTGGCCAGTGCCATGCTGGCTTCCTGGGTGGCCCAGGCCACCTTCAACCCACCTGGCTTTACCGTTTCAGTAGCCAAAGACCGGGCAATTGAGTCGCTGATGTACCCTGATAGTCCCTTTGTGCTCAATATTTTGGCCGAGGGCAAACACGTTGGCCCGATGAAGCATTTTCTAAAGCCCTTTGGCCCCGGTGAAGATCGGTTTGAAGGCATCGAAACAATTGAGTCGAGCGAGAGCGGCTATGTGCTCAAAGAGGCCATTGCCTATCTCGACTGTCGAGTCAAGAGCCGAATGGAGTGTGGCGATCACTGGGTAGTTTACGCCTCGGTCGAGCAGGGTGAAGTCCTTGATGGCAATGCCAAAACAGCGGTACATCACCGTAGGACCGGCAGCCATTATTAGAAAGGCCCTGATGAATGGATGAATTGAGATGAATTGAAAGGACCTACTGACTGATTGGATTGGCATGGGAGGTTGCTTGCGGCGACAGCCATTCTTTCTCAATCACTGCCTGATTTTGCAAGGTGACCTTGACCGCAGACTTATCTGGCAGTTTCCACAGGTAATAGTCTCGACTCCAAAGCGTCTGAGGTTCACCAAACAGGGATATAAAATCGAGGTAGTGGGCTTCCTTGTTCTCAAGTTCTTGGATGAGGGCCACCTCTTCAGTCGAAATCTCCCCCAGAATGGTAGAGGCTTGGGCCTTGCCATTCTCGTCGAAAATGGCTTCAAAGCCGATAGTTGTCCAGGCTTTAAGGGTTTCACTTAAAACTTGGCTGGGTTCACCAAACAAATCAACGACGGCCTGACGATCGATGCCGGTTTCAACTTGTTGATAATAACTATGAAACTCGCTAGTGGTCTCCTGAAGCGCTTTTTGCTCCTCAATGAAAGGACGGTAGGCTGCTTTATGAGCTTCCCGCTGCTGCCAGAGCCGATGACCTAGCCCAGGTATCAAGATGCCAAAGGTTATTGCAAGGACTACTCTTGATAGCACCGAGCGAGAAGATCGCAGAGCTGGCATGATGAATAGGGGCGTGGGATGGGGTTGTAGTAATAATACAAATTTTTAAATTGAGTTGCCAAAAAATTTATGTTAAGCGGGGCTCTACAAGCCTGATGGTCGTCAAAATTCTTGTAGTGGGGCCGTAGCGATATGTGTTACCTGTAGGGATATATAGACCCGTTTGTCCTCTTTTATGCCAGTTGCTCCTTACCAAACTGATTTATTTGAGAAGTGCAAGGAAGTTTATCAATTTTTATCGGATTGTCAGAAAAAGGCCGATCGCGCTCAGCATTCTAAACTGGCTACTATTAGCTTTACGCTTGCCCCTATTGCCCCGTGGGTGTTGCTAAAGGCTTTGAGACAGCCCGGCCAGGTGTATTTTTATTACGACGATGTGGCCCAGCAACGATCGGTGGTGGGGTTTGAAAGTGCGATCGCATATCAAGCTTCAGGGCCTTCTCGGTTTGCACGGATTCAACAGTTTATTGATGTATGGCGCAAACGAATTCTCTATGCCGATGCGCCACAGATAGAGCGCTTAAGCTCTCCTAAGACGAGCCCTTTCTTCTTTTGTGGGTTTACCTTTTTTGAAGATATCCCTGTCCCAGATGCTCTGTTCGCGGCGGCCCAGGTGTTTGTGCCCCGGGTGCAGATTGAGACTGACCTACGGCGGTCGGTGGTCAGTTTTAACTGCCTGATTGACGAGGCTAATAATGTGGCTCGACTGGCCGAAGACGTTGGGCAGTGGCTTCGGTTCATTAGCGGCCTGGCTGAGCGCTCGGGGGGTGAGGATGGCTTTGGCGATAGAGCAACCGAGCGCATCTTTAAGGTGGTCAAAGATATTGGGGACTTTCGTCAGGCGGTGACGGCGGCCCTGTCGGTCATGCAGACTCGTCAGCTCCATAAGGTAGTACTTGCAGAGCAGATGGAAGTCCTCTCAGCCACATCCTTTAACGTCCCGGCATCGCTGGCGGCACTGCGACACAAGCATCCTGATTGCCATATTTTCGCCATCGGCAATGGCCATGGCCAGGAGTTTATGGGGGCCAGCCCAGAGCGGTTGTTAAGCATTCATCGGGGGCATCTAGAGACCGATGCGCTGGCGGGGTCAGCCCCCCGAGGCCAAACCCTCAATGTAGATAACAGACTAGGGCAGCAGTTATTAAAGACCCATAAAGAGCGCTATGAGCATCGCGTCGTCGTGGAGTTTATTGCCCGGCAGCTGCGATCTCAGGGGCTTGTCCCTGAGTTTAAGGAGCAGCCTAAGCTGCTAAAACTATCTAATATTCAGCATTTGCACACCCCCATCCAGGCCAGGCTTTATCAGACCACCGACCCCCTCAAGATCCTGGCACAGCTACATCCGACGCCGGCCGTTGCGGGGCTGCCTAGAGCGGCGGCGTGTGATCTGATTCGACAGACAGAGTGCTTTGATCGAGGGCTTTATGCCGCGCCCATTGGGTGGGTTGATGCTGAGGGCAACAGCGAATTTATCGTCGGCATCCGTTCGGCCCTGATCGACGGTCGCCAGGCGAGGCTCTATGCTGGGGCCGGGATTGTAAACGGCTCTGACCCCAATCGAGAAATGGCCGAAATCAAGCTAAAACTACAGGCTTTGTTGGGCTCTTTGGTGTAGGGCCGAAGATGAACTTAGACTATCGGAATACCAATACTCTCTGGGCGTCGGTTGCGATTGAAACGTTGGCTCGTTTGGGGTTAACCACGGCGGTAGTGTGTCCGGGTTCGCGCTCGACGCCGTTGACGGTGGCCCTGGCCCAGCATCCACAGATTGAGGCAATTCCGATCTTAGATGAGCGCTCCGCCGCCTTTTTTGCCCTGGGCTGTGCCAAGCGATTGCATCAACCGGTGGTGTTGGTGTGTACCTCGGGCACGGCGGGGGCTAATTTTTACCCGGCAGTGATCGAAGCCCGAGAAAGTCGAGTGCCGTTAATGGTACTCACCGCCGATCGCCCCCCAGAGCTGCGGGACTGCGCTTCGGGTCAAACCATCGATCAGCAAAAGCTGTTTGGTAGTTTTGTAAATTGGTACACGGAGGTGGCGATTCCAGAGGCCAGGGTAGACCAGCTGGCTTATTTGCGGCAAACCCTGGTGCAGGGGTGGGTGCGATCGCACTTTCCGATTCCCGGCCCTGTCCACCTCAACTGCCCCTTTCGCGATCCGCTGCCCCCGCTGCCAGAGCCAGCCGCCCAGACGCTAGCAGGCAGCCTCGACGAAGTTCGTTTTTTTTCAGCGGTTTCACCGCCTGCGATCGCAGTTCCCCAGTTAGCGCCCGATCAAATTCCCTGGCAAACCTGGCAAGGGAGTGTCGATAGCCCTGTGCAAGGCGTCATTATTGGTGGCCCTGCCAATCCTATCCATCCCGAAGCCTACTGTCAGGCCATCAGCTGTCTTTCGACTTATCTGGGTTGGCCAGTGTTGGCCGAGGCCCTCTCCCCCCTGCGCAACTACGCCTATCTCAACCCTAATCTGATTACCACCTACGACAGTCTGCTACGTAACCCAGAGCAGCTGCCTGTCCCCGACTGCGTGATCCAACTCGGCCCCCTGCCTACGAGCAAATCCCTGCGTCAGTGGCTAGCGACAATCCAGCCGCCACGTTGGATCGTTGATCCCTATCCCACCAACCTCGACCCTCTTCATGGCCCAGTTAATCAGCTACTCACGACGATTGAATCTCTGGCTCAAGCTATTCCAGAGCCCTCCTTAGAGCAGGCAGGCGAGACATCTACCCAATTTCCCAATGCCCAAAACCCAGGGCAACCACAAGAGACTGCCCCATCTCCCCCATCTCCCCCATCTCCTCTTCCCCCATCCCCTCTTCCCCCTTCCCCCTTCCCCCTTCTCAACCAAACCCACCTCACCCACCTCACCCAAACCCTCACCACCACCGCTCACCCCTTCGAAGGCAAAGCCGCCTGGCTACTCTCTCAATACCTTCCGCCTGAAACCCCTATCTTTATCGCCAACAGCATGCCCGTCCGCGATGTAGAGTCGTTTTGGCAACCGACCGATCGGCGTTATCGGCCTTACTTTAGCCGAGGCGCTAATGGCATTGATGGCACGCTTTCGACAGCAATGGGGGTGGCCCACGGTAACCGTAGCAGCGTTCTCCTGACGGGGGATCTGGCCTTTTTTCATGACACGAATGGGTTTTTGACGCTTCCTCACCTTCGAGGGCATCTTACGATTGTGGTGATCAACAACCAGGGCGGCGGCATTTTTGAAATGTTGCCCATTGCCCAATTTGAACCCCCCTTTGAGACGTATTTCGCAATGCCCCAGTCGGTGAATATTGAAACGTTGTGCAAAGCCTATGGGGTGAGCTATGTTCGAATCCAGGATTGGGGGCAGTTTATGGATTGTGTGAAGGCATTGCCAGATAGCGGTGTGCGGTTGCTGGAGGTGGGGTGCGATCGCAAACAAGACGCCCAATGGCGTAAAACCCATTTGACGTAGGGGCGCGGTCACCACGCCCCTACCGGTCACTGCGCCCCTACCGGGGGCGATAAAACATTGTCCATCGACCCACCTGTTCTGACCGGGTATAATTTGTCTCAATCCAACTCAGCTGCAGAGGAAGCCCTCCAGAGACGATTAAGACTGAGGGGCTGCTGATTTTGCGGCGTAGGTATCGGGCCGAGTCAAGCTCTCCCAACTGAATCCAATGGTCGCGCCAGGCGTTTCGGGTTTGGAATTGCACATCGGGATTAATGTCTCCCCCATTGATGGTAATCAAGTCGCGATCCAGGTTAAACGCCAGGGACGGCAGCGTTTCGTTATACACGAGTACCGGCAGATCCTGAAGCTGTCGTTTTTTGATCATCTGAGCCAGCGGCTGAGTCGTCTCGACCCAAAATGGATTGGCCGCCATAAAGTAACCGCTATACACCGTCAGCAACAACGACGACACCAACGCCATCGCCACTAGCCGAAAGCGCACCCCTGCTTTGATCAGCGTGAATAATAGAACATTTAGACTGAGCATCCCCAGGGCCGTTACCGCCATCGGCCAAGAGAGTTGTAGCCGCTCTCCCAGGAGCTGAGAAAACAACGGTACCCCCAGGGCCAATAGCCCCGCTGTCAAATACAGCTGCAAAAATAAAATGCCGTAGCGACGCATTTCAATCCCTGAGAACAGATGACTCAGGTAGCCCAAAATAATTGCAAACCCGGCAAACACCGACATCAGCGCCAGGATGGGCCGAGCCCCCAGGGCCAACGCCACCGACGGCAGCAGCAGCCAAAACAGCGCCACCTGAATGATGATGGGGTTATCCCAAAGGCCAAAGTTGCGTCGCAATAAACTAGTCACTAAGATACCTATCCAGGGCAGGCTACCTGCCATCAACGCCAGGGGAAACTGCCACCAGCGGGTGGATAACAGAGCGGGCTGAGCAATGGGCTGATACCAGTAGGTCTGCCAAAAGTAGCTAATAAAGTTGTCATGCTGGGCGGCTAGATATAAGTACCAAAAGCCCCCCAGTAGGAAAAAGATGCCCCCTGCCAAGGCCGCATGGTTGAGATGAATTTGACGATTACCCTGGCCAAAAATCAACAAATACACAACAAACGACGCCGGTAAGACAAAAATCTGAAACCCATCTGTTAAAAAGCCCAACCCCAGACAGAGGGCCAGACTGTAAAGCGCCCACCACCGTTTCTCAAGGTGGTAAACCAGCAGGCTATACACCGCCCCTAGCTCAAAGACCGTTAAAAATAGGGCGGGCGATACCTGTCGTGACCCGAGCAGCACCAGGGGCAGGGTTGGATAAATCAGTCCCGCAAACAGCGCCACCTGTCGTGACCCCAATAGCCGCAGGGCAATGTGATAGACCAGCCCCCCCTGCACCACCAGTGCCACCTGTCCAAAAAAACGGGCCCCAAAGGGATTGATGCCCCAAAGCCTGATCCCCAAAGCCGTTAGCCAGTAGGTCAGGGGGGGATGATCATAGGTATCAATCCACAACAGACGCGGTCGGAGGTAGTCGCCAGAACGTAGCATCTCACGACTGATTTCGACGTATTGGGCTTCGGTGCCTTCTAAAATGGGCCAGCTATTGAGGTTATAGAGCAGTGCAATGAAGACAACGGTCAAAACCAGATACAAGAACCGATCGGTGCGCATGGCGTTGCCTATTCTTTAGGGGGCTATTCCCACCGGGTTTCTGCTGGGGGCTCGTAGCGGTCTTGCTGACGCTGCCGAATTTGCCGTTGGATCTGTCGCCGTACTTCTTGAAAGCTATCTTTGCGCAAGTAAGGATAATCGCTGACCCAAACCTTCGCATCGGGAATATAAATGTCGGAGACGGTAATGATGCGGCTGAGGTCATCCCGATTAGAGGTCACAATCATCTCTGCCGGATCGCCTCGTCGGATCAAGCGATAATCCTTTCTCAGCGGCACCCGCAGTGTTGTGTAAAAGCCACTGTTGTCGCCGACTTCCAGATTAATTTGCTTTTCTCGGTTTTCAACGATCACCAATTCACCCCGTTGATTAACGGTTTCGTTAGCGCTGACAACATCATCGGTAATGTACAGATCGAGCACCCGCCCGCGCCAAAATCCGCCAAATGAGCTGCGTCGCATTTCGTTATTGCGACGACTCGCCTGGAAAACAGGTGCCCAAAACCAATAGGTGCCAATCAAGGCTGCCCCGACAAACACAACGGGGTCAAATATCTCGCCAAAGATGCGCAGGAAGAAGACTGCCGCCATGCCCACACCCGAAATTAAAATGCGGCGCAAAAAGTCCGACGGCTTGCCCCAGGTATAACGGTATTGCTCCACCGTGGCGATTTTCGGCACCAGCTCATCAAATTTTTCTCGGGTTAGCGGCACCAGCATAGAGACGCGCAATCATTGTAACGATCACATTACATCATATTGAATGGATAACTTAAATGGACAACGGGGGCTCAGCATTTAGCTAGCCCCCGCTATTAGTGTTGGATAATCAGGTTAGGAAATTGCTTCGATTCGACGTCTTCAAATTAATGATGACGAAAGCGACGAAAACGACGACGACCAAAACCCCGGCGGAAACGACGGCGACGGCGAAAATGGTGGAAGTTTTTGCTCCGATCGTTGTCTTCGAGACTCGGGTTAATGGTTTTGGTGTCGCTGAGATCCAAAGTTTCTAATGAAGCGGTTTGAGAAGCGATTTCTGGTTCGAAGGCTTGGGCCGAGGGAGAAAGCGCACCCAGGGCTAACGTTAAAGCTAATGCAGATAAGAGAGGGCGTTTCATAATCTGTCTCCTTGTAAAGGTGTGAAGTGTGCAAAGCGAGTAGGCTTTGCTTTCTTGAGTACAAGAATGACAGGGTAATCTGAGTTGCCCGTGATGCGCACCTGAGAGTGTCTGTGAATGTGCTGTGATAGTTGTCACTATGGGATCACGCCAGGGCGCACTCAGCGGATGCGATAGGATAGAGCTATCGCAAGCTCCTAAACTCAATGGTTGCAACGCCTCTATCAGAAATCGCTTCAGAAATTGCTTCAAAAACCGCTACTGACGCGGCCATTGTTTACCCCAGCCCGGTTTCTGACACCTATCGCCATAAATACAGCAGCGCAAACAAGATAATCCAGATCACATCGACAAAGTGCCAGTACAGCTCGACCGCCTCAATGCCGAAGTGGCTTTCGTGGGAATAGTGACCCACTGCTCGAGAGCGAAACAGCACCGCCACCATCATCAATAGCCCCAGCAGTACGTGTAGTCCGTGGAAGGCGGTGAGGACGTAGAAGGTGCTGGCAAAGAGGTTGGTGGTCAGGCCAAATTCTAAATTTAAATACTCGTAAACCTGACCGCCCAGGAAAATAGCCCCCATCACCGCGGTGATGGCAAACCAGAGCTGCATGCCGCTGACGTCATCTTTTTTGATGGCGGTATCGGCCTTATGGATCACAAAACTGCTGGAGATCAGGATGATCGTATTGATACCCGGCAGCAAAATCTCTAACTCGGGGGTGCCCTCTGGGGGCCAGGCGGGGGCCATCAGCCGAAAGCTGAGGTAGGCGATAAATAACCCCAGAAAGATCATGCTTTCTGCACAGAGGAAGACGAGTACGCCAAACATCCGCAGATCGGGATGTTCTTCATGGCCATGGCCGTGGGCGTCCTGGGAGACTGCGATGGTTTCGTTCAGGTTGATGGCGGAGCCTTGCATAGTTTAAGCGTCGATTTAGGATTAATGGGCATGGGCGGCGGCAGCCGCAATCGCTTCCTCATAGATGTCTTCATCATCTGTTTCAGGAATGTAGCCCAGGCCGTAGTCATAGGGGCCGGTCTTGATGACAGGAACACCTTCAAAGTTTTCGTGGGCCGGGGGCGATAGGGTCTGCCACTCCAGGGTGAGGGCACGCCAGGGGTTAGTGGGGGCTTTTTCGCCCCAGCCCCAACTCCAGATGGCATTGATGATAAAGGGCACCGTCGAGACGGCCATCAGATATGCGCCGATGGTGGCCAGGACATTCAGATCCGTAAATTGTGGGTCGTAAAGGGCAACCCGACGGTTCATGCCTTGCAATCCAAGCTGATGCATAGGCATGAAGGTGAGGTTCATGCCAACGAAGGTCAGGACGAAGTGAACTTTGCCCCAAAACTCATTTAACATCCGGCCTGTCATCTTAGGGAACCAATGGTAAAGCGACATGTAAATCCCGAAGATGGATGCGCCGAACAAGACATAGTGGAAATGGGCCACCACAAAATAGGTGTCGTGGACGTGGATGTCGAAGGGGACCGCTGCCAGCATGACGCCGCTGATGCCGCCGATCACAAAGATGGCGATAAAGCCAATGGCAAACAGCATGGCGCTGGTGTAAGCGATTTTGCCTCGCCAGAGGGTCGCCGTCCAGCCGAAGACTTTGATGCCAGTAGGGACGGCAATGGCCATGGTGGTAATCATGAAAAACATGCGCAGCCAGGGCGGGGTGCCGCTGGTGAACATGTGGTGTGCCCAGACAATTAGCCCCAAAAAGCTGATCACCAGACTGGAGTAGGCAATGGCACGGTAGCCAAAAATCGGCTTGCGGGCATGCACGGGAAGCACATCGGAAATCGCCCCGAACAAAGGCAGTACAAAGATGTAGACCGCCGGGTGCGAGTAGAACCAAAACATGTGCTGATAGACCACCGGATTACCGCCGCCCGTAGGATTGAAGAAGGCGGTGCCTGCCACCAGGTCAAACATTAGTAGGATAAGTGCGCCAGCCAGGACCGGGGTGCTGATCAAAATCAGCAGTGACGTAGCAATCATGGCCCAGCAAAACAGCGGCATCTTCAGCAGAGGCATGCTGGGCACGCGCATCTTTAAAATGGTGACCAAAAAGTTGAGTGCCCCCAAGATTGAAGCGGTCCCACCCACCAGGATGCTGAAAATCCAGATGCCTTGACCCAACAGGCCAGTGGAGATGCTCAGGGGGGGATAGGAGGTCCAACCGGCCTGGGGCGGCTCGAAAAAGAAGCTGGCAACCAGCAGGATGCCGGAGGGGGGGATCAGCCAAAATGCGATCGCATTCACCCTCGGAAAGGCCATATCCTTGGCCCCAATCATCAACGGGATCAAATAGTTAGCTAACCCTGCCCCCGCTGGCACAATCCACAAAAACAACATAATTGTGCCGTGGAGGGTCAGCACCCCGTTGTAGGTTTCAGGGGTGATGAAATCAGGATTAGGGGTCGCCAGCTCTGTGCGAATCACCGTCGCCAGGCCGCCACCAATCAGATAAAACACAAAAGAGGTCACCAGATATTGAATGCCGATCACCTTGTGGTCTGTACAAAAGGTGAAATAGTCTGTCCACTTACGCTCGTTGCCTAACAGGGGCTGAGCGGGAGATGGTTCCGGTGCTCTTGCTAATTCTGCTTGTGCCATGCGAATTCTAAAGACAATGTGAAACTAAGGACAGTGAAACTCAAAGACTGTGAAACCAAAGAGGGTATGAAAAAGACAAGTCGCTATGCAGGGCTAAATGCGATCTCAGACTGTGGCTGAGCAGGGTGCTGAGGCAGTTGCTCAGTCTGTATCTCAAGCTGCATGGGTTCAACAAAGTGAGCTAAATACTCAGGATCTGTTTCTGCCGCTCGGGTAGCGGCTGCGATCGCGGTCGACTGGTCAGTTGCGCCCTGGGCAATCCGACCCTGGACCCATTCTTCATAGTCCTCAAGGGAGTGAACAATTAACTGAGCGCGCATCCCGCCGTGATAGGCCCCACAGAGTTCTGCGCAGACCACCGGGTAAGTGCCCTCTCGGGTAGCCTTAAAAACAAGGGAGGTCTCTTCTCCTGGGATCATGTCTTGCTTGATGCGAAACTCGGGTAGCCAGAAAGCGTGAATTACATCCTGGGCGTTGAGGTTGAGCTTGACCAGCTTATTCACGGGAATGTGGACGGCACCGTCTACGATGCCCGTATCTGGGTAAGTCATCACAAAGGCATACTGCATCGCCAGGACATCAATAGTGACATCCGGGGCACCCTCTTGAGCGCCCATCTCGTCCACCGGGGGAGTCCCCAAACCCGAGGCCGCTACCATCGGATAGCTAGAGACTTTATCACCGGGGCTAGCATAGGCGAGCTGTACCAGTGACTCACTGTGGTTATGCGCCATCAGGTTGAGGCCACCCATGCGGGTATAGATATCGAAGCTGTAAAGAGCTAGACCCAACACGATAATGGCCGGCAACGCTGTCCAAAGAATCTCCAGCGGAATATTGCCTTCGATATGGGGACCATCCTCAGTATCTCCTTGGCGACGACGAAAGCGAATTACCGCCACAATTAGCGCGCCTTCTACCAGCAAAAACAGACCGGTACCAATGGTCATCATCAGATTGAATAGGCTATCCACCTCTTCTGCCTCTGCGGAAGCAGCGACCGGCATCAAACCATGATTTTGGCCATACCAAAGACTGGCCAGGGTAATTACAATCCCTAGCATCATGGTGATAATAGAACTCGGAATCTTCACGGCTAAATAAACCTCGCAGAGCCTGCCCCATAATCGATTGCGCCTTAGCTAATCGATCAAATCAGGCGGCTAACAATTTTTCTTTTCCCAACTTAACGCCATTACCCGCAGGTGGGTGTAGTTTCCGGCCCAGATTTCCGTCTTTAAGGATTTTCTTTAGGATCGCCTCGCTTTCGTCCTCTGAGTTGCACCGTAGGATCCGCTGTCGCAACATTTCGCAACATTCTGCAACAAACTGCGTAAAGGTATACCCCATGGGTGAAAGGGATATATTTTGTCGGGGGTTACCCACGAGAGATTGCGAAAAAACTCTAAACATCTTTCACCTCTTCAGAAAAAAATTCTTACAGTGGACCCAATAGTGGAGCTAAAGAACTCCCACAGAACCCTTAAAGAACCTCCAACGGCATGAGCAATTTCACCCTGCGTTCCTACCTTGACCGGTCAGATAGCGAAAAAAAGGAGGTTAATCCCGAAGTAATCATCCGTCGATGGGTTTGGAAGATGGCCGTGGCCACCCTTGCCCTGATGGCGGTGGGCAGTGCCACTCGAGTGATGAATGCCGGGTTAGCGTGCCCCGACTGGCCCCTTTGCTATGGTCAGCTGGTGCCCACCCAGCAGATGAATCTGCAGGTGTTTTTAGAGTGGTTTCACCGCCTGGATGCCTCTTTGATTGGATTAATGGCGATTGGCCTAGTGGGGCTGAGCATTTGGTTCCGACGAGCACTGCCTAACTGGCTGCCATGGGCCTCAACTGGAGCGCTGCTGTTAATTATTCTTCAGGGCGTTTTAGGCGGTCTCACGGTGACTCAGCTGCTACGCTTCGACATTGTCACTGCCCACTTGGGAACCGCATTGCTGTTTTTTACAACGCTGCTAATCATCGGTACTGCGCTGATGCCCTATCGCCCTACCGGTAATGCAGGTCGTTTACCCTGGCTAGGCGGGGCAGCTGCTGTGCTGGTTTATAGCCAGAGCATCCTGGGCGGCATTGTGGGCTCACGCTGGGCGGCACATCAGTGTTTTGGCCTCAATGAGCTCTGCAACGTCATGAACTATCACATTTTTGGGGTAGTGCCGCCGACGCTAGCCGTCTTGGTATTGGTGATGACTGTTTGGCGAACCCCCGCCCTAGATGGGCAGTTGAGAAAGCTGGCGAACGTTGCCGGTCTGTTGCTTGTGCTCCAAATTGTTCTAGGAATAGCGACCTTTAGACTGCATTTGCAGGTCGAGCTGCTGACCGTTTGTCACCAAACTGTGGGTGCCGCCTTGCTGGGTACCTTGGTTTGTTTCGCCGGGCTGGCATTGCGCGACGACAAAGCCTCTCCCATGGAGCATCGCCAGGCCTCTACCGCCGAGAACCCTGCTGAGAACAATGTCGCTAAGGCGATGCAGTCAGCCCTCTAATCGGCTCTCTAATCGGCTCGAATGCCTAAGCTCCACGACTTATTACTTTCCCCGCTCACCAAAATTTATTCACTCAATCGGAATCGCTACATATGCAACCTTCCACCGTATGGACTAAGACCGCTCCGCGCCACGAAAATTTTGGTCAGGTCTGCCGCAGCTATTGGCAACTTACTAAACCGCGCATTATTCCCCTGCTGCTCATCGAGACGGCAGCTAGTATGTGGGTAGCTGCCCAGGGGCAGCTATCGCCCTGGCTGGTATTAGTCACTCTGTTGGGCGGGTGGTTAGCTGCGGCCTCAGCCCAGGTGATCAACTGCGTTTACGATCGTGACATTGACTACGACATGGAGCGAACCCGCCATCGTCCGCTGCCGTCAGGTCGAATTCTGGTGCGCGATGCGCTGATTTTCGCAGCTGTCCTGGGGGTTGCGTCTTTCAGCCTGCTGGCGGTTTTCGCTAACTTGTTGGCAGCTGGGTTGGCCATGGCAGGGCTGGCTGTCTATGTAGGGATTTACACCCACTGGCTGAAGCGTTCTTCCCCTCAAAACATTGTCATCGGCGGGGCAGCTGGCGCGATCCCGCCGATGGTGGGTTGGGCTGCGGTGACCGGAGAGTTGGGCTGGGCCGCCTGGATTTTCTTCGCTATTGTTTTTGTGTGGACACCCCCTCACTTTTGGGCACTGGCGCTGTTGATCCAGGATGACTATGCCAAGGTGGATGTGCCGATGCTGCCCGTGGTGGTCGGCGACGAAGAGACGGCCAAGCAAATCTGGTTGTACACGCTACTGCTAGTGCCCCTAACGCTGCTGATGGTCTGCCCACCTGAGGCCTGCGGTTGGCTCTATGGCCTCGTGGCCTTGCTCCTGGGTGGATTATTTCTGAATAAAGCCTATGCGCTGAAGCAATGTCCGTGCGATCGCGACCTGGCCCGCAGCACCTTCAAATTCTCCATCTTCTACATGATGTTGCTCTCAGCGGGCATGGTTGTAGACAGCCTGCCAATCACCCGGCAGGCCTTGCAAGCATTGGTTAATCAGATTGACACTGTTTTCGCCATGGTTGTTTGAGGTGATGGGGACGCTGCGCTGGTGAGTTCGCTGCGCTCGGTAACGTGCTACTGGTTTCAAACGTTTAACCGTCTCCCACTTACCCACGCTCCCACTCATCTCCCCATCTCCCCACTAACGGTAAACTGAGTTGTGTACCAAGAAGCCACGAGGTATCCATGCCCCCTGCGGTTTTAATTGAAGAGCTGCAAAAACGCTATGGAGAAGTCCAGGCGGTCAAAGACGTGTCGCTCAAGATTGAACCGGGCGAAATTTTTGGGTTGCTTGGCCCTAACGGTGCGGGCAAAACCACCACTATCCGTTGCCTATGTACCCTCACCCTGCCCGATGCCGGCAACCTCGAGATTTGTGGGGTCTCGGTGCTTGACGATCCGCGCCAGACCCGACAGCGTCTCGGCTACATCGCCCAGGAAGTTGCCCTCGATAAGGTGCTCACCGGGCGTGAATTGCTAGCGCTACAGGCGGCAATCTACCACCTGCCCACCCCCCTGGCCAAAACCAGAATCGATCAGATGATCGGCCTGTTGGAACTCGGGGATTGGGCAGACCAAAAAACGGGCACCTACTCCGGGGGCCTCAAAAAGCGATTAGACCTGGCGGCGGGGCTACTGCATCAGCCCGATGTCCTTGTACTAGACGAGCCCACCGTTGGGCTTGATATTGAAACCCGCGCCGCCGTCTGGAAATTTTTGCGGCAGCTGCGCGAGGCGGGCACCACTATTTTGATCACCAGCCACTACCTCGAAGAAGTCGATGCCCTGGCTGACCGGGTGGCTATTATCGACCAGGGTACAGTGATTGATGCGGGCACCCCTTCTGAACTCAAGACGAAGGTGGGAGGCGAACGCATTACCCTGCGCATTCGCGAA
Source organism: Cyanobacteria bacterium J06635_1 (assembly GCA_039820425.1). GTDB lineage: Bacteria > Cyanobacteriota > Cyanobacteriia > Phormidesmidales > Phormidesmidaceae > SIO4C1. The sequence continues at coordinate 20,353 of JBCBQD010000030.1, forward strand.
TTTACCCCCGATGCCGAGGCGACCCAGGCCAAAGATTTACTTGAGAAGTTGCCCATTGTGCAGGAGGTGATCATCAACAGCGCCCAGGGCAATACCTTAAATATGGTGGTTGACTCAGACGCAGATGCCTTGCTAACCGTTCAGCAAGCCCTCAAAGCAGCAGATTTGCCCACCTTTGGCATCGCCCAATCGCGCCCCAGCCTTGATGACGTCTACCTCGCTGCCACTGGGCGTACACTCCTAGATGCCGAAATCGCCGCCGCCGGTCAACGGGATATGAAAGCAGAAATGAAAAAGCAGAATATGAGACGTTAAATCTGAGAAACCATGAGTAGCTCTTATCCCGGTATTCAAAATAGCCAGCTTCAGCAGTGGAAAGTGGACCAGGGCGACATTAAAGACCCAGGTTTCGGTGAGTTTTTACAAGAAACAGCCGCTTTGACTAAGCGGCTGTTTATCCAGCTACAGCGCCGCCCATCGACCCTGGTGGCCGGTATTGTACAGCCGCTGATGTGGCTAATTTTATTTGGAGCGCTATTTCAGAATGTGCCCCAGGGCTTGTTCGGTGACAGCGTGAGCTACGGTCAGTTTATCGGGGCGGGCATCATTGTCTTTACTGCTTTTGGCGGTGCCCTCAATGCAGGGTTACCGGTGATGTTTGATCGCGAATTTGGCTTTTTAAACCGGTTGCTGGTGGCCCCGCTGGCGTCCCGGTTTTCAATCGTAATCGCATCGGCCCTGTTTATCTCGGCGATGACCCTGGTGCAGACGCTGGCCATCGTAGTGCTGAGTGCTTTCTTAGGCACTGGCCTACCTGGGGCTGCTGGTCTAGCGCTGATGGTGATGATTGTGCTGACCCTGACCCTGGGGGTGACGGCCCTGAGCCTGGGTCTGGCCTTTGCCTTACCTGGCCACATTGAGCTGATTGCGGTCATTTTTGTCACAAACCTGCCGTTGCTCTTTGCTAGCACGGCACTGGTGCCTCTGTCCTTTATGCCCAAGTGGCTACAGGTGATTGCCAGCCTAAACCCGCTGAGCTACGCCATCGAGCCCATTCGCTATGTCTATTTGCACTCCGACTGGAGCCTGGGCAGCATCGTCATGCAGGCTCCATGGGGTAATGTCAGCATGGGTGTTTCTCTAAGCATCTTGGTCATCTTCTGTGGTCTAGCCCTGGTCGTAATCCGACCTTTGATCGGTCGCCGCATCGCTTAGATGCTCCCTTCCCCTCGTCTTGCCATCCTCATCTCCCTCATCCTCCCCATCTCCCCCTGCCCTACCTCCCCTGCTGCCCAATTCCCAAATTGGTATAGCCTTTACGGTTCATCTTTGGGCAAACTTGTTACACTAAGTATCGTCAATCGCCATATTGCGACTTACGTTTATGGAAAGCTTTCTCTATAAGATATCCAGCTTCGGCATTGCCTTGAGTTTAGCCGCTGCACCTGCTGCACTGGCGCAAAATACTAACCGTGCCTCCGATCTGTTTAACGATGACAATGAGGCCCAAAGCGGCGAAGTTTTCTCGGGTAGCGGTGTTGATTTTGGTGAGCTGATCCATCGTGCTAACCGGGCGGGCGGCCTGAGTGACGCTGACTATCGTGAACAGCAGCAGCGTAATTTTGACGAAGCAACGGCGGATTACCTGCAGCGCCGTCAAGAAGTTTTGCAGCCGCCTGCAGCAGATACCACAGGGGATGATGATTCCCTAGAGGTCGGCCTTTAAAGAGCCTTGAGAGGCTACCAGGCATGGGGGGTTCCGTGGATTTCGAGTGCTCCAGATTTGATCGAAATCCCTAAGGGCTCGGAGGGTATGAAGCTATATTCTTTCTCAGGGTACCTCCCCGAGGGCGTTATACAATCGATAGGCGAAAAGATGATTAAGGTCTTCCGGGGTCAACAAGGCTGGTAAATTAATTGTGCCCGGTGAAATCTTTTCAAACAGAATTTTTTCAGTGGCGGTGCAGGACGCTATTCCGAGGGAGGTCACTGAGGTATCCGAGGGTGAAAGTCGGATCTGGGTGGTCTTGAGCCAAAGTTGGGAAGCGATTGCCCCTGACACCCCTATGCCGATCAGCAATATCAGGACGAGTCGTTTCAAAAACTGTCTCCAAAAACCATTCTGCCAAAGTTATCAATCAAGCTATTAAATATAGCTTCAAGGGCTCAGGCACAAAAATCTGATATTTTTCAGGCTATTTTAGGTTCACTAAGCATCCAAATCTAGAACAGATAACAGATAGATGTGTTATCTGAAGCCCTGGATCGTCGTGCTTGCATAAACCACAATAGGTTTGATAATGATTTCCCAATAGCCCTGCCCAATTTGAGTTGAGCTCAGGATAGGGCCAAAAACATTTGCTTGAATCTTGGCCCCCAGCAGGCGCTCATAATAGTTCGCCCAGCCTGATTCCATCTCCTGTTTGGGCACCTCAACAATGATTGTGCTCTCTCTTTTAGAAACCTGGGTGAGGGGATAGCTAAGCACGAGTCTATAGTGTCGCTGGCGATCTTCCACCGTAAAGTTGGCACTGACAATAGTGTGACGGTTGATGATTTCCTGAAGGCGATGAGTCTTATCCTGTAACAGTTTTAGCCCAATCTGTTTGCGCTTTTCGCTGACCTGGTTGGGGTCTAAGCTCAGACCATACTGTTGAACTTGAGTAACCAAATTGTCAAATTTAATCAGTTCGTCACTGTGACCAGTTTCAAGGTCTAGAATCACTTGCTCATTCGTCAACAAGTGTGTCTGGAGTTGAACCCATTTTTCAGCGGCATTGAGCCCATGGTTATAGGTATCGGTCGAGATCACCTGTTGAGACCTGCCCCGCATTCGGTTTGTTGCTACAGAACCGTTTGCTTGCAACCGATTTTCGATTTTGAGTGTTAAATCCCGGATGCTTTGTTCACTGTTGATCAGCGGCTTATTAAAGGTTGTCTCGTAAAGCCGATTGATCTCCTGATCGTCTCGATAGTGAAACAAAGGCTGATCCAGCTCGATTAAGCGTCCGCGTTTTGCATGGGTGTCCTGTCGGTGGAGGATAGCTGCTCTGTCTCGCTTTGGTTTGGGGAGATCAACCGACAAATCTGCCGATTGATCAATGGAGCGATCAACGGTAACTCCCTCAAAGTCTTGCGGTAGCTTTCCCCATGCCCCTGGTTTTTTGATCCAAATTTGCTGGGGTATTTTGGAGACATCTGTAGGCTTTTTGACGGGGGAGGTACTGATATTTCCCCGAAATGCCAGGGGCTGCGTTTCGTAATATTCTTCCGGGATGTCTGCGAGGGTGATTTTTCTCATGATCCTGCAATCTGCGTTATTGAGGGCCAGGTACGGCTTGGTTAGCCTTTAGGTGTGTTTGGGCGGGCAGATGCAGTTCCTGTCTGTTTGAACTTCAGTCTATTTTAAATCCATAGTCTGAGGGTGGCAGCCGGAATAGGGTGACATGCTAGCTATCAGTTTCAACCTGACTATTGCTGTATCCGGGCACTTAATTGATCAGTGTATGTACCAATATGGTAAGTGATCCATTGGTAAATCGGGAGACACTAAACCATGGCCACACCCAGACCTGTCGTTTGCCCCACGGAAAAAACTCGAGTTTTCAAACTGGATGTGGTTCAAATTTAGTTGCTCAGGATCCTGGACAAGGGAAAACCCTCCTGAAATTCCAACCTGAAATTTTAACTGTGCCGTGCCCTTTTTGTCGCACCGTGGCAAAATCGTTAGGTAAGAAAGCGTATCTAAACCTGGGCAATGACTGCACCCACCCCCAACCTGTCAAGCCAATATGACCCCACCGCTGTCGAATCGAAGTGGCAGCAGCAATGGGAGGAAAATCATGTCTTTAAGGCCGACCCTGCTCAGGATGGTGATCCTTACTGTGTGGTGATCCCACCGCCCAATGTGACGGGCAGTTTGCACATGGGCCATGCCTTTGAGGAGGCTCTGATCGACACGCTGGTGCGCTATCACCGGATGAAAGGGCGCAATACGCTGTGGCTACCGGGGACCGACCACGCCAGCATTGCCGTGAGTGCGATTTTAGATCAGGAGCTGCGATCGCAAAACAAAACCCGCAAAGACGTTGACCGAGATGATTACCTGGCCCGCGCCTGGCAGTGGAAAGAAGAATCCGGCGGCACCATCGTTAACCAGCTGCGCAAACTGGGCGTCTCCGCTGACTGGAGTCGGGAACGCTTCACCATGGATGACGGGCTCTCCCACGCGGTGCTGAAGGCCTTTACCCAGCTCTATGACGAGGGGCTGATTTACCGCGGCAACTATCTGGTCAACTGGTGCCCTGCCAGCCAGTCCGCCGTCTCTGATGTGGAGGTTGAAAATAAAGAAGTGGATGGCAGCCTCTGGCATTTCCGCTACCCCCTCACCGACGGCTCTGGCGATGTGGAAGTGGCCACCACCCGCCCCGAGACTATGCTGGGCGATACCGCCGTGGCGGTGAACCCTAACGATGAGCGCTACCAAGATATGGTCGGCAAAACCCTGACGCTACCCCTGATGGGGCGCGAAATCCCCGTGATTGCTGACGAGTATGTGGATGCCGAGTTTGGCACCGGCTGCGTTAAAGTCACCCCCGCCCATGACCCCAATGACTTTGCCATGGGCCAGCGTCACGATCTGCCCGTGATCAACATTATGAACAAAGACGGGTCGATGAATGAGAACGCGGGGGACTTCACCGGTCTCGACCGCTTCGATGCCCGCAAGGCCGTCGTCAAAGCCCTGGATGAGCAAGGTTTTTTAGTCAAAATCGAAGACTATCACCACACTGTGCCCTACAGCGATCGCGGCAAAGTGCCGGTGGAGCCGCTGCTATCCACTCAGTGGTTTGTCAAAATTCGCCCGATGGCCGATAAGGCTTTGGAATTTCTAGATCAAAAGCAGTCCCCTAAGTTTGTGCCCGAGCGTTGGACCAAGGTGTATCGCGACTGGCTAGTTAACCTCCGAGACTGGTGCATTTCTCGCCAGCTGTGGTGGGGCCATCAAATCCCCGCCTGGTATGCCATCAGTGAAACCAAAGGCGAAATCACCGACGAAACCCCCTTTGTGGTAGCGACTAACGAAGCCGAGGCTAAAGCCAAAGCCATTGAGAAATATGGCGAAGACGTGCAGCTCGAGCAAGACCCCGATGTCCTCGACACCTGGTTTTCTTCGGGGCTGTGGCCCTTCTCAACGATGGGTTGGCCCGATGAGACCACAGCGGATTTCAAAAAGTACTATCCCACCACCACCCTGGTTACCGGCTTTGACATTATTTTCTTTTGGGTGGCCCGCATGACTATGATGGCGGGGCACTTTACCGACACCATGCCCTTTGAAACCGTCTACATCCACGGGCTGGTGCGGGATGAAAAAAGTCAGAAAATGTCGAAGTCCAAGGGCAACGGCATCGACCCGCTGATTTTGATTGAGAAATACGGCACCGATGCCCTGCGCTACACCCTGATTCGAGAGGTGGCTGGGGCCGGTCAAGACATCCGCCTCGACTACAATCGCAAGACTGACGAATCCTCCTCGGTGGAAGCGTCTCGAAATTTCACCAACAAACTGTGGAATGCCTCCCGGTTCGTGATGATGAATCTGGGGGGGCAATCCCCGGCGGATTTGGGGTCGCCCATTGTGCAGGCGCGAAACCTTGTAGAGGCGCAGAATTCTGCGCCTCTACAGTTGGCCGACCGCTGGATTTTGTCGCGATATCACCAAACTATCCGACAGACGCGGGATTATCTTGACAAATATGGTCTGGGCGAAGCCGCAAAAGTGCTCTACGAATTTGTCTGGGGTGACTTTTGCGACTGGTACATCGAACTGGTCAAGCCGCGCTTGTATGGCGAAGACGATGCCTCCAAAAAGACCGCCCAGCAAACCCTGGCCCATGTGCTAGACGGCACTCTCAAGCTGCTACATCCGTTTATGCCCCACATCACCGAAGAAGTGTGGCACACCCTGACCCAGTCCGACAGCTACCTGCCGCTGCAAGCCTATCCAGAGGTCGAGGCTAATCTGATTGACGCCGATCTCGAGAAAGACTTTGAGCTGCTGATCGGCGTGATTCGCACCGTGCGCAATCTGCGGGCTGAGGCAGGCATCAAACCCTCGGCCAAGATTGAGGCGATTCTCAAAACTGATAACGCTAAAGAAAGCCAGGTGCTGACTACCGCCCAGGCCTACATCAAGGACGCCGCCAAGGTTGAAACCCTAACTATTCAAGGCACCAGCCTGGCTCCGGCGGTGTCAGACAAAGCCCCTGCTGAGACCTACACCGTATCAGAGGCGGCCGCGTCGATTGAGTCGGAAAAAACGGAAGCGTCTGGCCTGCCTGAGCTGGACTGGTCAGACGGTCTTGTGGCCATGCAAACCTTTATCAAGCAACCTTTAGCCTATCTAGGGAAAGCTTTTCAGGTAGCTAAAACACCCGCCACGATTACCTTACTGCTGGTGGGTACGGGCCTTACCTTGACGCTGAGCGCCAAACTGCTAGAGGCTATTAATGTCGTCCCCCTGCTGGGGGATGTGTTCAGGCTAATTGGCCTGAGTTATGTTGTCTGGAACGGGGGACGCTATCTCTATAAAGCCGAAAATCGTAGCCGCCTGTGGACTAACGTCGAAGGCCTTTGGGAGCAGGTCTCTGGTCTCTGGTCTGGCGGCGGCGAAGCTGCTATAGAAAGGGCAGAAACGCCTGAGCTGACCCCAACGGTAACCGACCAGCGGCAGATGTTTGCTGGGGTTTACGGCACCGTCCAGGTGCTGATCCCGCTGACGGGGCTGGTGGATGTGGACGCGCTCAAAGCCAAACTTGAGAAAGATCTGGGCAAAGCCGAGGGCGAAATCAAATCTCTCACGGGTCGTCTAGGGAATAAAGGATTTGTCGATAAAGCCCCCGCAGACGTGATTCAAGGTGCCCGCGACTCATTAGCGGAGGCCGAAAAACAGGCCGAGCTGATCCGAGAACGACTGGCGATGCTTTAACGTCTTTGTAAGACTGTCATATACATTTTACGAAATTCTGGCTGGCTGCCCCCGATACCGAGGGGCGGTAGGCGGAGCAATACCTGAAAGGCTTTGCAGCCGCATCGCCCTTACCAGGATATCCATTTTGAATCGGGGTTACTGAATTCGGATTTGGTATTAGTCATAAGTGGCTGGTCAAACCATTCGCCTCGGCAGGTGCCTGCGAAGCAAAACGTCTCGAACCTGTTCAAGTCACTTGGGTTGAGGGGTTGAGGTGACATCGTAGTTGCTATCACTGAATCGAGCAATGTAACAAATATCACGCAAAAACTGACATGCTTGGCTCTGAAAATAGACTAAAGTTTCGGTTTAACTCCCTGAAAACGGATATTATCCGGAAAGTTTCGGTTTAACTACTCTCCAAGGTAGATTAAACCGGAACTATCGGTTTAATAAGATTTTTCTGTTGCAGACTACCCAATTGCGCAATCAAACATGCACGGTGTTCCGAGCGATCTCGACCTTTCACACTTCCGAACGGGTACTTGCATTCAAATTGCAATTGGTGAGTTTCAGATCCAGTTTCACTTTCACCCATCAGGGACCATTTCAGTCGAAGGCCGCTGGGAATTGCGGGATCCCGGTGGGCAGATCATTGACCGATCAATGGAACTGTCCAATCGTGGTTCATACCAAGTTCATCGCATAGTTGGCAAATCCGTAGCTACGACGTTCGTGAATGCGCCTAAGTCATTCGGACTGAAGTTTGATAACGACTACATATTAGAAATATTTGACGATTCACAACAATTTGAATCGTGCCAGATTGCACCGACCGGCGTCATCATCTGATGGCAGACCTTCGCAGCAGCGTGACGTCATTTTGCTACAGTCGGTTATGGGCCCGCCGCTGTCGATCGGTTTAGAGATTCACCGTCTGCAGCGATTGCCCACGCTTCATTGCAACAGAACAAAACGATGAACCGGAGCCGAATTGCATTGCGCGTTCGCTGCGCTCATCAACGCTTTCTCTCGGCCCGGTTATCGTAAACGTTAGCTGGATCCGCATGAAGACTTTGCATTGTCTGTCCATGCGATTAGGGGCCAAAAAGCAACCGTTGGACGATCACTGCTGAGTTCAAATAGTATAAAACTAGATCTATATGGAAGCGTGCCATGACCCCACAACTCGAAGCCGCGATCGCCGCTATCCAACCGCTCTCACCCACAGAGCGCCAGCAACTGCTGCAAATCCTCACCCAATGCGACTCAGCATCAAATTCTCAACCCGGCCTCAAAGCACTCAGTACCCAGTTTTGGCAAGGCCTCTCACTACAGCAGCTACGCGCCACCCAAACCCCCACGATCGTTCATAGCCTCAAAGATCTTGCTGCTGACTTTTGGCCGGAAGAAGACTCGATTGAGGATTTTCTTACCTTTCTGCGAGAGCAGCGCCAGGAGGTGAGCTAGCAGAGATTCCATGAGTCTTATCCTAATTGATACGGACATCGCCTCTTTCATTTTCAAAGGTAGTGACTATGCCGACCCTTACCTGCCACTTTTGAGCGATCAGGAATTGGCACTTTCATTTATGACCGTCGCCGAACTGTTTCAGTGGGCGATTCTACGTCAATGGGGCGATCATCGTCTTTCACAGCTAGAGCAATATCTATCAAATTACCTCGTCATTCCGGTCGATCAACCTCTCTGCCGAGAATGGGCACAGGTTCGTAGCGATCGCCAGAGTGCGGGACGACCGATTTCTCCTCAGGATGCTTGGATTGCGGCAACAGCTTTACGCTATGACTTACCGCTAGCCACCCACAACATCAAAGATTTTGTAGGAATTTCCAATCTACGGTTCATTACGCCTTCGTCCTAACACCTCGCGTTCTCCGTTTCTCGTCCTTCCATAAAGTCGTTGTAACGCCGGAATGGAACTTATAGCAAGGAATCATAGGTTACTTGCCGCCGCTGAACTGCAACGTTAAATCGCTTTGATCTCGATTGAGACGATAACCAGAAGAGTTTTAATGGTGAGGCTTTTGTAATTCGTAAAGCCAATAATAATGACTAGTAACCAATAGCCTCTATGTCCTCCCCAAAATTCAGTATTATCATCACTACCCATAACCGCCTGTCGCTCTTAAAGCGAGCGGTTAAGACTGCCTTTGCGCAAACTGTGCCCTGTGAGGTGGTTGTGGTAGACAACGCTTCCACCGATGGCACCCAAGCCTATGCAGAAGGATTGGGCGATAAAATTACTTATCGCCGCAACCCGACCAACCTGAACCACTCAGGGGCGGTCAACGCTGGGGTGGAGGTGGCAACTGGTGACTGGGTCAAGTTGGTAGATGACGATGACTACCTGGCCCCCAACTGCATTGAGGAAATGGCGAATGCGATCGCACTGCATCCCGAGGCCGTGATCTGCTCTTGCCAGGCCGCCCAGGTCGATACCGACGGTCAAGAACTCAGCCGCACATCGCCCACTGGCCCCGGCCAGGTGTTTTACATTCCCCAGGCCGATATCCACTACGGCATGCTGCTAGAGGTCGTGCCCTTTGGCACCCCCATCCAGGTCGCCGTCCGCCGCGATGCCTTTCTCAAATCAGGTGGCTGGGATCTGGCGATGACCAGCTGCGACGACATCGACTCCTGGATTCGCGTTGCTGAGCACGGCGATGCTTTATTTATTAATAAATGCCTTACCTATCGCACCGTCTGGCCCGGCGGCTATGATCAAAAAATTGCCCTCAAGCGCCGCCTTGATACCAATATTTTGATTAAAGAACGGATTTGCGATCGCATTAGTCCCAAACACCGCAGCCAGACCCCAAACATCCAAACCATTCGCCAATATCTGCACCTCCACTGGATGCTCGTCGCCCTCAAACAAAAACGCTTACCCGAAGCCATGGGTCTCGCCTTCCCCGCCGTGTTATCCCCCGCCGCGTGGCAGCTCTTGCAACAGGCGATGAATTTCAGGAAGCAAAAATCTCCAGCACCCATTGAGAAGGTGATTTTAGTTGAGTAAGCGGCATAATTTTGGATTTTGGATTTTGGAGGGTGATTGGTGATTGGCGATCAGTTTTGTCCTGGACAACCATAAGGGATTGCCTCTACAGATAACCGATGCCCCTGGCTGCCTGATACATCTCCTATAACGGTTGATCTTTCGTTCATCCGGCGGGCGGTTGGAAACCGCACCTGTCTGTACAAAGTCCGCCTGCGTGGACTGGCTATATCTAGGAGTTCCCCAATCGGCGCAGGCCGATTAAAGCCCTAGGGGCATGGCTTCGCTAATGCATTTGTCGCCGCGGTTACTCGTAGAGAAGCCGCTTCGCGTCTACAACCGCTAGGCGATGAGATGTGTCAGGCAATCAGCCGATACCCCCTTTCGCCTTTCGTCGCCTCTCCCCTCCTCAAGTCAGACTTCCCTACCCTCCCCATCTCCCTCATCCTCCCCATCTCTGCGTCCTCGCATTCCCCCATCTCCGCGTCCCTTATTCTCACTACCCTCTACTCTCCACCCTCCACCTTTCCCCACTCGCCCCTTCCTATTCCCTCGACTATGGTTTATAATCTAGGACTGGAATTAATCCGATCGGAGACTAAACGTATATGGCGCGATATAGAGGTCCTCGCCTCAGAGTGACACGTCGTTTGGGCGATCTGCCGGGGCTCACCCGTAAGACGGCTCGCAAGGCGTATCCGCCCGGTCAGCATGGCCAGGCTCGCAAGAAAAAATCTGAATATTGCATTCGTCTAGAAGAGAAGCAAAAGCTTCGCTACAACTACGGGGTTTCTGAGCGTCAGCTGGTTCGCTACGTCAAGAAAGCTCGTCGGGCAGGGGGGTCCACCGGGCTCGTCATCCTGCAATTGTTAGAAATGCGGCTAGACAATACCGTTTTCCGTTTAGGTTTGGGGCCAACGATTCCAGCTGCGCGCCAGTTTGTGAATCATGGTCACGTCACGGTCAATGGTCGTTTGGTGGATGTTGCTAGCTACCAGTGCCGTCCTGGAGATGTCATTGGCGTACGCAACAAAGAAGTATCTCGCAAGCTAGCCGAAGCTAACCTCGAATTTCCTGGGTTAGCTAACGTCCCGACCCACCTGGAGTTTGATAAAGCCAAGCTCGAGGGTAAGGTCACGGGCGTCATTGAGCGCGAATGGGTTGCCCTCAACATCAACGAACTTCTGGTCGTTGAGTATTACTCCAGAAAAGCTTAGAACTTTGCTGCAGCGGCTTTGCCGCTCTTACCGCGTTTAGTTTTTCCATAACCCCTGAGGTCCGTCAGCCTCAGGGGTTTTATTGTGTTTTGTTTTGGCTGTGCTTGACGAGAAATCGGTCCAACTGGTTGGCAAAGGCTTCGCGATCGCGACTGCTAAACGCTGCTGGGCCCCCGGTCTCCACACCGCTACTGCGCAGGCTTTCCATAAAATTGCGCATGGATAGCCGCTCTCGGATGTTGCCCGCGCTATAAAACTCACCCCTGGGGTTGAGGGCATAGCCGCCCTTCTCAATCACGTTGGCCGCCAAGGGAATATCGGCGGTGATCACCAGGTCGCCTGCTGCCATATGCTGCACAATATGGGTGTCTGCCACATCTAACCCCGAGCGCACCTGCACTGAGTCGATGTATGGGGATGCCGGGATTTGCAGCGGGGCATTGGCCACCAAAGTTAGGTGAATCTGTACCCGCTTTGCGGCCCGATAGAGGATTTCTTTAATGACATTCGGGCACGCATCCGCATCTACCCAGATTTGCATTGAATTTGCCTGATTTGTAGTGCTAGTTGGTACGGTAGCAGATACTGTTGCCAGTATTGATAACGCTATAGCAAGAGACGGTGGCTGCGTTTTCTATCGTGGTGATATTCATGAAAACGTCGGGAGCTTGGACAACGGCCTCCCTGTCATCTACCGAGTAGCTACAAAATCCATTCGCGTCCAGGGTTTCACCTGGGCAGTCGTTATTCATCGTGATAAACGTTCTGATGCCATCCTCCCAAAGCAGGCTGGTATAGTGGGCACTGGCCCCGTAGCCTGCGCTGATCGTGCAGGGTTGAATGAGATCTAAGGTCTCTTCTCGAAAGAAATAACAGACCCCTGACGTAGCTGAAGTAGGCTCTATGGAAGCAGGCTCTGTAGAAGCGTTGGCACTCCCTTCGAGCCCCGTCAGGTGAAAGTAGCGCCCGTGGATGAAGCCAGTGGCATTGGTATCGGGAATGGTGATTTTGTACCAGCGACGGCATTCAAAATCGATGGCTTCGCCCCAGGCGCTCATGCTATCCCCAACGTTGACAGCGCCAATGACGGGTGAACGTTGATCAGGACCACTGCGGATATTCACAGCCGAGCCAGGTATATCGCCAACCACCCTGCCATAGTCCATTGATGTATAGGTTTGACTATCCCCTTGTCGGAGCTGCCGCCCATCAGTCAGCGTGGCACATGCATTTCGGTCAGGTTGAGAAAGGTCGCGAGTATCGCTGGCCTGCACGTTGGTCGGACGGCTCAGGACTGCCAGAGAATGGATTGCTGCAACGGCTACACTGATTTTAAAGACTCTGAACTTCATGACCTGGGGATACTGTACTCTTGTCCTCCAAGATTTCCCGCTGGGTTTCCGGAAGTCTATAGAGCCGATTTGACATCTTTATAATAGAGGGTAGTGTTCGTTGTGCAGCCAAACCCAATCATCATGCCCTACTC
>JBCBQD010000031.1:0-32898 GCA_039820425.1 Cyanobacteria bacterium J06635_1
CTCGAGCCGTGTTTGCCGATGGGATTTTGCAACTGCTGTGCGAAGCCCCCACCCCTGAACAGCTAGATCAGCCCTCGGTGGTCGAGAAGATCCGCAAGCTACTAGAAACCATCTCCCCAAGGCGCATTTATAAGGTTAATATCAACAGCCGCATTGTCCGAGAGCAACAGCTGCTGTGGCTCGAAGAAGTCAACCGTGACCCAGAGCGTCATCTGCTGTGGTCCGAGATGATTACCCTCAAGCAGCCCCATTTTATTAAGAAACTCATTCGAGATCTCAAACCGCCTAAACCGCGCCCTGTTTTCTCATCAGGGGTTTCAGAATCAGATCTCAGACAGCGCAAGTCCTTTATGCGTGGCATCTTCGGTGGGGTTGGTGCGGTCATACTCCTGCTGCTGCTAACCGGATTATTTCTAAAAAATCGGTTTTCAGTCTCGGTAGACGTCCCCGATGGCACAACTGCAGTGGCTCCCCTGACGGGCAATGCATCGGAGCCCCCTCCTACCAACGCCGGTCCGGCTAACCCATCAAACCAGCCAGCCACACCCGGCCAGCCCCCCGCAGGTGCACCCAACCGTTCTCAACCCGCTGGTCAGGTGCCTATCCCTGAAGACTACGACGCCTTTGCAAAAGCCGTGCGGCTAGCAGAGCAGACCGCCGTTGAGGGTCAAAACGCTAGCACCCCCGAGGAGTGGTTGCAGCTAGCCGCCCGCTGGCAGCAGGCTTCGGATCTGATGGCAGAAGTGTCCGCTGATGATAACCGCTATCAGCTGGCTCAGGATCGGGTTGCGGCATACCAGACCAATAGCGAGGTGCTCTTGCAAAAAGCAGGGCAGACTCAGTTTTGACCTGTGTGCTGCCCCGCCCAGCCCCAAAAAACGAACTCCTTCAACCCTATTCAATACTGACCCCACCTACCGTTTCTGCCGTGGGGTTGGGCGTAACCGGGGCGCGTCGGATTTCCTGCGATCGCAACCGATGCTTTTGAAAATGGCTTTGCCAAGCTTGGGGCGCATTTAACGTTTCGCCACCGTGCTGGGTAATCCGAGTGCGAACCTGACACAGCACTGGGGTATTCACACAGGCCCCTGAAATGATCACCTGGCCTTTGGTGAGGGCAGGCAGTTCCTTGAGCAGGTCACGCCCAGCGGCTTCAACCCCATACTTAAGGCTTTCCTGGTCCACCGGATTGACAATACGCATCAGAAACTGGCTCATACACTGGGACAACACATCGGAGTCCAGCTTGCCAGGGCGCTGGGTGATCAGCCCCACCCCCAGGCCAAACTTCCGCCCTTCACTCAAAATGGTCCGCAGCACCGCCTTACAGCGGGAGGGCTCCTTGGCGGGGGCAAAGCGGTGGGCTTCTTCGATCAAGGTAAAGACCGGATAGGGCAGGTAGTTTTCATCCCCTTCGGCAATTTTGTCCTTGGCCGTGTTGATCCGCGCGTGGTAGCTCTGCCTGAGCACCGCTGCGCAGATCACCTGCTGCTCTTCCTGGCTAATCTCATTCATTTGCAGCACTGTCACCTGACCGGGCTCAAACAGATCCTTGGGGGCCAGGTGGTTGATTTGGTGAAAGTAGGGCGACTGGGCCAGACGATCGAGCTTCCATTCCAGGGCGGGGGCCGACGAGCCGACTTTTTCATTGCCCTCATCATCGGTGGTGGTATCTGCCTCATGCACCGCTCGAATCAAATCATTCATATCCCAGCGATATTCACCGCGCTTGTGCCGCTTGAGGATGGCAAAGCCTTTATTCAGAATCGCCTGCTGCCGATCGCTCATCTCCGGCAGCAGGGTCAAGATATCGTAGTAGTCCAGCGACGACATGCGGATACGGATTTCATCTGGGGTAATCACCTGCACCCGAGGCCGATAACCATCGTCATCACTAAAGGCAGAATGTCCCCGCATATCAGCCAGGGTGCTGTACTCGCCGTGGGGGTCAAAAATCAGCACCGCCGCCCGGTTATAGGGCTGCAAAAATTCCTCAATCAGTACCCCAGCAGTGTAAGACTTACCCGAGCCCGTCCCCGCCAAAATCGCCATATGGGTACTGACCAACTCCTTAACGTCCAAAGCCACCGGCACCGTTCCCCCAGGGCGCAGCAACAGCGAGCCCACATGGGCCGACCCCACCTCCCCCGGCTGCTTTTTATTCACCACCTGCTTGAGCGTCTCGTCATCGGCGATGTAGACCTTTGCCCCTGGGTTCGGCGTAATCCGAGGGTTGATAAACCCCAGCGCCGGTTGAAAGTAGCCAATCACATCCACGGCCACTTCGTAGATTTCAGGATTGGGGTAGGCAAACCCCACCAGGGCGGCAATGGTCTCAGGGCTAATTTCGGTATCAGCAAAAATGCGATCAGGCAGATGATCTGTCAGTCGCCGCGCCGAGATTTTACCCAAGATTTCTAGAGACTGGGCTTTGCCAGGGATATCCACCTGATAAAACACAAACTCCCCAATCTTGACCTGGCGATTATCCGCGGTGATAAACACATATTGATTGCCGTCGTCACCGGGGCCTTTGACCGTGCCAATCACCTGAGATGTCTGAGCCTGAGCCATGATACTTTCTACCAAGAGTCTTCAAGGGGGTTCTGTAAAGGTCTGTTGATGGTTATAGCAGGTTCCGCTCAGCCTCGCAGGCGAGGGAGCTTGCCCAGACATAATCATGTCCTTGACTATGAAAACCCCATAAATCGGCCTTAAAGTCTCCATCTAGTTACCCGGCTGGGCACTGTCTGTCGTCCAGGGTCTGGGGTAGCCTGATATCTGGGTTAGCCTGAAGCCAATTCGGCTGCTTTTTGAGGACGCAAAAAGGGGGAGAACGCGGAAACGCGGTGAGTCGATTGACAGCCTAGATAGGTGTATTTCGGGAGTATTTCTCCTGAGAAAACCGGGCACTTTAAGGAAGATCGAGGGGCTTGCCCTGTCCATCGAAAGACACGATTGATAGCGCCCCCTTATAGAAGCCTGCGATACCGCTCAGTTTGACTTGTGAGAGTATGATACGGACTGGCCAGTCAGCTAATATATTAGGGATATATACTCACGTCTAACTGACAACTGCGGGGCTAGTCTTTAATCATCTGAACCGTTTAAGCATTTTCTGTTTAGAAACGCCTGTGACCCAAGACATCTTCCAAAATGAGTCGCCTGAGACCGTGCTTGACAGCCTCAACGGGTCAAGCCCCGTCAGTATTGGTTCTGCACAGGCTGGTACCGTCCAGATCTCCACCGAAAAACTACAGTCTCGCCAACGGCGAATTATGGCAACGGTTGCGATTCCCCAGACACTGGAGCAGGTTTGGCAAATCTTGACTGATTATGACCGCCTGGCCGAGTTTATTCCCAACCTGACCCTGAGCCGTCGGGTTGATCACCCTGAGGGGGGCATTCGTCTGGAGCAGGTTGGGGCACAGTGTTTCCTCAACGTTAAGTTTTGCGCCCGTGTCATTCTCGATATGCACGAAAAATTCCCAGGCGAGCTGGGTTTTTCGATGGTCGAGGGCGACTTTAAGCAATTTATGGGCACCTGGCGCTTGCAGCCCGCTGAGATTGGCAGTCAGCTAGGCACCCTACTTTCCTATGAGCTGATTGTGCAGCCGCCGCTGGCCATGCCGATTGCGCTGATCGAGCGTCACATCTGTCACAACCTGACCCAAAATCTGACGGCGATTCGCCAATATGCAATGGGTTAAGTCATCTCCATGATTGATTAGTCTTGGTAATCCTCAAGTCCAGATAAGATTAACTCTGCCTCTGGGAACTCCTCAAGATTCATAACTCTCCTTCTTGATGGTTATGCGGCATCCATGTTCATTTTGCGATAGACGATCTCAAGGTACTCACCAGTTTTATTGAAGCAGATAATTCGATGCGCGTAGTCTTCAGGTGACTCGACATCCTCAGTCTCGGCGAGTCTTTGGATCAAGGAAGAGTTTTTAACGATGTACGTTCGGTCGTCCCAAAGCTCGCGCGAATCTGCCTCGATTGACGAAAGGGTGAAGAATACGACGTCATCAAAGACAACTTTCCTCGGGGTCTCGGTGTAGTCGACAAACCGTAAAGTCAGTTCAGCTTGCGAATATGAAAGAGATGGCCCGTCGGCTATGTCGGCGATCGGGCAGGGACACGTTGTTTCAAACAGGTCGTCCATAGTTTGCTTGCCGAAGATGACGAATTGTTGAACTGTCCTAGTCATCGTTCTCCTCTGTCACCTTACGCTGTAGAAAGGCGATGCCCTCTGCCATACGTTTTTTCCAGGGGTCTCTAGCCGTGATGCTGGAGCCATATTTGCTCAGGGGCGGATCGTGAAAGCTTAGAGACGATAGATATTTCGGGGACTATAAACTAAACTAAGTCCACGGACTAAGTTTGCTTAGGTTGAGTATATGGAAACGATAAACATCCACCAGGCTAAGACAAATCTCTCACGGCTGCTATCTCGGGTGGAGCGTGGGGAAGAAATTATCATCTCAAATCGAGGGGTTCCAATTGCGAGACTGGTTCCATTTCAGAAACCCTTAAACCGACGAGCTAGTTTGGGACGAGATCGCAACCTATTTACCATCCCAGACGACTTTAATAGTCCCCTGCCAGAAGACATCCTGGCAGCGTTCGAGGGTAGTTCTGAGGGTGGTTCAGAGTGAGGCTGCTGCTTGACACACAGTGCTGGCTATGGTGGTTTGCTCAACCAGAAAGGTTAAATGAAGATGTGATTGAAACCATTGCTGATGAGGCGAACGAAATCTGGTTCTCGGTGGCTAGCGTTTGGGAGATGGGCATTAAGGTATCTATCGGTAAGTTGCCCCTGCCGGAGCCGATTGGAGCCTATGTGTCAACTCGTATGTCTCAGCTCGGCGCTAAATCGCTACAGATCACTAATGCTCATGCTTTACAGGTCGCTACGCTGCCTTTACATCATCGCGATCCGTTTGACCGGATGTTAATTGCACAAGCCCAGGTAGAAGAGATGACCTTGGTGAGTGCAGATTCAGCATTACGCCAATATGATGTGGCTTTGCTCTGGGCAGCCAGTGCCTGAGGCTTGGGTTTGAGCACCATCAGACCGCTATTTGCTGCTGATACCTTGAGGCCGCCCGTTGGAGGACACTACTGGGCAACGGTGGATCAAGTATTGCCGCTATGTATGCTGTATTGTTTTGGAGCGGCGGCAATTTTTATTCCAATCTCAGAGCGGTTTGGTCACGCCCCTGAACACTTTCCATGGCAGATTCTACGGCACTGGCGGCGGCCAGGATGTCACGTTCTTCGCCGCCGAGGTAAAGCCGCCCAAAGCTGCCAATCGATGAAATTTGTAGGATGTTGATCAGGGCGGCTTTCTCCGCCTCATTGGCGGCCAGCGAGGCATAGGCGGCGGGCTCAACCTCAAGTACATAAAGCGTTTGCCCGGCGAGGATCATCTGCCCTCGTCGGGTCCGGTTGATTAGCTGCACATGGTGCGGGTCTAAATTGCGAATCACCTGACTGGAGAGAATGCGCGGCTTCAAGCAGTCACGCCGGTCAACCCCAAGGGCACCTAAGATGGCTCGCCCCGCCGCTTGCACTTCCCCCTGTCGATTTGAATGGATTTCTAAAACCCCGTACAAGCGCTCTACCACTTGCACACCCGGACGAACCACAGCAGCCTTCAAGGCTACATCTGTAATCCGGTTGATTTCAATACCGGGGGAAATCTCCACCCAGAGGGAGGCGTCGCCTGGAAGGGGTAAAAAACCAATGGAAACCGTACCAATATACGCTGCGTGCTGCTGTTGAAGTCGGTCGATATAAACGTAGCTGCGAAGTTCTACACCCAAGGCGGTTGAGGCTAAAGGAACGGGTTGATCTTATCAGGAATTGGGGAAGGGCGAAGGGGGAAAGGCGAAAGGGTAAGGGAGAAAAGATAAAGGATAGAGGGTAAAGAGAATTGGGTAGAGGGTAAAGAAAATCAGATTAACTCTACCTACTACCCACTACCCCACTACCCACCACTACCAGCGCCCCCCCCTCTACCCGTGCAATCATTCCTCCGGGAAACGGATCGGTCTGAGACCGATTCGGCATCTCCGCCAGTTTGACTAATTTCTCAACATGCTCAAACTGCGGGGCTTCTGGCATCACTTCAAACAAAACTCGACGGGCTAGACGTCTTTGCAGCGCCAGGGATACCTGGCGAAACCGGGACCGTTCAATCCGCCAGGTCGCCCCATCGCGCTGCACCAGATCTGCATAGAGCTGATCGGTCTGGGCTTCGAGATAGGCAACCTCTGCGGTTAGCAGCTCGGCGGTTTGGGCCAGGGTGCGTTCTACCTGAGGATTGAAGTGCGATCGCAAATACGGCATCAGCTCCTGGCGAATCCGATTCCGACGGTAGGTCAGATCATCATTGGTGCTGTCTTCCCACACAGGCAACCCCATTTCCTGGCAAAATTTCCCCGTTTCCTGACGAGTAAAGCCCAGTAGCGGACGAGTCACCAAAACATCAGCGGTCGGACTCAATGAGCGCTGCCAGGCGAGCGCCTGAAGTCCATCCAGACCACTGCCACGGAGCAGATTGTATAAAAGCGTTTCAGCCCGATCAGTGGCCGTATGCCCGGTCGTGACGTAGGTAAAACCATGCTGCTGGGCAACGGTTTCAAAGATTTGATAGCGCCACTGTCGAGCAGCGGCTTCGCTAACCGGCGGCGTCGAGGCCGTTTCTATAAAACAAGGGAGTCGCCACTGAGCTGCCAAATCTCGAATATGGTCAGCGTTTGCAGCAGAGTCGCGACGCCAGCGGTGGTCACAGTGGACAATTGCTAAACGCCAACCCCATTTTGATTGTAAATCAATCAGCAGTTTGACTAAACAAAGCGAATCCTGCCCCCCTGAGACCGCTATTAAAATCGAACAGCCATCGGGAAGCAGGAAATCGGACGCTCTTAGCTGAGTGTGTAACCTAGCGTGGGTCTGGCTCCATGAAGTCATAGCAAATTGCCATGCTTAATAAGCGACAAGGGCCATACCTGCAGACTTAACTTTCAGGCGTGTCAATGATCTCATCGGCAACATCAGAAACCTGCTGAGTACCATCTTTATAAAGATTGATCACTTTATCAGAGGATTGTTGCTTGATCCCATCCACTTTGCCTTGCAGGTTTTGAACCTGACCCTGGGCACGATCCGCAAGGTTACGACTACCCTCCGACACCTGATCAGCCATATCGGCCATCCGCTTTTGGGCCTGGGTTAAAGGTGTTTCCATACCGTGTAGTCGGCCTTGAACTCCCTCCTGTACAGTCCCGGCAGCATCACCTGCGAGGTTTTGAGCACTATCAATACCCTCGGTCGCCTTCTGACGAGCCTTAGCAGCCATGCCGCCCAGACCGGCAGCACCCGCGGCAGCGGCACCCGCCGCCCCTGCCGCCCAGTTACCTCCTTTAGCCGGTAAATCGGTCACCTTATTCACGGCATCACCAGCCTTGCCTGGCAGGTCGCCCACTTTGCCCTGGAGATCGCCCATGGCACCGCCAGCCTTGCCTGGCAGGTCGCCCATAGCACCACTGGCTTTACCCTGCAGGTCACCGACTTTACCTTTCAAGCCCCCCAAGGCACCACCAACCTTTCCTTGCAGGCCCTCCACGGTGCCTTGGGCTGCATTGGTAGCAGTGTTTTTGGTGCGATTGGCCATGCCCATCGCGGCTGCCCCAGCCCCACCCGCTAAAGCAGCGCCACCGGTTACCGCCTTGCCGAGATTAGATATGCCTGGTGTACCAGCGCTCCCAGTCCCCCCAACCCCATCAGCGGTCAAGGACGGGTCTAAATCTTCATCTGCCCCCACAGCGGCCTCAGGGGTTGCTTTACCCCGTGAAAGCCATAGCCACAGACCAGCCAACGCAATTGGGATTAAAAAGAGCCAACGTAAAGAACCAAAGCCCTTGCTGGCCTCCTCAGCAATATTGCCCGCAGCCCCGGCGGCGGCATCAGGCGTAGTTTGCTCAATCGCTTCGCCCGCCTGGCCCGCAGCATCACCCGCAGCCCCGGTGGCATCATTAAGTGCGTTGCCCGCAGCCCCGGCAGCATCATTCAAGGCATCCCCTGCGGCATTCTTAGCCTCGTTAGCAGCATCACCGATAGCGCTTGCAGTCTCACCGGCGGCATTCTTAGCTTCGTTAGCGGCGTCACCGACAGCGCCCGCAGTCTCACCGGCGGCATTAGAAGCTGACTGCACGACATCCGACACGCTGCCTAAACCATCCCCCGCCACCGATTGCACAGCAGATTGCCCTGGCTCTGCCGTGGCGTAGCCTAAGAAAGCAGAGACGGCCGGAGACGCATCCCCCTTATAGACATAGGAAAAAGGCTGGGAAAAAGGATAACGCGGATCGCTCGGTAGCGTCTTGTGCATCTCCAGCACCCGAATCCCCGACACACCTTCTAGCTCAGAGGCCAGCATGTAGCCAATGCCAGTATCGCCCAGGGCCTCTGCCAAAGCTGTATTGCTATCTTCCTCCAACTGGTTAGCATTAGCGCCCGTCTCAAACGGACCCGCCTTAAAGACCGGATAACCGGCTAATGCTTTTCGAGTATCACTCGTATCCGGGCGATCGACAAAGGTCAGGCTACCTGTGCCGCCCACCTCAGACCAATCGGTAATTTCACCCCGGAACATGTCCGCAAACTGATCCCCTGCCAGGGTACCGCTAAAAGCATTATTCGCACCCACAACAACCGCAATTTTAACTCGGTGAACCGTCTCAGCCACCAGCCCCTGGGCTTCTTCTTCGGGGGTCAGCGGTCGGCTGATGGCCGCCAAATCGACATTGCCAGCCAAAACATCTTGAATGGCAGCATCAGCGCCGACGGTGTTGACCTCTACAGCTGTGCCTGAAAAATCACCTTCAAATTTTTGTTTGAGCGCTTCACTGATAACGGTCATACTGTCAGCACCACTGCTGATCTTAATCTGAGTGCCATCGGGAACTGTCTCAGGCAGGCTAAACGTTGCGGCAACCAATTGAGCCTGGGCTGGCACTTGCTTAAACAGCGTCGGGGGACCGACGGCAGTTGCGATCGCAACTGCCAAAGCGAGCGAAGCATACGATCTATTCTTAAGCATGTTTTGAAAAACCTCTAATCACATCAATAAGTGGTAGCGTGCAGGGGGCTGTTGCAGGCAGAGGAGGAGAGCCCCTCAAGGGGAAATAAACGCCAACATTCAGGGAAAATCTAGATTGCTGCTTTAGATGTCAAAAGATGTCAAAAAGCCAGCGCAACATCACGTCCTCCCCTAAAACAGTAGTGTGCTTAATCAAAACTAGACAGAAAGTTCAAGTTTTTTTTATTCAAGTGTTCTTGATACGTGAAATCTGGGTTACCTAGAGTTAGCGTCTTGACATAGGGTATATGTTTAAATCAAATGTCAACTAAACCCTTGCTTCAAGGGTATCTCAACCCTCTGCTTATCATCGGTAACACCCTCTAGATTCAGAGTTTTTGCGCAAAAATTCAGTGTTTTATCCTGGGTATACGCTTATATCTTTAGAAATCCGTATTGTCGGGATTAGGCCGACTCAACTTATAGTGAAGTGGCAGCAGGGGCGCTAACCTGTGAACTGTTATGTAAACAGTTATGAAATTGGCAGTTATGAAATTGGGTAGCACTGCATGAATTCTGATGCTTTTCCTATGGCAACGGTTAATGACTTCAACTCGTTATCTGCTGAAAATCCTACAGATGAAGAAAACGCAGTTTCTGTGGAGCAATTAGATCTTGATGACACCGCTGATTTGGAAAGTCCTGACGCCTTAGTGGAACCAGAAATTGCCTCCTTAGATCCTGAACTTGATATCAAGAAAAGGGAAGGGAGCCCCAATTTACAGGTTCGCTTTAAGAGCGAACGAGGACGGCTACTGCTGATGTTGCCACCTGACCCCGACAACAGCCGCAATCCAGTTGATTGGGAAGATTTGCGCCAGCAGCTACGACATCGGCTCAGCTCCAGCGAACGATTTTTTGAACCCAATACCACTGTCCATCTGATCGCCCGCGATCGGCTGCTAGACAGTCGCCAAATTCAAGAAATCGACGAGGTCTTGAGCGAAGCTCAGTTAAAAATTAAGCGCATCTACACGAAACGGCGTCAGACGGCCGTCGCCGCTGCAACCGCAGGCTACTCGGTTGAGCAGCAAACGATGCTGGCCCATCTGCAAGACCCCGGTGAGGGCCGCACCCTTGAAGAACCGCTTTATCTGCAATCGACCCTGCGCTCTGGGGTGGAAGTGCGCCATCCGGGTTCGGTGATCATTTTGGGCGATGCTAACCCCGGCAGCTCGATTGTGGCTGAGGGCGATATTTTTGTGTGGGGGCGTCTGCGGGGGGTCGCCCATGCGGGTTCTAGCGGCAATCAAAAAAGTCGGATTATGGCATTGCACATGCAGCCTACCCAGCTGCGCATTGCCGACAAGGTCGCTAGGGCTCCTGAGAAACCCCCCGAACAAAATCAAGCAGAGGTGGCCTATATTGGCCCTGACGGCATTTGCATTGCGATCGCGTCGGATTTTGCTCATGTTTACCTGAATGAGCCCACAACGTGAGAACATTGCTGATCAGCACAGCGCTGTTAAGTACTGTTTGAGTACGCCGCTATGAGTACGCCTCTATTTAGTGAACGCCTACATCTACTATGAATCGTGTGATAGTCGTGACCTCCGGTAAAGGGGGTGTTGGGAAAACCACCTGTTCTGCAAACCTTGGTATGGCGCTGGCCCAGGCCGGTAAGCGGGTGGTCGTGATCGATGCCGATTTTGGTCTGAGAAACCTCGATTTGCTGCTCGGATTAGAAAATCGGATTGTTTACACCGCCATTGATGTCTTAGCCGGAGAATGCCGTTTAGATCAGGCCCTGGTTAAAGACAAGCGTCAGCCCAACCTGGCCCTGCTACCCGCTGCCCAAAATCGTTCTAAAGAAGCGATTACTCCTGAGCAGATGAAAAAACTGGTGCATGCCCTTAGCAAAGCCTATAACTTTGTTATCATTGACTGCCCGGCTGGGATTGAAATGGGGTTTCGAAATGCCATCTCTGCGGCCAAGGAGGCCATTGTCGTCACCACACCCGAAATTTCTGCTGTGCGTGACGCTGACCGAGTGATTGGGCTACTCGAGGCTAACGACGTTAAAGCAGCCCGGTTGATTATCAATCGACTCAAACCCTCCATGGTCGAAGCCGATCAAATGATGTCGGTCAAAGATGTTCAAGATATTCTCTCGATCCCCCTGCTGGGTGTGATCCCAGATGACGAACAGGTGGTTGTATCTACGAACAAAGGGGAACCCTTAATCCTGGAGGAGCATCTATCCAAAGCAGGGGTTGCCTTTTCTAATATTGCTAGGCGGTTACAGGGCGAGAAAGTGCCTCTCATGGATCTCAGTGTTCCACAAGACACCTTTTTTACGCGCATTCGCAAGTTATTCGGAGGTGCTTAGTGGCGATGACGATACCCATGCTGAGTGAACTTCTGGATAAGCTATTTGGTCCACGTGAGCCTAGTCGAGATACTGTTAAGCAGAGGTTGAAACTAGTGCTGGCCCACGATCGATCGGATCTTGATCCCCAAACCCTAGAAAAAATGCGGCAGGAAATCCTGCAGGTGGTTTCTCGCTATGTCGAAATTGATTTCGACAGCCTTGAGTTTTCCCTGGAAACTGACCAGCGGATGACCGCCCTGATTGCGAATTTGCCGATCCGTCGCATCTACAAAGCCCAGGGCCTAGAGCCCGATAACCCAGTCGAAGAAGCTGAAATTTTAGAACTCAACCTCGACATGGATCTGCCAGACGAGCCGGTCGAAACCGTTGAGGAGTCGTCTTCAACCGCGGATATTCCACTCGATTAGGGGTGGGTAGTGGGTAAAGCCCATCGCCTATAACTGACCACAATTCTTAAGCACTCACCCCATGCTGACGAATATATTCATACAGAGCGATCGCAGCAGCAGTATGCACGTTCAAAGATTCAATGTGACCATATTGCGGAATCGCAACAGTGCGATCGCACAGAGCCATCAGCTCTGAGGGAATCCCCGTCAACTCACGCCCCAGCAACAGCACGGTCTTTTGCAAAAACAGATGCTCGGTCAGCAGTTGCCCTGACGACTCGACCGTCAGGGCCAAAACCTCATACCCAGCCTGCTTGTGAGCCACCAGCCAGGTCGGCAACTGATCAAAAGAGCACGCTGCCATCGCCTGCCAACGGTGGGCCGATGCAGACAGCTTCCGAAAAGCCCAATCCTCTATAACAGCCAGATCAGACACCACCAGTTGCGCCACCCCAAACACCTCACAGGTCCGGCACAGCCCCCCCAAATTCATCAGATTTTCCACCAACGAAGCACAGACAATCAGATCATGAGGTGGCTTTGCAGTCATTGTTATCTTGCCAAAATAGAGCCAAGCGATAATTTATGCTCTAACCCACCAACCGCCCCTTACCCAAACACACAGCCAACAGACCTTTCGGGGGGGCTGGGGGAGCATGGACCCCAGGCAGTACCTAAAGCCAGAGTAAAAGGGAGGGAAACCCCATAACGCTCTATGGGATAACGTGATTACGTCCATCTGGAGGGAAAGTCCCGCGCAGCCCCTTCTGCATATGATCAACACCCTGAAGAACGCACTGGTTTTATCAAGACTGTAAATTCCCGTCTGCAAGAATTAACCCAGCGGTTTAAACTAAACCTCGTCTACATCCAGACCTATCATTTGCCCTAGCGGAAAAACTCAAGTTTTCAAAGCGGATGTGGTTTATCCAGGACTATTGAGAAACTTAGGCGGCAAACCATGCCAGACGCCATATCCATTAAGGTCAAACAACGTGCTCAGGAACTGCGAGCACAGCTTCAAAAAGCCAGTTACGCCTACTACGTCCTCGACGCCCCCTTCCTAAGCGATCCCGTCTACGACCGCCTCTACCGCGAACTCCAAGACCTCGAAACCCAATACCCAGAACTGATCACCCCCGATAGCCCCACTCAGCGCGTCGGCGAGCGTCCCGCCACCCAATTCACATCAGTTCGCCACAACATTCCCCTCTACAGCCTTGAAAACGCCTTTGACCTCAACGAATATCGCCAGTGGGAAGCCCGCTGGCAGCGCCTTGTCCCCGAGATCAAAACCGCCGCTGCCGTCGCCGAACTCAAAATCGACGGCAACGCCATCGCCCTTACCTACCAAAACGGCATTCTGGTGCGCGGAGCCACCCGCGGCGACGGCATCGCTGGCGAAGAAATCACCCAAAACCTTAAAACCATTCGCTCAATTCCGCTCAGGCTGCAAGTCGATAACCCGCCCCCAATCGTCGAAGTCCGCGGTGAAGCCTTTATCCCCAACGACGTCTTTGAGCAGATCAACACCGAACGCGAAGCCGCTGGCGACGCCCGCTTCGCCAACCCCCGCAATGCCGCCGCCGGAACCCTGCGGCAGCTAGATTCTCGGGTGGTCGCCGCCCGCCGCCTAGATTTTTTCGCGTATACCTTAATTTTGCCAGAGGGAGCAGGGGAGCAGGGGAGCAGGGGAGAAAGGGGAGCAGAGGGGGTAGATAGGGCCGAGGAAGAAAGACGCGGAGACGCGGGGACAGGAGGAAGCGGAGATGGAGGAGATGGGGAAGAACGCGGGGACGCGGGGACGCGGGGACGCGGGGACACATCTACCCACTACCCACTACCCACTACCCACTACCCTCCAAAATCCAAAATCCAAAATCCAAAATCCCAATGGGAAGCTCTTGAAACCCTTCAAGCCCTGGGCTTTAAGGTCAACCCTAACCGCAAACTCTGCGCCTCAACAGAGGAAGTCGAAGCCTACTACACCTACTGGGACACCGCCCGCGAGGCTCTACTCTACCAAACTGATGGAGTCGTCGTTAAACTCAACGACTTTGATCTGCAAACTGAGCTGGGATTCACCCAAAAATTTCCCCGCTGGGCCATTGCCCTCAAATACCCTGCCGAAGAGGTGCCAACTATTCTCAAAGCCGTGACCGTGCAGATTGGCCGCACCGGAGCCGTCACCCCCGTCGCTGAACTTAACCCTGTGCAACTCGCGGGCACCACGGTCTCACGAGCCACACTCCACAACGCCGACCGGATCGCGGAGTTAGATATTCACCTGGGCGATACGGTGATTGTGCGCAAAGCTGGAGAAATCATTCCAGAAGTGATGCGGGTGATTGCCGATCTACGGCCAGCGGAGGCCCAGCCTTACCACCTGCCCACCCACTGCCCCGAGTGCGGCGAACCTCTGGTACGCCCTACAGACGAAGCCGTCACCCGCTGCATCAACACCTCCTGCCCGGCAATTGTAAGGGGGGCGCTGATTCACTGGGCCAGCCGCCATGCCATGGATATTCAAGGTCTGGGCGAAAAATGGATTCACCAATGGGTAGATCAAGGCATCGTGCGCTCGGTCGCTGACCTGTATACCCTGATCGTGGAGGATATTTTGCCCTTAGAGCGGATGGGGCAACAGTTGGCTCAAAAGCTGATTGAGGCCATTCAAGCGTCTAAGTCACAGCCCTGGTCGCGGGTGCTCTATGGTTTGGGCATTCGCCATGTGGGCAACGTCAACGCCCAGCTGCTCACCGAAAATTTTACGACGGTAGAACAATTAGCCAGTGCTGAGGTGGATGCGATCGCATCGGTTTACGGCATTGGCCCAGAAATAGCCCAATCAGTCTATGATTGGTTCCGCATCTCTGCAAACCAGCAATTAATTGACCGTCTCCAGCGAGTCGGTATCCAATTTTCAGCGGTGCCAAAAGCAGACTCTACCGATCGCCCCCAACCCCTAAAAGGTAAAACCTTTGTCCTGACAGGGACCCTCCCCACCCTGAGCCGCAGTGAAGCCAAAACTCAAATAGAAGCCGCAGGCGGTAAAGTTACGGGCTCCGTAAGTAGCAAAACAAACTTTGTAGTGGTAGGTGCCGACGCAGGTGCAAAACGTGCAAAGGCAGAAAAACTTGGCATTACTCTCCTGAGCGAGGCTGATTTGCTAGCGTTATTAAAAGAGACAGCTAAGTAAATAGCAATTTAGACATCTATGGGCAATAGCAGGAGCGCGCAATGGTACCAAAGACTAACCCTAGGATTTGGCTTTAGTTTACTGACGGCTCTCCCTGGCTGGTCAGCCGAGCGGATTACCTTTTCCTACGGAGCGCTAGAACGCTCTATCGATATCGAAGATCTAGAAATCTATGCCAAGGAAGGTCGTCTCACCGATGAGCTCAAGGGTTATGCCCGCTACTTTGACCCAGATGA
This sequence comes from Cyanobacteria bacterium J06635_1, assembly GCA_039820425.1. Lineage (GTDB taxonomy): Bacteria > Cyanobacteriota > Cyanobacteriia > Phormidesmidales > Phormidesmidaceae > SIO4C1. The sequence continues at coordinate 15,308 of JBCBQD010000031.1, forward strand.
CCTTGAGCAATTTAGGAGTATTTTGACCGAGGCAGCCAACGTGGATGTGGTCGTTGTCGATCGGTTTTTATACACCCAACAAGGGGGCTATTTACTCAATATTGCCGGTGATTTTCTGCGTACCGGGGCTCGATTAAATGGGTCGCAATCGCTGCGAGGGGCCCTGATCCAATCCGCTGCTGACCCAGTCGAAGGACTCACCCTGCTGAATATGCTCAAGCAGTTTGCCGGGTCCACAGTGCGAGTAGACATTGCTAAAGGTATTTCCATTGCCCGTGAGGTCAATCGCGCTATTTACAAAGCCAACACCGCGTTTACTGTGGTCGAGCAGCAGGCCGATATTGAGCGGAACAAAACGGCCCAGCTAAATATGTCAGAGCAGCTTGCGATCGCATCCAAACCCGGCCCTTACCAGATTGAGCGCACCTCCATTGAGCGCCTATCTAAAGAGCTAGAGTTGCCTATTGACCTCTACCTACCCAGCTCACCAGGACGGTTATTTTCCCGACCTGCCATCGTGATCTCCCATGGGTTAGGTAGCGATCGCACCAGCTATGCCTACCTCGCCCGCCACCTCGCCTCCCATGGCTTTGTGGTAATCAACGTCGAGCACCCCGGCAGCAGTGCTGCCCAAATTAACAACCTACTGGTTGGAGATACCTCAGACATTGTCCCCAATGATGAATTTCTAAAGCGCCCGGCTAATATTTCAAAGCTCTTAGACACCCTGGAGAGCAAAGCGCTCTCAGACCCCAAACTCCGAAATTTAATCGACTTTGAGCGCATTGGCGTTCTGGGGCAGTCCTTCGGCGCATATACCTCTCTGGCTCTGGCTGGCGCACCACTCAACTTCACAGACCTGGGAGAACAATGCCCCCCCGAGGCGTTTTCGTTGAATATTTCTTTGTTGCTACAGTGTCAGATTGAAACCTTGGCAGAGCCAGACATACCTACCCGTAACTTATCAGACCCGCGGATCCAAGCCACCTTTGCCATCAACCCCATCGCCAGTGTCCTGTTTGGAGAAGACAGCCTCAGTCAAATCCAAATCCCCACAATGATTGTAGCTGGCACGATTGACACCGTAGCCCCTGCTCTCCCTGAGCAGATTACCCCCTTTACCTGGTTGACCGCCCCTGACAAATATTTGTTGTTGATGCGCAACGGTACCCACTTCTCGACCATTGGCATAACCGAAACTGACAGCGAAGCCTTTGATATTCCCGAAGATATCTTGGGGCCAACCCCTGAGATAGCCCAAGACTATATCAAAACCATGAGCCTGGCTTTTTTTGAAGCTCACCTGGACAATAATCCGGATTACACCTCATTACTCACCAGCAACGCCGCCCGCCAACTCAGCCGCCCCAGCATTCCCCTAAGTCTGATCAGTATACTGGGACAAGGTCAACTCGCAGATGGCCTGGCCGAAGCCGACACCACAGCCCAACCCAATACAGCAGAACCATTTGAGCAACTAGATGGGGCAAGTGAGCCAGGGGAGAATTAAACAAATTCAAAGTTAAAAATGGGCGAAATAGGACCTGCGACACAATAGAGCGACATGAATCCATTTCCAACGTTTAACTTTGAAGCTTTAACCTTTAACCCCAAAGACGGTTTCCTCAATCTCCAGAAACCCACCCACTGGACCTCCCACGACTGTGTTGCCCGCGTTCGTCGCCTGCTCAACACCAAGAAAGTTGGCCACGGCGGCACCCTTGACCCGTTAGCCACAGGCGTTTTACCCCTCGCTATCGGGCGCGCCACCCGGCTATTACAATACCTTCCCTCAGACAAAGCCTACCGGGCAACCGTAAGGTTTGGCATCACCACCGAGTCTGATGATCTCGAAGGTCAGATTATCACACAAAAAAACGCCGCCCATCTCCAGTTCGACCAAGTGGTTGCAGCCCTCCCTCAGTTTCTCGGCACCCTGCAACAAATCCCACCGATGTACAGTGCGGTGCGATTACAGGGCAAACGACTCTATGAGCTGGCCCGTAAAGGCAAAACTGCTGACATTCCAGCCCGCACCATCACAATCAACCAAATTGAACCTGGCCCCTGGCAACCTGGCGAACATCCCGAGATTACCCTTAACATCGCCTGTGGTGCAGGCACCTATATTCGCTCCATCGCCCGCGATTTAGGAGCAACCTTAGGCACAGGTGCAACCCTGGCCTCATTAGTGAGGACCCAAAGCAACGGCTTTAGCCTGGACGATAGCCTGACTTTAGAAACAGTGGAAACCCAGATGAAAACTGAGACCTTGTGCCTGATAACGCCTGGAAAAGCCCTTCGGTCGTTACCTGGTGTTTTTCTCAGCGCAGAAGAGAGTCGCCGCTGGTGCATGGGGCAAAAACGCGCGTTTACCCATGGAGAATACCCATCCCAAACTCCCCTCCGGGTCATGAATGAAACGGGAGAATTTCTTGGAATTGGAGAACTACAAACCAGCGACGACGAGCTAATTTTGATTCCCAAACGCGTCTACGAAGCCATTGATTAGCCCAGCGCCTTTTCAATAGCGGCACGCAGGTCAGCATCATCAGGAGCCGTTTGGGGCTCAAAGCGGGCCACTACTTCGCCGTTTCGCCCAATCAAAAACTTGCCAAAGTTCCATGCAATGTCAGGCCCGTCACCTACCAAAAATTGATAGAGGGGGCTGCGATCAGCGCCATTCACATCTTGCTTTTCGAGTAGGGTAAAGTCGACGTCGTACTTGGTCTTAGTAAACTGCTTGATTTCGTCAGGGCTACCAGGTTCCTGGCTGCCAAACTGATTGCAAGGCACACCCACAACAACTAAACCGCGATCGCCATATTCCTTATCTAGCTCAACTAGACCACTGTATTGAGGTGTCAGACCACACTGACTAGCAACATTGATAAACAGCACGACTTTATTTGCCAAGACATCAGGAGCAAGGGTCGTACCGTCGAGGGTAGTAAAACTGGTCGGTAAAGGCATAATGGCTAAAAGTTTTCACGACGTTTCCTATTATCAGCCATTGTGCCTAGATTGATCGACCTGACTCAAGGCTAGCTCAATGCCACTAAACCCTGATTAATAGCTGATGCCGCGATACTTACGAAGGGCAGCTGGCTGGCTTGAGCCTGGGGCCTCAGACACAGCGAATTGAGCTGTAGAATTCGCCGCAGCATCAGGGCGCTTTTTGATGTACTTTCTCCCTCGATACGACAGCTCTAGCCCCCCCTGTTCAGAGGTAGGAGCCATTTGTTTAACGGCGATCGTTTTCTCAGAGGGTTGGGCATGGATAATTTCTGCAGTTTGAATCCAAACCGTACATAAAGTATCGTCCTTAACCAAGAAACAGCGACTCCCTGATAAATAGTGCCAGCAAAACTCTTCGGCTTGCTGTAACAGGGAGATCGCAAATGAAGGCCCTCGCCGAATTGAAGTCCCTTGATAAATCATTCGCGATGTACCAGGGCGCTTCACACAATCACGGTGAAACTTTTTTGCTTCTAGAACGACTAACATATTCGCGCTTAAACCTTGGCAGATGATGAAATTATAAGTGTCAACACTGATGCATCCTATAAAGGATATGACATCCATGGGCCACATTGGGTTTCTCCTAACCTTCCTTAATTCTTATCAACACAGCCCGTAAAAAATCACAGACACCCGTGGCTTTTACAATATCTCACCGTCATTTGCGCGTATCTCAAAAAGCCTTAGCCCTTTTCAGGAAAGGATTTCAGGATTTATTTTCATACACTTACTTATCCGTGATAGCAGTGTTTACGGATAGGATAGAGCAACATATCAGTCATAACACGGCAAAAAAGAATCCAAAAATCAGCCAGATGGCGTAGCTATTAAAAAGTCTTTTTTTCTCATCAAGGCCATCATCCTAAAAGCCCGAGCAAATACGCAAAGACTGATCAAAAATATTGAGAAAATTCAGTATTATCTTGCATCCTAAAAATCAATAGATAAAGCGCAATTGATGTGTGCTTACTTTTCCTACGTGATTTATCGAGTAGCGCTTCTAAAAACTTATATCAATCACCTTTGATATAGATATGGTGAGGGCCCTGACCCCATTTCATCTATCGGGAAATTTGTATATGGTGGGTCAAAAGTACGAAATTCAGTACGGCCCTTTGCTGAACTCAACCTTACTTGATAACAGTAAAAAAGCTGAGCGATTCGCCCAGCCCACGTTACTCAACTTTCGTTACATGTTTTTTTACGAGCCCTAGGCTCGATGTTTTTTTACGAGCCTTAGGCTCGATTACCTTCAGGATGTTCTACTATGTCACGGGATGCACTTATTGTTGGCATCAACTGCTATCAAAATTTACCTAGCCTACGGGCCGCTGCCACCGATGCAGAGGCCATGGCTCAGGTTTTACAAAACCAGGGAGAGTTCCGAGTTCAGCGCCTACCGGAGGTTGTTGCCGAGGGCCAGCGTTTAGCCATTGGACAGCGTACAGAGGTCACAACCCAGGCCCTCGAAGATGCCTTGATTCGTCTTCTAAAGCCGCCGGGCAACAGTGCGCCCAGTTTAGCCCTGGTTTATTTTTCAGGACATGGTTTGCAGCGAGAAGCCGGGATTCGCGAAGGGTATCTGGCCACCAGCGATACTAATGTTGCCGTGGGTAATTTTGGGATATCGCTGTCTTGGCTACGCCGTCTCATCGAAGACAGCCCGGTCAGGCAAGTTGTGGTTTTACTGGACTGTTGCCACAGTGGTTCTATTTTTAATTTTAAGGAAGCTAACCCCGGCGCACAAGAAGGGAGCAGCCGACTCTTCGTTGCCGCCTCGCGGGAATATGAAGCCGCCTACGAAAGCCTCGACGGCCATCACAGCGTGCTCACCAAAGCCTTACTGTCAGGGCTCGACCCAAACCGGGTCGAAAGCGGGCAAATCAGCAATCATAGTCTGATCGACTGGGTCAGTCATCAGCTTAAGTCAGAGGTTCAGCAACCCCTGTTTGAATGCTCAGGCGGTGAGATGATTCTGACCCGCACCGCTGGATTTAAGCCGCCTAAAATGCAGGCGCGCCTCTCGACCTTGGCACGTCTCAAGCAGCTGTCCTATGGGTTTTGTCCCTATCGCGGCATCGAACCTTTTACCGAAAAGCACGCCGATTATTTCTTTGGTCGCGATGATTTAGTCCAAACCTTACTTGAAAAAGTCCGCCGTAACAATTTTTGCGCGGTGGTCGGAGCCTCCAGCAGCGGTAAAACCTCTTTACTCAGGGCTGGACTCATCCATCAACTGCAACAAGGTAAGCAGATTCCTGGCAGTGATGCCTGGCAGATCAGACTCCTAACCCCAGGCAAACACCCCCTACGCAATCTGGCCGCTGCCTTTACGTCAGCAGATGCCATGGAGATTGACTTAGCGGCCCAACTCAGTCAGGCTGAGTCGCTTCTGAGAGGTAGCGAAAACGGTCTATCTCAGCTGATTGCAGCGACGTTCATGCGCAACGGGAGCACCGAGAGAACGACGCAGTTTTGGCTCGTTATTGACCAGTTTGAAGAACTCTTGACACCCACTGAACAGTCTTACATCTTAGAGGAACGCCAACAATTTGTGCGGTGTTTGCTAGCCGCACTGTGCGACCCCAGTTTGTCCTTTGGTCTGGTCGTCGGGGTGAGGGCCGATGCGATGGATGGTCTACTCCCCTATCCAGAGCTGCTTTCCTTAATCGATAGCAACCTGCTCTTGATGACGCCGATTCCTTATGATCAGCTGCGGGCAGTGATTACAAAACCAGCTGAAAAGATGGGTCTGCAAATTGATCCGCTTTTGTTACACACCCTCACCCTCGACCTCACCGGCGCACCGGGGGAGCTTGCTCTCCTCCAACAAACCCTTTTGGAGCTATGGCGACGACGACAGCAAAGCGCTTTTATGTCAGGGGCTCCCTTGATTAACCTTGATGCCTACATCAGTCTAGGGGGTATCAAAAATGTCCTGACCAGTCGAGCGACAGCTGTCTATGAAAATCTAGCAGCTGATGAGAAACAGGTGGCAGAGCGAATTTTTATGGCCCTGTGTGAGCTGGGGGATGGCCGTGAGGACAATAAGCGCCGCGCCTATAAGAGTGAGTTAATCAACGAAAAATTCTCAGCGGCTCGGATTGAGCACACCCTAGAGAAGTTAATCACGGCCAGACTCGTGGTGGTGGGTCAGACAAAGACAGAGGCTGCCGTTTCTGAAACAGGCATATCGCTGCCGACAGTCGCCTGGAAAACTCAGCAGGACGAAGCATCAGCAGTCAAACTGTGGCTGGTTAAAAATACGCCAAACATCGCCGATGAGCCCGCAGAAACCATTGAGTTAGCCCATCAATCACTGATTCAAGATTGGCCGATGCTGCGTCAATGGATTAATACCCAACGCGATGTGCTTCGCTATCAGCGCCATCTCGAAAATCTGGCTCAAGAATGGCAACAGCGAAAACGGCCCAAGCATCCTGAATATTTACTCTCCAGCAATCGCCTGCAGGAAGCCCTCGGCTTTATGGCCCACTATGGGCAAGAGCTATCCACCCTGGCCCAAGACTTTGTCATGGCTAGCCGCAGAGCCCAACGTCGTCTGAGGCTTAGAACGGGTGCCCTGACTATGCTGGTGCCCTTAGCCCTTATGGCTGGGATGGCCGCGTCGATGGCCCGTCATCGTCTACCCTGGTTAAAATCACCGAGCGCTCCAGAGCAATCCCTAGCTTGGTCCGGGACAGCCCCCGTTGACGGTGGTGAGCCTATCATTCAAGTGAACGCTGTCAAGGAGCCCCCTGATCGACCGATCCAGCCGAGCTCGAGTGGCTTCTCAGCTCAGCGTAGTGGCTTCCAAATGAAGTCCGTACTATCACAACGCGCCCTGGCCCAGCTTTCGGAAGGAACCCAGACACTTCTCAATGCGGCCTTGCCCACGGTGCTCCGGGCACCTGAGGCCAGTTCTAGCATTGTGCCGTTTGAGCGAACCCAGCTAGCATACCCACCCAGCACCGATAATTTGTCTACGCTGCCCTCCCTTACGGTTGAATCCATTGTGCAGATACCCGATCCCAATGATCCCAGCAAAACTATCGAGGTTTGGGTGACTCGACCTCAGGCACGGGTGGGCAGTCAGTAGGGTAATCCCCCCCGGTTAAGTCGCGCTTCCCCCCTTACCGAAACGTCAACGACCTGCGACAATCTAGAACATTTGGTGAATACTCGGCGAATGCTGGGTTTCAAGGATAGGGCTCTCAATGCTCAAAAAACATCTGGATTTTATGATTTTGGCCTCGTTAGTCTTTTTAATGATCACAGTTGTGATTCCCACGGTGACGGCGCAGGCAGTGTAATCTTGGCTCTAAAATTGCGATGAAATTATCAACGCTGCTAGGTATACTACTCGGTATTTTCATGAGTTGGGGGATGATGCCCCCTGCCTATGCTCAACTAGCAACGCCAACGGTTGATACTCCAGCCATCGATACTCCAGTTGCGATCGCAACCTTTGCAGGGGGCTGCTTTTGGTGCATGGAGCACCCCTTTGATGAACTCGACGGTGTTATATCTACAACCTCTGGTTACACCGGTGGTAATGACGAAACCCCCACCTACGGAGAAGTATCCTCAGGAACAACCGGGCACTTGGAGTCTGTACAAATTAGCTACGATCCTGCCCAGGTGAGCTACGAGCAACTGCTATCGGTCTTTTGGCATAATATCGACCCGCTAGATGAGCGAGGGCAATTTTGCGACAAAGGTAGTCAATACCGCTCCGCTGTGTTTTACCACGACGAGCAGCAGCACCAGCTAGCAGAGGCCACCAAACAAACCGTGACTGAGCAGTTTGATCACCCCGTAGCGACGGAGATTTTACCGGCCCAAGAGTTTTATGCCGCCGAAGGCTATCACCAAAACTATTATCAAACCCACCCGGTACGCTATCGGGTTTATCGCTTTGGCTGTGGTCGCGATCAGCGTTTAGCAGAGCTTTGGGGCGATGCCCACGAGTAGATAAGAAGTACAGGCATCTAATAAAACCGACGCGGGGACACGGCGATGGGGAGACGCGGCGACTTCATATTATGAGCGATCTCCGCGTCGCCGTGTCCTCCCCTCTCTGTGTCCTTACCTCACTAAAATTTTAAGCTTGACGCAGCACTCGCAGAACCGGGCTTGCAGATTAAATAGTTCATATGTACTATTTAATCTAAGGTGAGCTTTTTTGGAGGTGGGTCCCTATGCCGTCACTCGTTTTGCGCCCTGGAACGTTTATTCGTCTCAAGCAGCAGCCAATAGATTTGCCTGATTTTATTTTGGAGCATTGCTCCGGTCGCGAATGCTGGGTGCGCCAGCAAAGTTGGGGTCCCCATGTCTATCTACGGATCCAAACTATACAGATTGAAATTCGTGAAAAACCCGTGCGCGGGATTCTCCCCTGGAGTAACTGCGCCCAGCCAATGCCCGGTCAGACCAAAGCGCTACCCTAACCTGACGAAACTGATTAGAGTAGAGAAAGAACTTGATTCAAGGAAGCGCCCATGACTGCAGTCCAAACCTCTGCCCGCGACCTGTTTCGCGCCGCTTACGAAAATCGCTACACCTGGGATAGCCAGTTTCCGGGTTACACCACTGACGTCACGTTCATAAAAGGCGACCAAACCTATACTGGCAAAGCTAGAGTCAATCCTGACCTCTCTGCAGAGGTATTTGAGATTGATGATGAGGATGCGCTCAAGATGGTTAAGGGGCAGCTGTGGGAAGTTGCGATTCACCGAGTGCGTCGTGAGTTTGAAGACACCCACGGCAAAAATCAGTTCAGCTTTGGTGAGACCGATGAAACCGGCGCGGTGCAGATTTTAGTCGAGGGTAAATCGGCTGGCGATCATTACAAGGTACGGAATGATGAGGTAGTTTTAGTGCACCGCCATATCCACGGCGTGGTGGTCACCATCAACACCTTTAGCACCCACGACACAGGAGCCGGCTATCTGTCTCACACCTATGACTCGGTCTACCACGATCCTAAAACCGGTGAGCAAAAAAAAGGCCGCAGTGAGTTTACCGATGAATATGGCAAGGTCGGCGACTACTCCATCTTGACCCGTCGTGCCATCACATCTGAGGATGAGCCCGACATGGAGTTTGTGTTTGACAACATCGAGCTGCTGTAGTCTCCAAAGCTGACACCGATATCTGGCCGCTATATCTGGCAACTACCTAACAGTCGTGTCTCCATCGCCCCATTCCTGTCTCTTGGGAATGGGGCGCTTTCATTGCAATATTGGGATGGTTGTGATTTTAGGCAGTAGGTGGCATGAAAATCGGCTTTTTGGGTACTGGCTTAATGGGGGCACCCATGGCGGTGCAACTTCAAAAAGCGGGTTATCAGGTAACGGCTTGGAATCGAACCCAGGCCAAGCTTGAGCCCCTCGTATCAGAAGGGATTGAAATAGCAGCGTCACCCCAAGCCGCGATCGCAACCACCGACGCAATCGTCATCGTGCTCACAGATGCCCTGGCCATTGAGGAAACGTTGCTTAACGACGATGCCAGGGCCGCCCTTTTAGGGCGCACTGTGATTCAAATGAGCACCATTGCCCCAGCCGAGAGCAAAGCCATTGCCCAAAAAGTGTCCGCCGTCGGGGGAGACTTTTTGGAGGCCCCGGTCCTCGGCAGCATTCCTGAAGCAAAGTCTGGCAGTTTAATCCTGATGGTGGGGGCCAGCCCCGAGCAATTTGAGCGGTGGCGACCAGTACTACAGTGCTTTGGCCCCGAGCCTACGCTGATTGGCCCGGTGGGGGCCGGAGCCGCCGTCAAACTGGCCATGAATCAGCTGATTGGCAGCTTGACCGCCGCTTTTGCCATGAGCCTTGGCCTGGTGCAAAGCGAAGGCATCGACGTGGAAACCTTTATGGAGATTGTGCGGCAAAGTGCTTTATACGCACCCACGTTTGATAAAAAGCTGCAGCGCATGTGCGATCGCAACTTTGCCAACCCCAATTTTCCCACCAAGCATTTACTCAAAGACATGGCCTTGTTTGTCAAGGCAGCAGAAGCTCAAGGCATTGATGCGATCGCGGCTGAGAGCGTCAGCCAGCTGGCCGGGAAGGCGTTGGCGTTGGGCTTGGCGGATGCTGATTATTCCGCCCTATTTGCCGCCATTAATCCAACCATTGAGGGGTCGTGACCGGTTTTTCTAGGGCAGGCATTTGGAAACCGCCCTTGTAGATGCAAAATCAGCCTGCGCCGATTGGAACGCCCTTGGTGTATCTAGTCGTATATCTAGTCTATGAAAAGGGTGCATACAGATTCTCAATCTACCTACCGTAGGCTGAACCTAGCAATCATTTCCCTAATCGGCGCAGGCCGATTTCGTATATGTCGTCGCGGTTTATAACCGCCCCCATCGTCCCTAAACAAACAACATTCGGAGTATCGTACGTTACAAAATTGTCCGGATCACTACGGATTTTTAAGTAAACTTTGTTGCGGTATTTCCCCCAGTGGGAATACTCAGCCAAGCCGTATATCTCTGTGGGGGACATCCATGTACAAGCGGTTATCGCTCTTAGCCGCCGCGGCTGTGATGGTCGTAGGCGCGACCACCGCACAGCAGCCAGCAGCCGCCGTTGACTGTGTCTATCGTTGCGAATCGGATGAGATTCAGTTCTTACCGGGGCAGCCCTTAAATATCGAAATTGTCAACCATACCCAGGGGCGGGTAAACCTGGAACGGGTGTTGGATTTTAATCCATACCTGCTGTTACCCAATCGGGAAATCAATCTCAACGTGGAAGTGGGTCAAGGACCCGACCTATCGATGGTTTTTTGGGATGAGAACTATTTACCCGTGAAGGTCATGCTGCATCGCCCCGAAGTGAATACCCTACAAATTGAGCTGCTGCCCAGCGGATCCTTTAGCGATCGAGCCGTACACTTGGTCAACGACGGTCGGGTTCTGATTTACTAGACCCTGGGCCTATATAGCTACGTCAATCATCCAATCAAGACACTTGCAAAGGGCGCAAATTTGCGCCCTTTGCTGTAGGCTGCTATGACAATCGTCATGATCCGATAATTCGGATTATGATGAGTTCAAATGAACTAGCCTAATTTATTGGCCAGATCAATTGGCCTAACTGAACAGTGAGTGAGCCATCTACGGTAAACCAGGATTTAGTAAATCAGGATGTCAACGCCAGTCAGGCTGTCATGTCCGACAGCACCGATGCGGGTGGCCATCAGTCTGGGGGAGACCAGATACCGCAGCAGCGCTGGCAGATTTTCCCGGCTCAAGCACAGCAGGCCCAGCGCATGGCCGCCGCAACCGAGCTATCGCCCTTGTTGGCCCAAGTCTTGATTAACCGAGGCATTCATACCCCTGAGCAAGCCTGGCTCTTTTTAGATCCTGAAACTCAGCAGCTACCTTCCCCCCTGGATGAGTTTCCAGATTTGCCGCTGAGTTTAGAGCTGCTTGAGAACGCGATCTCAACTCAAAAAAAGATTGCCATCTGCGGCGACTATGACGCCGACGGCATGACCAGTACAGCCCTCTTGATCCGAGCGCTACAGCTGTTGGGAGCCAATGCCAACTACGCCATTCCCAGCCGCATGCAAGAAGGATATGGCATCAACGAGCGTATCGTTGAGGACTTTCACGCCGATGGGGTGGGATTAATTTTAACGGTCGATAACGGCATCGCTGCCTATGCCCCCATTGCCCGTGCCCGTGAGCTTGGCCTAACCGTCATCGTCACGGATCACCACGACCTGCCAGAGCGACTGCCCCCGGCCAACGCCATTCTGAACCCCAAGTTACTGCCCGAAGCCTCCCCCTACCGGGGCATTGCCGGGGTAGGGGTCGCCTATGTTTTGGCGGTCTGCCTGGCCCAGTGTTTGCAAAAAACCCAGGATCTGACCCGACCTCTGCTAGAGCTGTTTACCCTGGGTACCATTGCAGACCTGGCCCCCCTGACCGGGGTCAATCGCCGCTGGGTGCGGCGGGGGCTCAAACTGTTGCCCAAATCGAGACTGCCGGGGGTGCAGGCCCTGATCGAGGTGGCGGGTCTCAGTCAAGAACAAAAGGCCCTCAAACCTGAGGCCATTGGGTTTCGACTGGGGCCACGGATCAACGCAGTGGGTCGCATCGCTGACCCCCAAATTGTGATTGACATGCTCACTACTGAGGATGTCGGGGTGGCCCTACAACGGGCCATGCAATGTGAAGAAGCCAACTCACTGCGACAGCGCATGTGTGAGCTGATCGAAACCCAGGCCATCGAATGGTGCGAAGACCAACACGCCAAAGGCAAACTCGACTTGAAACAAGAGCGGGTCCTGGTGGTGGTGCAACCCGACTGGCACCACGGCGTGATTGGCATTGTGGCCTCACGGCTGGTAGAGCGCTATGGTGTACCCGTTTTTATTGGCACCTACGAAGACAAAACCAAAAAAGAAATTCGCGGTTCAGCCCGAGGCATCCCTGAGTTTAATGTCTTTGAGGCGCTACAAGCCTGTGATGACTTGCTGGGCAAATACGGAGGCCATCGGGCCGCAGGGGGCTTCTCTTTCCCAGCCCGGAACCTGCGGCAGGTTAAGGCAAGACTGCGCAACTACGCCCACCAGCATCTGCAGCCCGAGTATTTGAAACCACTGGTCACCATAGATGTCCAAGCATCTCTGACCGATGTCACCCTAGATCTCTACGAGCAAATCGATCGGCTGCAACCCTGCGGCATTGAAAATGCCGACCCGGTGTTTTGGACCCCTAGTGCCAAGGTGGTTGAGCAGCGAATCATTGGCAAAGATCGTAAGCACCTCAAGGTAACCCTGACCCAAGCTAATGGGACAGCTCAGTGTCGTGCGATCGCATGGCGCTGGGCCGAATATCACCCCCTTCCCCCAGAACTGGATATCGCTTATAAGCTGCGACTCAATGAGTGGAGAGGGACTCGCACCGTAGAGCTAGAGCTGGTGGGAGTGCGATGGCCAAAGGGAGTGGGTTTCGGCGACGGAATTCTGCCCTGGTCGGCGTGGGAGGACGTGGGGACGCGGGTACACGAAGACGCGGGGATAGGCGGGGACGCGGAGGTGGCAGAAACATCTCGTAGGGTAGATACCTCGCCTGCTAGTGCAGAATTGGGGGCTGGGAGAGTCGGGGAAAAAGGAGAGTTCGTCCATAGCGTGGATGTCTTGCCTGCCAAAGTAAATGAGGTGCAAAAATCAACAGGCCTGCCACGGTCGCCTGAGCTGCCTAGCTTTGGCCACAGCAAGGTATCAGAAACTACAAAGGCATTGGCAACTAAAGCGTTCTCGAAAACAGGTAGCTCAACAGATACGGCCAATGGAATTGATGCTAGCGCATCAACGCCCGAGCCTGGAACCTCAGCAGCTCCCTCGGTCGCCCCCACTGACAAGCCACCTGATGACACCATCATTACGGCCCCCATAACCCATGCTGAGTTTTTTTATGGCAAGCGCCGCTATGTCAGCACCCTGACCCATAGCACCCCTGATCAAAAAAACACAACCCAAGCCCTCAAGGTACAAAACGCAGAGGGCCATCTGCTGATTGTTAATCTCAGCGAGCGGCTGGGTTTTTTACATTTGCCAGGGGCTAAGCCACACCCCGTTGATTTATCTGAACCGCATTACTTCAACCTCTTGCGAGCTGGGCTCAATGCCTTAGAGATCAAGCAAAAAACTAACCTGCTGATCCAAAAAGATGACCTCCTAGCTGAAAAAAATCGGCACATCGAAACCCTAACGCAGCAGGTACAGCTATTGGAAGATAAAATTTCCCAGCTATCTGCCGACAAACAGCAGCAGTTTCAAGCCCTGAAAACCAACCTGGAACACCAGGAAACCGCTATTCAGGGGCAAGAAGCTCGCATTGTCGAGCTGCAAACCCAGATGCATCGTCAGGATGTCCCTTTACCTGATACTCAAGAAATCAAACAGCAGGTGCGCACTGCGGTGGGGGACAGCGTTTGGTTTTGCATTCAGGCAAAGACCCAGCAAGACCTGTGCGCAGCTTACAAGAACTATCACCTGATCCAGGCCGATGGCGCTGATCCACAAATTGTCGATTACTCAGAAGCCGGGATTCGTCTTAGCTTTGCCATTGAACGAGAGGTCGTCCAAACGTTTTTCCAAGACCTCTATGATTTCCTTCTAACCAACGGCGACGCTGAAATCGGTGGACTGCAGATAGGCCCCCATCACAAATACACCTTGGGAATGATGCCTGCTTTGTTAGCAGAGCGGTGGAAGGCCTTTAAAAAAGACGCCTTGCAACAGCAAAAACTGACCTCAGAGAAAGCACTTTACTCCACCAGCAAAGCGACTCATCAAGTGACGCCTCAAGACCGCGCACTGCTAGCGCGCTTTTATGACCAATGGGAGCATCCAATGTCAACTTGGTTTAGCCACAAGGGCAAACAAGCCGCTACCTATATCGATCAGATCAGCCGCCTTCGTAACATTGCAGCCCACGCAGAAAGCTTCCTTTACGAATGGCAATATGACCTGCTGCGTCAGCTCATTGTGGGTAACGGCAGCGATCAAGGTCTGTTGCAGCAAATTTATGGCGGCTAAACCCTATCCGGTTTGAAAACTCGTTTTTTCGAGAAAACCTTCTAACAGATTTGAAAATAGTTCATATTTAGCCGACGTAATTGAGTAGCTCTAGATACAGTCCTGTGGATAACTTGGGATCCCTGTGAAAAAACCGATTTATGGAGATTACTAAATTGCGTCGAAATCGTTAACTCCAATGAAATCAAGAGCATCCAGCCTTAGAACTAGGTCATTTGAACTAACTATTCGCGACTTGATGGAAACTGTTTTGAGCGTTTTCCACATTAACTAGACTAGTTTTCCACAGGGTTTTCCACAGGGTTCTTCAGGGATGTCTATCTCTTGAAACAGCTCTTTAAAGTTCTTTAGAGAACCGCATCCAAACACTCAATCAGCCGATTGCATTCCGGTAGGGTATTGTAATGTCCGAGGTATAGACCAACGATCAAAAACGATCAAAGTCGCAGCAGTCTGAGCGGCGACCTGTAAGCGACGACCTGCAATCTTTGCGAAGTCAGCTGAGAGATATCGTAGGACACCCCTAGTATTCGTTTAGACATGATTTAGATACGCTTGAGTACGAGGTAGGCCAGCCTGCAAAATTTGGGAACCGCCGGCATTGTCCATGAACACCCAATCCTGATTGAGGTTGGGAAAGTGCGAACTGACCAGCCAGCGAGGGCGCTATCGCACATAGTCTAAATGCAGCATTAAATCCTGAGGTTAGTACAATTTTTGCCTGGTTAATTAGGGGTTTCACCTGGCTGATCCGGGTGCTAATTCGTATGCTCTGTATAAGGCATTATCACTAGCTGTACAGTAATCAGTAGTCATACCTATGGTTCTTGGTCAAGTTATTGACATTACCCTGGCTCGAGCACAGCGTCCCCAGAGGGGACAATGGGAAGACCAGCGTGGATATCATGAAGTAGAAATTGATATCTGCGAGCAGATGTTAAAAAATAATCCTGACGACTATCAAGCCTGGAACTACCATAGCTATCTGCTGGCCAGTACAGGTCAATTGCATAAGGCTGCCAAGAGTTACCGCAAAACGGTTGAATTAAACCCTGGCGAACCTCGGATATGGTGTAACTATGGCGTTGTCTTAGACAAGCTCAGTCGATTTGAGTCAGCCTTGGCCTGCTACAGCCGAGCATTAGAGCTTTACCCTCAATACTTCAAGGCCCTCTACCGCCGTAGCCGCAACTTCCATCGTTTGGGTCAATATCAAACCGCGATCGAGGGCTATGACCGCGCCCTGGAACTGCGTCCTGATTTTTACCGCATCTGGTACTACCGAGGCCTGGCCTTGGTCAAAGTAGACCAACTTGATGAAGCCATCAGCAGTTTTCAAAACGCGCTGCAATCCCAGGTCGAAGACGCAGACGTGTGGATTACTCTGGGTAAAATTTTGATGCAGAAAAAACGCTACGAGGATGCCCTCAACGCCTTTACAGAGGCAATCAAGGTTAAACCCGCAAACGGTTGGACCTGGCAGTACAAAGCCTGTGTCTTAAAGAAATTAGGTCGCCTGGAAGAAGCCCTCGACAGCTTTGACCAAGCCGTTGAGCTAGAGTCGCTGCAGCCTCAATTTTGGTATCAACGGGGCGTGGTTTTGCTAGATCTCAAGCGTTACCACGACGCCTACGATAGTTTTACAGATTCTCTCAAGCAGCAGGCCTACAATGCTCAGGGCTGGCTGGCACTGGCCTGGGCATTGCAGCATCTCGATGAATATGAAGGAGCGATCGAAGCCTATGACAAGGCTCTAGGGATTGAGCCCGATCTGCCCTTTGCTTTCTATAACCAAGCCCGATGCTATGCCATCCTAGGTCAGCCTGACTGGGCCATTGAGCACCTGCGACGGGCAATCTCTTTAGATCCGGTGACCTATTTTTCAAAGGCCCAGAGTGATCAGTTTTTAAGCCCAATGGCCAGTAGTGATTTGCTACTGCCCCCGGTTGATGAAGATGAAGCTTTCTAAGCTTGCATGGGCGAAATACTTTTAATTGCAGACTGTTTAATTGCAGACTGTTTAATTGCAGACTGTTATTTTCGGAAAATTGGCCTCATTATCAACACGCAAGGGGGCTATCAACTTAAAGCGGGAAATTTCCCAAGGATAGGAGTCAGGAGTCAGGAGTCAGAATCCAGTCCCCTCCTGCTCCTGACTCCTGACTCCTGGATGCTTACACCGCCTGGATTTCCCGGCTTAAACTGAACGCCCGCAAGGGCTGTGGCTTTTGGAATAAGTACTCATAACTCATTCAGACTCAACCAGATTTAGCAGATTTGTTTGAATCAAAAGACCTGCTAGCGCTAACAGCGCTAGCAGGTCTTTTCACAAACTTGATTGCAAAACCTGCACCGACCAAGCGGTATGGTTAGTCAAGCTGTCGGAACCCACTAGCACACTTAGGCACCCCGTTCACACCAAGATTAAAGTCGTTATAAGCGGGGGCTACTGTAAAGGTTCCGAGTGATTCCGACTCACATAAAGTTGTCAAGGTTGCGATCACAGAAGCCGCATCAGGGCCAATCTTGGTTGGACCATAATACCCTTTGATGGTTGTGAGCCTAGGATTTGCAATGTTGACGACATAAGCTAAATTAGGCGAGTTGCTCGCAATAGCATAGTCATAGTTTGTTGTCTGAGCTCTGAGACCAGTCCCCAAAAACTCCATATCGTTAGCGAATCGGCTATTTTCCAAGTAATAAGCCTGCTGAGCCCGATTCATAGAACCTATATAAGTACGTCCTTCAGTTTGCTTTGCTTTGCTAGCCTGTGATAGGAAAGAGGGTAAGGCAACCGCACTTAAAATTCCGAGAATGATAATGACAACCAGAAGCTCAATGAGCGTAAAGCCATCTTGGGTAGTGTGCTTCCCTGATAGCCGATAGAGAATTGTTTTCATAGATGTGATCTTGGAATTAGCTACTACCCAGTTGATTGAGAATATTGGTGACAGAGAAAAACGGGGCTGATGACTAGCCTTAAGGTGCCCTGAGCAGAAGCAAAGGGCTTC
>JBCBQD010000032.1:0-32638 GCA_039820425.1 Cyanobacteria bacterium J06635_1
TCAGGAATCCCTGGCCCATTATCCTGAATGCGGATGATGACTTGATTATCCCGAACTCAGTTATTTGATCCATTTTTCACCACAAAACCCATCGGCAAGGGCACAGGGCTAGGGCTGTCGATTAGCCATCAAATCGTCACTGCAAAGCATGGTGGCCAATTAATCTGTACACCCGATCTTTCCCAGGGCACTGAGTTCCAGGTAATCATTCCCTGATAGCCGTAAGAGACATCAAATAAGGCGACCAGGGTTGACTTTTTGTAGTCACGCCTGGTCGCCAGTGTTCACTGGGATAAGATTGCTGCTTGTCTAGAGAGTGCTTTATCTCATTGCTGTCAGCACTTTCTCCAAGGCAATCAGCACCTGATCAACATTCTCAGGTCGGCTGTTGTAGCCCATCAGGCCGATGCGCCAAACCTTACCGCCCAGCTCACCCAAGCCGTTGCCAATCTCCAGATTGTGGTCAACCAGCAGCTTTGTGGTGACCGCTTTGGCATCGATGCCGTCAGGCACCCGCACCGTAGTCAGGGTCGGCAAACGATATTCCTGGGGCACATGGCACTCTAGGCCAAGCGCTTTGAGGCCGTCCCAGAGCTTTTCTGCCGTCGATTGATGACGGGCCCAAGCATTTTCAAGCCCTTCCTCGGTCAGCAAGCGCAGCGCCTCACGGATGGCGTAGGTCATATTGACCGGCGCGGTGTGATGATAGACCCGACCCTGTCCCCAGTAGTTGCGCAGCATGGACATATCCAAATACCAGTTCGCCACCTTGGTTTGGCGTTTGTCCAGTTTCGCCAGCGCCCGTTCGCCCATGGTAAAAGGAGAACTGCCCGGCGGGCAGCTCAGCCCCTTTTGGCTACAGCTATAGGCCAGGTCGACCTTCCATTCGTCTAAGAAAATGGGGACGCCGCCCAGGCTGGTGACGGTGTCAATCAGCAGTAAACAATCAAACTCACGGCACAGGTCACCCACCCCCTCCAACGGCTGACGTGCGCCGGTGGAGGTTTCGGCATGGACCAGGGCTAAAATTTGCGGGCGATGCTGCTCCAGGGCAGCGCGCAGTTCTGGCAGACTAAAGACTTCCCCCCAGGGCTTATTAATCGTACTGACCTCAGCCCGATAGCGCCTGGCCATATCCACCAGACGATGGCCAAAGTAGCCGTTGACCCCGACCAGCACTTTGTCCCCCGGCTCAACCGCATTTGCCAGAGTCGCCTCCATCGCCGCCGATCCGGTACCGCTGATGGGCAGTGTCATGGGGTTGGCCGTCTGCCACGCATAGCGCAGCATGGTTTGGACTTCGTCCATCAGGTCCAGGTAAGCCGGGTCGAGGTGGCCAATGGGTTGCCGATTCATGGCAGCGACCACCGCCGGGTTAGCGTTGGAGGGGCCAGGGCCGAGCAGCCGCCTTTCGGGCACCTCAAGCGGCGGTAAAGACACCCGAAAGGTATTGTCAACCGCCGGTAGCGAAGGAGATAGGGTTATTGTCATAGCCAATTCAGTAGTTTTTGTTACTGCACAATTTTTTATTGTCTGATCGAATGGGCACTTCTTTAAAGCATGTCAGCATTGGCTTACATTAAGAAGGCCCCAAGAATGCCTCATTGAACCGGGGCTGACTGTCGTGAAGGGCTTGATAGCTATGGTTTTGCTGGAGTCGCTTAAGGCCACGCTGATTGATTTTCCGGAGAAAGAATATCGGTGCGATCGCACCCTAAACCTCTACAAAACCCCTACCGCTGAGGGGCTAGTCACCCAAGCCGCCGCTGGTCGTCAGCTCAAAATCCTTGAAATCACCGCCGAAGCCGCCCACGTATGCCTCTGCGAAGACGACTACCCCGGCTGGCTGCTGGCCGCAGATCTAGACACCCTCTCCCCCGCCCAGCAACCCTACCGAGCCACGCCCCTCCCGGCGACCGACATCCAGGCCCAACTGCCTCAGGTGATCCACTTTACCCAGGCCGCCATGGCCACCCCCAATGAATACCTCTGGGGCGGCACCGTCGCCCCCCACTACGACTGCTCTGGCCTCATGCAAGCCGCCTTCGGCTCCGTCGGCATTCAGCTGCCCCGCGATGCCTATCAGCAAGAAAGCTTCGCCCACAAAATTAACCGCGCCGACCTGCAACCCGGCGATTTAATTTTTTTCGGTCACGAAACTCGAATTACCCACGTCGCGCTCTACCTTGGCGAAGGGAAATACATCCACAGCTCCGGCAAAGACCAGGGCCGCAACGGCATCGGCATTGACTCGATCACAGACCTGAGCCACCCCGTCAGTCAGGCATACCACGCCCAAATCAAAAGCTACGGTCGCATTGTCCGCAGCTACATTCCCCAGGCAAAGCCCGTGGTGGCCCAATAAACCACGTTGCCATCAAATAAAATTAAAACTTCTGTAATGTCGGCCCCTTAGACCTATCAGGGCAATCTGATGATTGATATCTTCGAGAGGGTGAAGGGCGCTAGCAAAGGTGATTCATCCGGGCAGGGCAACCACAAGGGATTGCCCCTACTGAATCTCCCCCATCCCAAATTCCAGATTCTTCCTCACCCTCCCTATCTCTCCCATCCCCGCGTCTCCCCATCTCCCCTTCGCCCTGTCCCCTTTGCCCATTCCCCACCACCCTCTACCCTCTACCCAACTCCCCGCTATGCCCAAAGTCTCCATCTGCATACCCACTTACAACCGCGCCCACATTTTGCCCTACGCCGTGGAGAGTGTGCTGGCGCAGACCTATGGTGACTTTGAGCTGTTGATCTGCGATGATGCTTCGCCTGATAACACCCCCGAGATCGTCAAACAATGGACTGACCCACGGGTTCGCTACATCCGCCACCCCAAGAATATTAAACGCAGCCGCAATATGCGTTCCGGGTTTGAGGCAGCTCAGGGAGAGTATTTCATCAAATTTGACGATGATGACGCGGTGACGCCGACCTTTCTAGAGAAAACCGTGGCGGCGTTAGACGAAAATCCCAATGTTGACTTTGTCTGCACCGATCACTGGGTGATTAACGCCCGCAATGAGCGGGATGAAGCCGCAACCGATGCTAACTCTGCCAAATGGGGTAAAGATCGACTGGGCGAGGGGGTGATTGAGGATCTACTAAGTGAAACCTTTGTCCACCAGAGTTTGCAGGTAGGCTCCACCTTGTTTCGCAAAGCCTGCCTGAGCGAAGCTGACTTTATGCGGTTTGAGGCCGACGGCTGCGAAGACTTTGACCTGTTGGTACGTTTGGCGATTCTGGGCAAGACCGGCTATTTCATCCCCGAACGACTGATGGAGTATCGCTTTCACGGTGGGCAAACCAGCCTCAAACAAGATATTCACTTTCTCTCTGCCAAACTCTTTTGCCTCGGCAGCTATGACTTTAAAGACCGCCCTGCGTTAGAACGCCAGCGCCTCTCAAAAATGGCAGGGCTCAAACAGGTGCTGGCCCTGCGCCTGATTGAAAAGGGCGAATCTGATCGGGGCCGACAGCTGCTCTCGGAAATCGGCACGGCTTCGTCAAAAACAAAAGTCGGGATGGTGCTATCGTATTTACCCATCTGGGTCCGTAAACTTATCTTTGTCGGCTTCCGTCAGGTACGAACCCAGGACTATAGCGAACGTGTGCGCAATGCAGTTGGATAAATGAGCCGTCATAAAGTACTGCAAGGGGGATTACTCACCGCCAGTCTGTTAGTGGTGTTGACCAAATGGGGGGCCTCACGCCAGTCTGCGATGAAAATAGCCGCCCAATCAGTAGAACCCGAACCCGAACTCCTTTCCCTGCCAACTGAGCTGTTGCCAGAGACTTATGAGGCCGCAAATGCGACGGTTCACATGCTCACCATTCCCCAGAGCTACACCGTGTCGGTGGCGGTCAGCGATCAGCTACAAACGGTGGAAGATTTTGCAGAACAAACAGGTGCCGTAGCCGTCCTTAACGCCGGATTCTTTGACCCTCAAAACGACCAAACCACCTCCCATATAACGGTCAACGGTGAAGTCGTCGCCGACCCCGCTGACAACGAACGACTCATGGGCAACCCGGACCTCGTCCCCTATCTGGAGCAGATTCTCAACCGTTCCGAATTTCGTCGCTATGACTGCGCGGGGGAATCTCGCTATGACATCACCTTGCACACTGACCCCGTTCCCGATAATTGCACCCTGTTAGATGCCATCGGGGCTGGCCCCCAGTTACTCCCCGAGAATACGGCCTATACTGAGGGCTTTACCGACTATGCCGACGGTGCCTTAATCCGCGACGCTATCGGCAGCGAGTCTCGCAATGCCCGCACCGCTGTGGGTCTCAAAGCAGACGGTAGTGTGATGTGGTTTATGGTGGCTCAAAATCCTGGCTCAGGCACCGGCATGACCCTGGAAGAGTTAGCTCAGTTTATGCAGCGCTGGGGGGTTGAAAAAGCCCTCAACCTGGACGGCGGCAGTTCGTCGTCTATGGTCTTTGAGGAGACGGCTTACTATGGTCGCCTCGATGCCGAGGGCAATACCGTAGAGCGTCCGGTTAAGTCAGTATTAACGGTCTTATCTGGAGAGTAGTTAACACCAAAAGGCCGACGCCAGAGATCAGGGGTTGCCTGACGTCTGGCGTCTGACTCCGGCTCTAGCCAGCTTTAATTAACTGAGACGGGCATGACTATAGAAACTGTGTCAGTCAACTGGATTGTGGGTTATGCCTCTCCCAAAATAAAAATCTCCGAAGTGATGTCACTGGTCTGAACACCTGCAAGCAGCACTAGATTCTTAAACTTGAATCGGTCGCCCTTCGCGTCGACCTGGATCAGGGTACCGCTTCCCCGTCGATCGTCGATGTCGATCAGACGAATGCGATCGCTACGATCTTCCATCGAGACCAGCGCAGAGATATCCAACTTATCCATACCCACTTCAAAATCAAAGACCTTATCCCGACCCGTCAGACCTGTGAACAGAATAGTATCCATCCCCGTACCTGTGGTGATCATGTCACGGCCACGGCCCCCGTCAATCAGGTCATCCCCGGCCCCCGCATTGATGCGATCGCTCCCCTTACGACCCACAATTGTATCGTTGCCATCAGTACCGATTAACACATCCCGACGATTTGTGCCTCGGATAGTCAAGCCGCCAGGGCCAGCGAAGCTCACCTTTTCATAGGCCCCAATATCCGGTTGAGCCCCCTGGGGTCGGGTTGTGCCCCGTTGATCGGTGGCTGGGAAATCAGCCGGGTTAGCTGCATTCAGAGCTGGGCTGCCGGAGAGTAACGCATGGGTGAACGTCGGCCCGCCGTTGTCTTGCAGCGCCCCTAGCATGGGGTCAATCGGGCTAGCCGGTGTGCCTACCTGATCACCCGCCGCAGTAAACGCGCCACTGTCCGTGCCATCGCCAATC
This sequence comes from Cyanobacteria bacterium J06635_1, assembly GCA_039820425.1. GTDB lineage: Bacteria > Cyanobacteriota > Cyanobacteriia > Phormidesmidales > Phormidesmidaceae > SIO4C1. The sequence continues at coordinate 5,382 of JBCBQD010000032.1, forward strand.
AGGTTATAGCCACCGCTGACAAAGCTACCTGAGACATCGGGGCGAATATTGCCAAAGCTGCTGTTGTCAAGGTTGTTGGCAATGATCGTATTTTTGATATTGGCCGTACTCAGGCTAGCAATCCCCCCCCCATCGTTGAGCCCCGTAATGGGGTCAGCATCGGCATCCGCCGTATTCTCAACAATGGTGCTACTCAACACAGTGAGTGCAGAAAGGCTACCGTAGATGCCGCCGCCGCCACCATTAGTCGTATTAGCACTCACCGTACTGTTCTCCACAGTTACGGTTGAGCCAACCGCATTAATGCCGCCGCCTGAGTCATCGGATTGGTTATTGTTGACGGTACTTTCAACAACCGAGACGGTGCCTAAAGAGCTAGAAACCCCGCCCCCGACGAAACCAGAGACATTGTTGCTAATCGTACTGCGCAGCACCTCGAGCACACCAGGGCCTTGCACACCCTGATTCTCGATACCACCTCCGGCATTGACCGCCTCATTATTATCAATCAAGCTGTCTAAGACAGACAATTCACCCCGGTTAAAAAGGCCACCCCCAGCCACTTCAAGGGTTTTATTTTGACTGACGGTTGTGTTTGAGAGACTGGCGTCACCCGTGCCCGCATTATACACACCACCCCCAAAGAGCCTGGCGGTGTTGTCATCCAGGGTGCTGCCAGTCACATCCAGATTATTACCATTCCAGATGCCACCGCCCTGATTTGTGGCGGTGTTGTCTTCTACCGTGCTGTTGTTTAGGGTGACAAAGCCTTGATAGTTAAAAAGACCGCCCCCATTACCCTGGCCATCGTTGCCGTCGTTACCATCACTCATGCCACCCTGGCCCCCGGTGGCACTGTTGTCACTCAAGGTTGAGTCATTCAACAACAAACTTCCACTTCTGATGAAGATCGCGCCGCCCAACCCCGCACCGCCGCCGCCGCCACCTGTGAAGGCAGTCGAAGTACTGTCGGTGGCGATGCCGTCGCCACCGCTGCCCGCAAAGGCTCCGCCAGTCCCTCCTGGGCCTGGGGTCGGGGCAGCGCCAGCGCCCGTGAAGCTGGCACCGCCGCCCCCGCCGCCGCCGCCAAAGCCGCCGTCACCACCTCCGTAGGTGATACCGCCATTTTCCAACGCTTCGTCGGCATCCGCACCGCCGCCGCCACCGCCGCCAAAGCCACCATTGCCGCCGCCACCGCCATAGTAGCCACCGCCGCCGCCACCGGCACCGCCGCCAAAGCCACCATTGCCGCCATTGCCGGGTGTACCATAGCCATCGCCACTGGCACCATCCGCCCCGTCGCCACTACCGAGGCCACCGATGCCCGGATCACCGATGCCGCTACCCCCGCCGCCGCCGCCGCCAAGCACACCACCAGCACCGCCATTGCCATCACTCAAAAAGAAATCAGCGATACCACCATTGTCGCCATTGCCAGTGAGGCCCCCGCCGCCACCGCCGCCACCGCGTTCAGCGCCGCCATTGCCGCCATCTCCGGCTAGGCCGCCGCCGCCGCCACCGCCGGTTTCATCGGGGTCGTCGTCACCGCCATTGCCACCCATGGCCTGGCTGTTGCTAAAGGTGACATTGTTGGCTATAACCTCACCTCCGTAGATCAGCAACGCGCCCCCCAGACCAGCCCCGCCACCGCCGCCGCCCTGTCCGCCATCGCCACCCTGGGCACGACCATTGGTCAGGGTTACGTCGTTGATAGTTACGCCGCCAGAGCGGATAAATAAAACCCGCACATCGCCTTCATCATTCATGCCGTTGTTGTTAGCGTCGCCACTGAGGGTAAAATTGCTCCCATTGATGGTGAGGATGGCGTCTTCTTCGATCATCGGCAAGGCTTCGGTTAAGCGAATGTTGCCGGTCAGGTTGATGGAATCAGCTTCACCGTTGGTATTGGCGGTTGCGATCGCATTTTGCAGCTCAGCAAACGTATCAACGTTATTAAAAATAGCCATGTTTAGGCACTCCAAACTTAAAAAGCTGTTCTGAAACGAAGGTGAAAGCAGGTAAAAATAAAACAGGTAGAAAGAAGATGATCAGACGCGTCAGGCAACTCTATCGGCAGCCGCACAAATCACATGGGCCAGCGTATTTTTAGGATCTGACCAAAAAGAGAGTTGACTGTACTTCTCAAACAAATCAGGCGGCAGCAGGGTTTGACGCGGCTTAAACTCCACCTTAGGCCGCAAGGCATGTAAGCCCTGGGTTCTCAGCTGTCGATCAAACACAGCCGCGTCATACTCAATCTGTTCAAAATCATGCTCAAAGTGAGGCTCTTCTAAAAATTGATAGATCAGAGCCAAGGTGGCCTGCGGCTGTTGCACTAGCAAATCGTACTCAACCAGCAGCATCCGCGCCGCGTCCGGAGCATAATAAGCTTCTCTCAACGCGTTATAAGCAAAGCCGACCAGGCGATTTCCCTGAGCCAGCGTTTCAGTGCGGCTGTAAACAGTCGCGGCCTCTTGCCGGTTGTTAAACAGTCCAGAGATATCAAACGCATTGTTGCGAAATAATCTCTCCAGGCTATCCATCACCCAGGCAACATTGCGCACACAGCTGATCACCTTTGCCCTGGGAAACAGTTCGCCGATCAGCGACAGTTTGCTACACCACAGGCGATTGGTGTCAAAGATAATCTTTTGCTGCTCAATTTGCTCACGGTAGTAGGCTGCAAACAACCCCATTAACAGGGTTCGTTTTTGCTCAGCAGAAATAAAGACCGCCGTTTCATCATGGCTCATGCCTTCGAGCAAACGGTTAGTCAGGCTTCCGACGGGGCCAGTCATCCCCGCCCAAAAGCGAGGATTTTGGGCCAAAATAGCCGCCAGCAGAGTAGACCCTGAGCGCGGTAACCCAGAAATAAAATGAACGTTTTTGGGTAATAACAAATCACCCGAGGTCAAACTAGCCACGGTCACCCTAAGTTGAGTTGGCTTAAGTGAAACGAACGCCGCCCACAAGCAGCTGGTACTCAGGTGAATGTTACAGGTGTTTTGATTTAGCTAATTCTTTCAGGCAGGCTAAAAATATACCGGAAGATTTTTTACTTAACTTCATTTTTAGTCTATTATTCTGGCGACTGCGCCTCGGACGGAGCTGCGTCATACGCTCGAATTCTCACCGCAGCTTCTTCAAAGAGCGCCAGGGGGGCACCACCGGGAATGAGCAAATCATTCATCACAAAGGTGGGGGTGCCCCCTAGCTCGAGCGCCTGTGCCAGTTGTAGATCGGCTTCAATGGCGGCGGCGGCCTCGTCACTGTTGCGATCGCGATTAAACTGCTCCACATCTAACCCAATTTGCTCAGCTAGCTCTGCATAATAGTCTTCGCCCAGACGATCTTGATAGGCAAACAGGCCATCGTGGTAGAGCCAAAACTGCCCCTGCTGCTGTGCAGCCCAGGTGGCTTTGGCCGCAGGCGTCGCCTCGGGATGGATACTATTGAGGGGAAAGTGCTTGTAGACGTAAAGTACATCTTCCCGACCGTCCATAAAGGTTTTCATATCAGCCGATGCCACAGCACAATAGGGGCATTGAAAATCAGAGAACTTAAATAGCACCACCTCGGCGTCCGGTGACCCCTTAGTGGGGGAGCCCCCAATCAGCTCAGCCCGAGATTGCTTACCCATCACAGCAGCAATATGCTGCTGCCGAGCTTCCCACTCCGCCCGCGCATCCGCCTCCGGCGATTCAGACACCTCGGGGCTAGCCCCCGACGCATCGGCCTCCTCGGGCGGAGCAACCCCTTGAGCACAGCCCAGTAAACTCAGGCAGAGCACCATCGTTAAACTAACAAAGCGGGGCTTAGATAGGGTTGCTTTCATATCAAGGGCAGCACATTAGTGTATAGCGACCTAGTCTAGCGTCTCTAAAATATCTCGAACACTTAAAATATCTCGAACACTCAGAAATCACAGCGCGTTGAATTCTATGAACGAATCGGATTTTTGTTCTCTGTTTTGTTCTCAAAGATGTTTTGTTTGCGATCGCATACCTCCAAATACACCAGCAGCGCATTAATATCGGCTGGGTTCACCCCACCAATGCGCGTTGCCTGTCCCACCGTCAGGGGTTTAACCGAATTCAACTTCTCCCTCGACTCTTTAGACAGAGTGCCAATGGTCATATAGTCGAGATCCTGGGGCAGCGATCGGTTAGTCTGTTTTGAGACCTGCTCAATCTGCTTAACCTGTCGTTGGATATAGCCGGAATACTTAATGTCAATCTCGGCTCCCTCTTTCTCTGCCCGTGCCAGATCAGGGTTATCCAAACCATAGTGTTCTAGGCTGGCATAATGAAAGCCCGGACGCCGCAACAGATCTGCCAGGGTAATCGCATCTTTAATCCGCTGGCCCGTATCCGCCATAATTTTTTGCCCAACTGGCTCATGGGCCTTCACACGGGTTTCATGCAATCTCTCTTTCTCAGCGGCAATCTTCTCCTGTTTATGGGTGTATAACGCCCAGCGGCGATCGTCGATTAGGCCAATCTCTCGCCCTAGCGGCGTCAACCGCTGATCCGCATTATCAGAGCGTAAAAGCAGACGATATTCCGAACGCGAGGTGAGCATACGATAGGGTTCTCTCAAATCTTTAGTACACAGATCGTCAATCAGCGTCCCGATATAACTCCCTTCTCTTGGGAAGATAATCATCTCCTCGCTTCGTACAAACCGCACCGCATTGACACCCGCCACAAATCCCTGGGCGGCGGCTTCTTCGTAGCCAGTGGTGCCGTTGATTTGTCCGGCGCAAAACAGCCCTTCTATCTTTTTTGTCATCAGCGTAGGGTAACACTGGGTCGCAGGCAGAAAGTCATACTCCACCGCATAGGCCGGTCGCAGCATGTCACAGTGCTCTAGCCCCGGCAGACTGCGCAGCATCGCCAGTTGGATTTTCTCCGACAGCCCTGTTGAGAACCCCTGCACATAGATTTCAGGGATCGTGCGGCCTTCTGGCTCTAAGAAAATCTGGTGGCTCTCTTTATCTGCAAAGCGGACAATCTTGTCTTCGATACTGGGGCAGTAGCGGGGCCCCTTAGACTCAACCCAGCCGCCATAAATCGGGGACAGGTGCAGATTTTCTTGGATAATCCGGTGGGTTTCAGCCGTGGTACGGGTGAGATGACAATCCATCGGTTCGCGCTCAACCCACACCTCGGGGTCAAAGCTAAACCAGCGCACATCCGGGTCACTGGGCTGTCGCTCTAGCACGTCAAAGTTAATTGAGCGGCGATCCACCCGCGCCGGGGTGCCTGTCTTCAGGCGTCCGGTTTCAAACCCAAGTTTATTCAGCGTCTCGGTCAGACCCACCGCTGCAAACTCCCCCGCTCGCCCGGCTGGCATAGACTTGTTGCCCACCCAAATAATGCCCCCCAGGAAAGTCCCGGTGGTGAGGATCACGGCTTTGCAGCCAAAGGCCACCCCAAAATAGGTTTCAACCCCGATGACTTCATCATTTTCCCCCAGCACCAAATCCGTCGCCATGCCTTCGCGCAGCACCAGGTTTTCCTGGTTCTCGACGATGGTTTTCATGATGGTCGCATATTCGCGCTTATCGGTTTGCGCCCGCAGTGCCCAAACCGCTGGCCCCCGCGAGCTATTCAGGACCCGCTTTTGCAAATAGGTGCGATCGGCCATTTTACCGATCTCGCCCCCCAGGGCATCCACCTCATGGGTGAGCTGAGATTTGGCCGGTCCCCCTACTGCCGGGTTACAAGGCTGCCAGGCAATCCGGTCTAAGTTTAGGGTCAGCAGCAACGTCCGGCAGCCGAGCCGAGCCGAGGCCAGCGCCGCTTCACAGCCAGAATGACCCGCCCCAACGACGACGACATCAAATTCATCTAAAAAATCTACAGCTGCACTCATGGGCGTTGAAAAGGAACTGAACTCAGTCTATTCTAGGGCGTCTAACTGAAGCTGAGAAATCCAGTTGGGAGCAAGGGGGCGGTAGAGCAGCGGAGCAGCCTCTACAGATAGCCAATCAGATGCCATATACTTGAAGCAATTTTGGGCCTTATTGCGGTCGATGACTATGGTTACGCTACAACTGCGTCAGTTAGATGTGCCACCTGGGCAACGATTGCTGCTCCGGGATGTCAGCTGGGCTGCTTTTGAAGCTATCTTGGCAGAGTTGGGAGAAAATCGCGGGACGCGCATCACCTATGACAATCACCGCTCACACCCATCCAGAAACCTACGCAGCGCTGGGGGTGCCAGAGCTGTGGCAGACCATTCGCATCTATCAGCTGCAAGCAGGGCAGTCTGTAGAAGTTGCCGATAGCCCAACCTTTCCAGGCTGGGCATTGCAGGCTGAGATCCCTGAATATGTAAGACAAAGCCAGGTCAAGGGACGCAATCGGGCCATGCGCTCATTTCGGCAGTGGGGCAAGAGCCGGTTACAATGCTCCTGAGCCTTTCTCTTAAAACGCTTGTAGCTCCTAGGCTGGGGTTGAGGCACGTAGCCTGATTCCCGCAGGGTAATCTAGCAGAGTTTTTTTGGGGCGTTAGATTGAATAGAACGTTCTTTCTAGATCCGATGCAGTAAATCGTTGATTTTGCGTGAATCCGGTAGCTGCCTATACCAAAGTGATAAATAATCCTACGAAATGATACTCTTCAAGGTTTTTTGATATAGAGTGTGGGTGGGGTTTGGAATCAGGGTTTCTACCCCATTGCCCTGCGAGGTCGATGCGATCGCGCAGGGTTCGTTTTGGGCACACGCCACGTTTTATGAAATCCCCCGATGTTATTGCCTTTGACTTTGACGGCGTCATCTGCGACGGCCTGATCGAATATTTTCAAACCGCCTGGCAAGCCTACTGTCAGCTTCTCTCTCCAGCCAATCCAACTCCCCCCGAGGGCCTGGCGGCACGGTTTTACAAACTGCGGCCGGTGATCGAAACAGGCTGGGAAATGCCAATGATACTTAAGGCGGTTTTAGACGGGTATTCCGATGCCGACATTATTGATCAGTGGCCTGAGATGGCCAAGCCCTGGTTAACCGCAGCGAACCTATCCCCGAAAACTGTGGCCAATGCGGTAGACGGGGTGCGCGATCGCTGGATTCAAGCTGATTTGGATGGCTGGTTGGGGCAGCACCAGTTTTATTCGGGTCTGTTGGGGGTGCTAAAAGGTGCCATCTCAACCCTTCCTACTTATATAGTCAGCACGAAAGAAAGCCGCTTCATCCAAAAGCTGTTGCACCAACATGGCGTAGATATCGACCCCCGACAGATTTTTGGCAAAGACGTCAAACGCCCTAAATACGAAACCCTCAGGCTGCTACTCGAGCAACATGCCGCCTCAGCCCCCCCGACCCTATGGTTTATCGAAGATCGCATCAAAGCACTCCAAGCCGTTAAACAACAGCCTGATCTGACCGACGTAAACCTTTTTCTTGCCGACTGGGGCTATAACCTTGAGTCTGATCGGCAAACTGCCCGTGAAGATAATCGAATCCATCTGCTATCGTTAGAACGAGTAGTACAAGAGTTCGAGTTTTGGGTAGAGGGTAAAGAGTAGAGATTTTGATAGAGGGAAGATGGGGAAGATGGAGTAGGCGGACACGGAAATAGGGAGACGCAGGGACGCGGAGAGGTAGGGGCTGGCCCAGTGCGGCGGCTCGGCTGAGCTCGCAGAAGACCTACCATCTCTGAAGTCAGTTAAATACGGAGAAACACCCTATAGGGCAAGCATTTCGCCTGCCAGAGGAAAGATCGATGCTGGATCTAACTAAACTAGCTATCCAAATGCAGGGCATCAGCAAGCATCTTGCCAAGGAAGCTGAGGCAGCCCAGCGGCGCATCAAAATTGCCCATACCCTGTTGCAACAAGCCACCCCTCGTCATGCTGAGCTAATCGAGCAGCTTTACGACTATCGCCCCCAGCTAGGCTTTACCGTTGCTGAACCGATCGAGCCGCTGGATACACGCATTGCTCTCTCCCCAGCCCCTGAGACCCACACCGTTCTCGCCACCGATGGTTCGCAAATCAACCCCAGCCACCACGAGATTGCCTACTGCTATCTGCTCAACGTCGGTCGTGTCATCTTGCACTACGGCCAGAGTCGCTACCCGCTGCTCGATAGCCTACCCGAGGTGATCTATCGCCCCGAAGATCTCTACGCCTCACGGCAATGGGGCATTCGCACCGAAGAGTGGATGGGATATCGGCGGACAGTGGCAGAGGCTGTGGTGTTGGCGGAGATGGCGCAGGAGATAGGAGATAGGAGTCAGGAGTCAGGAGAGGGGAAAGGGCGAAAGGCGAAGGGGGAAGGGCGAAAGGGAGCAGAGGGGGCAGAGGGGGCAGAGGGGGCAGAGGGGGCAGAGGGTCTCCTGTCTGCCCAAGCCACCAGTATTGATAAGAGAAATTCGGTACTCACCCGTCCCCACCTCCCCACCTCCCCACCTCCCCACTCAAAATCCAAAATCCCCTCCCTCGCCATGACGGATGGCTCCTTGATCTACTGGTTCCTCGACCAGATGCCTGCCGCGGCGAGGGACTGCATCCTGGAGCCCATACTCGCTGCGTGGGATCAGCTTAGGCAAGCACAGGTGCCGATTGTGGGCTATATCAGTGCGTCGCGCAGTGGTGAGGCGCTGAACTTTTTGCGATTGCAGAGCTGCCCTTTTGATGGCCCAGACTGTGCCACGCACTGCGAGGGGCAAACGGACGGTGCGCCCTGTCAGGTGTTTTCGCCGCTGCGGGATGTGACACTGTGGTCAGCGTTGCTGCAGCCAGGGGAAAGGGGACCGATCTTCAAAAGCTCAGCGGATATTTTGCAGCTTTACGGGGAAAATGCCATCTATTTTTGTTATGTGCATGTGGGTTCAGAGATAGCACGGGTTGAGTTTCCTCAATGGGTGACAGAAGACACTGTTCTGTTGGACACGGCCCTGGGGTTAACCCTGACTCAAGTTCAAAAGGGATATGGGTACCCGGTGGCGCTGGCAGAGTCGCACAATCAGGCGGTGGTGAGAGGGGGCGATCGCAACCGCTTCTTTGCCCTACTTGAGCAACAAATGATTAAAGCGGGTTTGCAAAATGTCGGCACCTCTTATAAAGAGGCACGCAAGCGGGGCAGCATTGCCTAGGGCCAAAAATTCTGTACAGGTGTGTATATAAAAGTTTTCTATCAAAAATATTTTTTGATCACGAAAAAACCTTTGAAAGGTATAGATGACAAGGTTTTTGACACAAAATGACAACTTTTGGCAAATATCTGCCAAATTTGAATTAATCCTTAAGACAGGGGTACTATCTCCGTAATTTCCTCGAAAATACCAGGGAGGTTACTTTTTTGACTCCGGCTCGTACCGTACTCTAAACCGTGTGGTATTGTTCTTGCGGTTTATTTGAGCCCTTCTGGACCTGATGCGTGAGGCGTGAGCGCTGTCTGAATACCTCGGTGTCTGTTATCGAGATAACTCAGGACTAGCGGACTAAAGCACTATGCTCAGGGTGAAATCACCGAATCCTTAGTAGGCCCCTTTAGATACCTATGTTAAGAAACCACAACACTCGCTTTAGAAGACTCAAAACCTACGTACCGTTAGCCATTGCCCCGGCGCTGCTGCTGAGTGCTACGGTGCAGGCTGATCGGCTGATGGCCCAGTCTGCTGCCACTGAGTTTACGATGCCTGACTCGGTGCCTGACGGTACGGCCATTAAGATCGATGGCGATAACAGCATGGCTGCCATCAACGCCGCCCTGACTGAGCAGTTTGCTCAGACGTTCAATGGCACCGAGGTCACCGCTGAGACCTCTGGCACTGGGCCAGCCCTGCAAGCGGTACTCGATGGCGGTATTGACCTGGCTGCAATTGGCCGACCTCTCACAGACGAAGAAAAAGCCCAAGGTCTGGTTGAAATAGCCATTGCCCGTCACAAAATTGCTATTTTTGTCGACCCAGAGAATCCCTACGCTGACGACCTCAAAATTGCCCAATTTGGTCAAATCTTTCGCGGCGAAGTCACTGACTGGTCAGAATTAGGGGGGACTGCCGGGCCGATCCGATTTGTCGATCGCCCAGACACCAGTGATACTCGCAGTGCATTCCGCAACTATCCGGTTTTCAAATCAGCCCCCTTCGAAACCGGGGCAACGGCGGATCCAGTTGCTGAAGACACTACCGATGCGGTTGTCGAAGCCCTGGGCACAGAGGGGGTTGGTTATGCCATCGCTGACCAGGTGACCGAACGCTCAGATGTGCGCATTTTGTCGATGCACAGCGTCATGCCCACTGACCAGCGCTATCCGTTCTCACAGCCGCTGGCCTACGTTTATAAAGGCCCTGAGCCTAACCCCGCGGTGCAGGCATTTTTGGGCTATGCGACGGCTCCTGAAAATGAAGGGATTGTGGAAGAAGCGCGGAAACTGGCTGCGACAGGTGCACCGGTTGTGGCTGCCCAGTCGACCACAACCCCCACTACAGAAGCAGATCCGGCCCAAGCAGATCCGGCCCAAGCAGATCCTGATGTTGTGCTGGCCCCTGCTGACGGTGCTCCGGCGGAACCGGCTGAAGTCCCTGTCGAGGAGGCTCCCGCTGATGGAGGTGCAACTGACGGTCGCGGTGCGGCTGGCTGGTGGCCCTGGCTACTGATTCCGGTAGCCGGTGGCCTACTTTGGTGGCTTTTGGGCAGAGGCGGTGGTGGGGCCGCTGGTGGGGCCGCCGCTGGAAGTGCTGCTGCCGGGGCGATCTCGCCAGTTGTCGGTGAGGATGCCAGCCGTTTAATTATGACCCCCCGCAATAGTCGAGATGGCTATGCCTACTGGGAGCTTAACGATCGCGATCGCAACCGGCTACGCCAGGCTGACAGTCCCCAGCTACGCCTCTATGAGGTCAATCCAGGTAGCACGCCCAAGCGTCCTTCTCTGAAAATGGTCCAGCAAGTTAGCTGCGACGTCGACGCCCAAGATCAGCATATTTCGATCTCAACAGATAACAAAGCGTATCTGACCGAGTTGGGCTACGAAGCTGACGGTCGTTGGCATATGGTGGCGCGTTCAAAGCCGGTCCATGTCCCCTCAGCAGGGGCTGTCAATGGGGAGCGTGTTGGTTTGGGGCAGGCGGCTCCGGCCACTGGTGGACGTGGACTTGGCCTCGCCGCTGGTGCCGCTGGTCTAGGGGGGCTTGCCGCTGGGGCCGCCGCCGCTGCCTCATCAGCCACCGCTAAGACGACCCAGTCTGCCACTAATCTGGCCGGGGATGTCACTAACCGGGTCAGCACCACCACAGCCGATATCACCAACCGGGTGGGGTCTACCAAAGCGGATGCGACCAAGCAAATGGGGACGACCGCTAAGCAGATGGGCTCGACCGCTAAGCAAATGGGCTCGACCGCTAAGCAAATGGGCACAGCCACCGGTGATACCACCCAACGATTTGGTGCCAACCTCGCTGGCAAAGCTGCCGCCGTCGGCGGAGCTGCTGCTGGGGCCGCCACTGCTGGCGGAGCCTGGTTGCGCCGCGATCGCTCTAAATTGGCGGGCGTACGACCTGATTTAGCTGAGGACGATCGGATTATCCTGGTGCCCCGTAACTCCCAGGATGCTTACGCCTATTGGGAAGTCTCGGAGGCTCACAAAAAGGCTCTGAGAGATGCGGGTGGCAAGGTGCTCAAACTCCGCATCCAAGACGTGACCGGCATCGACATCGACCACCAGCCCCCCTTTAGCACCCAGGAATACATCTGCGAAGAAACCGCCCAAGACAGACATGTGCCGATTTTAGTTCGCGATCGCGACTACATTGCTGACCTGGGCTACGAAACCGAAGACGGCAGATGGCTGCGACTGATCCGCTCGTTCCACATAAGAGTGGGGTAAGTCATGTCGGCTGAGTAGCGAACATACGGGATGAGATGGGGCGAAGGGCGCTAGCGTCAGCCATGCCCGCAGGGCTATAAGGGGAAGGGCGAAAGGGACAGAGCACCCAAGGCTAATCGAGAGCTCAACCACAAGGGACGCCCCCTACGAATAACCCATATTCAATCCAAAATCGCCAATCCAAAATCCAAAATCTCCCCTGCCCCTTGACCCCTTCGCCCAAATTCCAGAACTTTATATCCATTTTTCAGAACCTTTAGGAGATCAAATAATGAGTCTTTTCTTTGAAGTATTGAGCTCTATCAACAACCCTGAACAATCAGGTAGCATTGGCGATTTGGAAAACATTACCAAGTCCATTCAGCAGGTTTCGACTCAGTATGGTGTCCAGCCCAGCCAAATGCAGTCATTGATGGGTAGTTTAGGTCCAGCGTTAGGGCCTGCCCTCAAACAGCAGGGCAATATCGGCAACCTCGCTGGCCTGTTAGGCAAAGCCACCGGCGGCGGTGGGGCAGCTTCGCTGCAATCTCTACTGCCTGCTCAAGCCCAGCAGCAAATTGCTCAAACCGTGGCCAAGCAAGCCGGGCTCAACGCTGGGACAGTCCAGGGCATGCTCCCCACGCTGCTGCCTGCGGTGATGGGTCTGCTCAACATGGGCTCCAGCAAATCCGGCGGGATGCCTGGCATGAATCCTCTGCTCACCGCATTTTTGGGTGGCCACAAGGGTGGCAATGACCTAGGCAGCGTGATGAAGTTTGCCAGCCGTTTTTTGCAACCGTCTTAGTAATACGGCAGTTTTAAGCTTTGGGTTTTGAGTCAAAAATTCAACGCTCTAACTCAACACTGAAAATTGCGCATTCAAGAGGTCCGTTGAGTCGCCAAAGCTCAACGGACCTTTTTGCTTGCTGACTACCAAGATCGCCCCCCACTCACCTACTCACCCACTCACCCAGTACCAAACCATAGACATCTCAACCGAACCCCACATCTAATATCCACTCAACCACCAGAGATGAAGTCCTTGAGATATCATTAGCGTGATTCTTACCTAGGGCCCTCTCCCCCGACTAACTGTGACTCAGCAAAACCCTTTTCTTGGTGTCTGGCAAAGAAGCTACATTCGATTTGACAATGGCCCTTGTGAAACTCGCCAAACAGTTTTGTGGATACAGGCTGAAACACTATTTGCAGATGTCCGCAGCAGTCTAGCCAAAAACCCATTGACCCCAGAAACATATTCCCAGCTCAGCTGGAAAGAGGCTTTCACGAGTTACATCGGCTTTAGCGGTACATTTAGCTGGCAAAACACGGCGGAAACCGAGGGTGAGCAAAAGGCCCACTGCCAGTGGCTGAGCGACATCAGCATTTTTCCGACCGAGGACGCTGACGAAGGGGAGTGCCACTGGATTGCCCCAGATAGTTTCATCGAAATTGGTACGTATACGGATGACCAGGGACAAGCCCACACTTATGAAGAACGGTGGCAGCGCCTGAGTAAAGCCCGACCTAAGATTTTTGAAATGCAGATCGCTGATCAACGAGGTCGCTGTCTGTTGGCAGGGGGGTGGGCCGTGGTGGTCCATGATTGGCGACCCACTACCGTGACCCCATTGGCAGACAGCAGTGCTTTTGCGGCCTTTTCTGCCACTGCTTGGCAATCTAAAGGTGCTTTATGGATTCCGCGATTTAGCACCCAGCCGTTACTTGGATCGACCTCGCCTTGGACGCCTGCCCAGATTCTCAAGTCAAATGATTGGCAAATCATACAGCCTCCCAGGGGCACATCAACAACACAGCCTTTGCTCAGCTACTATTAGGGGTAGTTGTGATTAAAATTTTGAGGTCTCTATGGAAACCCTCGCACTGACCGAAGTAAACGTTGAGAAAGTACTGGATGAGCTGCGCCCTTATCTGCTAGCCGACGGCGGCAACGTTGAGTTGGTAGATATTGACGGCCCCATCGTCAAACTACGCCTGCAAGGGGCCTGCGGCTCTTGTCCCAGCTCTGCCATGACCCTACGCATGGGGATTGAGCGCCGCCTCCGCGAGTTTATTCCGGAAATTTCGGAAATCGAACAGGTTTTTTAGGAGATGGGTGATAGGTGTTAGAGGCTATCAAAGCATTTAAGGTCAATGCCCAAGACCTAAAGCCCAAGCCCTAGAATCTAGAACCTAACACCTAAAATCTCCCCCCCACCCTGCTATCCTGATTTACTGGCAAGGCGATTTGCTGAGGAAATGATTGGCTGAGGAAATACAGTGCTCGATCTAAAGCAGATTCGACAAAACTCTGATCATGTGGTGGCAGCCCTCGCTAAGCGAGGGGACTATGATTTACAAGCTTTGTTAGGGCTGGATGCCCAGCAACGCGAAATTGAGAGTCAGCGATCGCAACTCCAGGCCCGCAGTAATGAAATTGGTAAAGCGGTGGGTCAAAAAATCAAAGCCGGGGCCGATCCCAAAGGGGATGAGCTCCAGACGTTGCGAGGCGAAGGCAACCAGGTCAAGCAGCAGCTCAGTGAGCTAGAGCCCCGAGAAAAAGACCTCAAAGAGCAGATCCAGACGATTTTGCTCACCCTGCCCAACCTGCCCAGTGACTCCACCCCCCTGGGCGACGACGAAACTGAAAATGTCGAAGTGCGCCGCTGGGGCGATCAGCATATCCGCCGAGGCAAGGATCTGCTGCCCCACTACGAGATTGGCGAAAAGCTCGGCATCATGAACTTTGAGCGGTCAGTCAAGATCGCCCAGAGTCGTTTTGTCACCTTAATTGGGGCCGGCGCTGCCCTGGAGCGTGCCTTGATTAGCTTTATGCTGAGCCGCCATACCCAGGCAGGCTACACCGAGGTTTTGCCACCGATCTTGGTCAATACGGCTTCCCTACAGGGGTCAGGTCAGCTGCCCAAGTTTGCCGACGAAAGCTTTAAGTGCGATCGAGATGACCTATGGCTCGTCCCCACCGCCGAGGTCCCCCTCACCAACCTGCATCGGGGCGAAATTTTATCCGCTGACGAGCTACCAATTAACTACTGTGCTTACACCCCCTGCTTTCGACGCGAAGCCGGTAGTTACGGGCGTGACACCCGAGGGCTGATCCGGCTACACCAGTTCAATAAAGTCGAAATGTACAAATTTGTACATCCCGACACTTCCTTTGACGATCTCGAAGCCCTCGTTAGAGATGCCGAAGACATTTTGCAGCAGCTCAAGCTGCCCTACCGGCTGATTGAACTCTGCACTGGCGATTTGGGCTTCTCAGCCACCAAAACCTACGATCTTGAAGTGTGGATGCCCTCCGCCGACTGCTATCGCGAAATCTCCAGCTGCTCCAACTGCGTTGACTTCCAGGCCCGTCGCGCCGATATTCGCTTCAAAGCACCCGGCCAAAAAGGCACCCAGTATGTCCACACCCTCAACGGCTCCGGCCTTGCCATTGGCCGCACCATGGCCGCCTTACTGGAAACCTATCAGCAGCCCGACGGCAGTGTGAAGGTGCCGGAGGTTTTAGTACCGTTTTTGGGACGGGAGGTTTTGTAGGGCAAGAGTGTAGTGGGTAGTGGGTCACTGGCCTGGAGACACAACATTTGCCAAAAGGAAGTCCACATAGCATCACTCTCCACCCTCTACCCTCTACTCACTACCTCCTGCTTCCCCTCACCAGAACGGTAGAATAAGAAAAGTATCTGAAAACACTTATCTGTAATTTGGCGCTATGTCCGTACTGGCCGCGATCGCAGTTTTAGCCCTCCTGATTTTTGTCCATGAGCTCGGCCACTTTTTAGCCGCCCGACTCCAGGGGATCCACGTCAATCGGTTTTCGATTGGGTTTGGCCCCATTCTGTGGAAATTTCAAGGTCCCCAGACAGAATATGCCCTGAGGGGGATCCCGCTGGGAGGGTTTGTGGGTTTTCCAGACGATGATCCCGATAGTGAGATTCCGGCGGATGATCCTGACTTGCTACGCAATCGCCCCGTCCTAGATCGGGCTATTGTGATCAGCGCTGGCGTAATCGCCAATTTGCTCTTTGCCTATCTGGTTTTTGTCACCCAGTTTGTCAGCGTTGGCATTCCCCAGGAGTTTGTCCCTCAGCCAGGGGTGATGGTGCCCCAGGTGCTTTCTGAGAGCAGCCCCGCGGCCCAATCTGGCATCAAATCAGGAGACATCATTGTTGCAGTCAACGGTGAGTCACTGACCGATGACGAAAGCACGGTCAAAAATTTGATTGAGGTGATTCAAAACAGCCCTGATAAACCTGTAGAGCTTACCCTACAGAGGGTCAACCGGACCTTAGACGTAACCGTTACCCCCGAGCTCAAAGACGGTAAAGCCGTCATCGGGGTGCAATTACAACCCAACGGCACCATCGACTATCGTCGCCCTAACAACCCTATCGAAGTGTTAACCTTGGCGGCCCGTGAGTTTCAAAACATGCTCGTGCGCACGGTGGAAGGATTTGCCAGTCTATTCACGAATTTTTCGGAAATGGCAGGTCAGGTGGGGGGGCCAGTTAGAATTGTGGAGCAGGGCGCTGGCCTAGCGCAGCGAGATGCTCTCACCCTATTTCCCTTTACCGCCATCATTAGCATTAACCTGGCGATCATTAATATTCTGCCCCTACCAGCCTTAGACGGTGGGCAGCTGGCCTTTTTGCTGGTTGAGGCGCTACGGGGCAAACCCTTACCCCTGCGGCTCCAAGAAAACGTCATGCAAACCGGTCTGTTTTTGCTGCTGGGCCTGGGCATTTTCTTAATCGTGCGGGACTTTACCCAGCTAGAAGTCTTCCAAAACTTCTCCCAATAAGTAAGCCCCGTGAGTACATCCCCACCAATTTCTGATATCCCTTCAGAAAAGCCCTCCCCAAAACGCCTGACGAAAAAGCAAAAAGCCCTTGAGATCCTGGCCAGGCTCAAGCGGCTTTATCCTGATGCACGTTGCTCTCTGGACTATGAGACGCCACTACAGCTATTAATTGCCACCATGCTCTCGGCCCAGTGCACCGATGAGCGGGTTAACAAGGTGACGCCTGCCTTATTCGACCAGTTTCCCACTGTGCATGCCTTTGCCGAGGCTGAGGTGACCGAGATCGAAGCCCTGGTCAAGTCCACTGGGTTTTATCGCAACAAGGCCAAAAATATTCACGGGGCTTGCTGCAAAATTATCGCCGACTTTGGGGGTGAGGTCCCCCAGAGTATGGCAGAGCTGCTGCAGCTGCCGGGGGTGGCCCGTAAGACGGCGAATGTGGTCCTGGCCCATGCCTTTGGCATTAACGCTGGAGTCACCGTCGATACCCATGTCAAGCGACTCACCAACCGATTGGGCCTGACTAAACATGAGGTGCCCACCAAGATCGAGCAAGACTTAATTAAACTGCTGCCCCAGCCGGATTGGGAAAATTGGTCAATCCGATTGATTTATCACGGGCGAGCCGTATGCGACGCCCGCAAGCCCGCTTGCGATCGCTGTGAGCTGAGCGACCTGTGCCCATCAGGGCCTAAAATCCTGAAAGCCAACACTCAAAAAGCGACCTTGTCTCAATCCTCCCAGACTGTGTCAAAGCCCAAGCGCAGTCGGTAGGATGGAGGTTGTTCAGGCTCTACCTGCTCGGCCAGCTCTTTACAGGAATCCTTTTGAGCCACTACAATAGGAGACCGTGGCTAATAAAATATAGGACAAAGCAAGCTCAGATGGCTAAGAAGAGCATGGTAGCGCGCCAGCGCAAACGTGAAAAAACAGTTGCTAAGTACGCAGAGAAACGTCAGGCACTGTTAGACGCCTTCCATAAGGCACCCAATCAGGCAGAAAAGTTAGCAATCCACCGCAAGATTCAACAGCTTCCCCGCAATAGTGCGCCAACCCGTTTACACAACCGCTGCTGGTTAACCGGGCGTCCCCATGCTTACTACCGCGATTTTGGGCTATGCCGCAACGCCCTGCGCGAGATGGCCCACCAGGGGCTGCTCCCCGGCGTGGTCAAATCTAGCTGGTAAGCTCTTTAAGCCGCCATAGCGCTTAGCCAACAAAAAAATCATTTCCCAAAATCTGACACTTTTATAGCAGGTAAGGCTTTACGAGGTCTGTTTGCCTGAGGGGTCAGATTTTTTGTGGTCAAAATTCACGCTAGCGCTTAAATTACACGCCTTTTTTGTCCTAACTTCCTTCGTCAGATGATGTATTTACCATCTTTTTGATAAATAAGATGAGAATCCCCGCTATGTTTGCTACGATTGCCCCTATGCTGCTTGCTTCAGTTTCTGACACACGTACTGAATATGGACTATTGGGAGTTTCTTATCCAGCAAGAAGGCGACCAGACCTGGTTACCCCTTGAAACAAAACAGGTAGAAATTTTGGAAGGGCGGTACCGCATCGCCGCCCATACCAGCCATATCAGTGCCCCTGTCGATATCAGAGTCAGCCAGCTGATGACCACTGAGATGCCGCCTCGACGACGGGTGCGCAAGCGTCGCGGTCAAACAAATGATCATGGACTGATCATTATCTTTCCATACATGCAGCTCCAGGCAGGACACTGGGAAGTCACCTGCAGCACGGTCAACGTCATGGATGACCTGCTGGGCGGGGGATGGCAATATCACGTGCATCTGCAAGTCTTACCCCGCGCCGAAGATGACTGGGACCCAAACTGGTCCAATTCTGAAAAAGCCCTCGGCAAGGCACCAGACGAGGAACCTGGTCTGGAAGCCCAGCAGGTGGCCGAGTCAATCTCCCAACAAATGGTCGAGGGTCTGTTCCAGGAAATTGACGAGGAAATAGATACGGTTGTGGCTTCAACCACAGCGCCAAGTCCAGAGACAGCGGCCCCTCGCTACTACGAAGTCCATCTGCAGCAACAAGCCTACATGGCTGAGCACGACCAGACCCTGGACCTTACAGGCCAAGTCTTATCTCCCAACACTGAACCCCCCAAGGAGGTTGATGGCGAGCTGTGGGTACAGCTTCGAGATCCCCAAACCGCATACGTCGTCTTTGAGGTTCAGCAACCGCTCCAAATTGCGCCTCAACCCACAGACTTTACCTTTGAGTTAACGCTGCCTGACTATATTCAAGATGTTCAAACCCGTGTTTTAGTTGGGGAGTTAGCCGTTTTTGATCGTCACGATCCGATCGCGGCGTTGGCCTCAACTACGTTTACGCTTACCCTGGGGTTAACCCAGCTGCTAGATCGACTAGCTAACACGACAAACGATACGTCTGCCGAACTCCTAGGAGAAACCTTCGAGGAGGAGGTCTCTGTTTATCCAGGTTCGACCGAGCCCTTCAGCAAGCCCCCGGAGAATCCCGCTACGCTCATTTCTCCTGATTTGCCGCTGCCCCCCTCTAAGGTAAAAGTGCTCGTACCCTCCTTGGGACTCACCCTGCCACCCCAAATCCATCAGTCAGACAGCGAGACAATACCATCCGATCGCACCCCAACGCTACCCAGCTTCCCGCCGCAAAACAAGCCCCCTGGACCTGCCCCGAGCATCGCTGAAGCCGCTGCAGATATGCCCGCCCCCCCGGTCCAAGCGGGGGAGGCGCGGCTTGATGACGAGCCCACCGCCACCCTGCCCAATTTAGACATCGAGACAGCCGCAGCCAGCGATCTCCCCCATCACTCCCTGACTGACTTACCCACCGACAGCGACGCACTCCAAATGCCAGCGCTGTTCGAGAGTCATGGCATTGATGATGATGACCTCGAGGCTGATTTGGTTGCTGCGGTCTTAGACGACGAGGGTTTGGAGACCTCCTTCGAGCCTGAAGAGGTAGACCCTGAGCTAGAGCCCCCAGATTTGTTCTTTGAAGAAGAAGAGAGTTATCAGCAACCGGTCCAGGAAGATCAGCTGACGGCCTCTTTTCAGTCACTCAAGCTGCAAGAGCGGTTTTGGCAAAAGCTGACCTCGCTCACCTTGGAAGATCATCAGAAAGCCGCGGACTTAAAAGCAGGCATGCAGGCGGCTGGGGTCGCCGAGACTCAGACTGCTTCCCAGCCCACCGCCCAGGTCAAGGAGACCGTGCCCCAGACAGCAGCGCCAGACAGTGAACGCGCTGACTTGTCAGCCCAAGAAGTCGTGATCTACGAAGAAAATCCCCCCGCGGCTCCCCCGATTAACCCCGCAGCCCTATCGTCTGTTCCTCAAGACTTGGCAGAGCTGCCCATTTTACCCACACCCACCTTAGAGGTACCCAATCGGGAACTGACCGCAGGGGAAACGATCTCGATTGGGATTCGGCTGGCCCCCACTAGCAATCGTCCTTACGTTAAGGTTTGGATGAACGACCTGCAAACTCGAACCCTGATTGAGGAGCCCCGCTTACTCATGCATCTCACCCCAAACGATCGGGGAGAGCTTGAAACCTACATGCGAGTTAGAGTGCCACGGGGCTGTCTGGATTTACAAATTGCTGCGATCGCAGTCGATATGACCACCCTGCAAGAAAGCCGCAAGAGTGTTGCCAACCGCCGGGTTATCCCAGCGAATATGCCGAGTCTGTCCTGGGATGAGTTTGAGGTGTAGTCCCCGCGAAAAGTCTTTTCAAAATTAGTCTTCGCAAAATTTGTATACAAATGCCATATGGTATCCCAATTCACAGTAGGCTTATGTAATTAAGTCTTAACCATCGTTAAGGCAGTAGACGTTAATCTGGAGCACTCAGAACTTATATGGATACATCGCTTTTGCCACAGGTTATGGTCCCCATCGTCGCCATCCATGCCTTTGCTTTTATGATTGCTATGTTCCTATATGTGGAGCAAGAAGAAACCACTTAATCCAACATCCAAATAAAAGCAGCAAAGGCTCGGCAGCTTTGCCGAGCCTTTGCTGCTTTTATTTGCTTAAATCACCAACCGATCTAGCCCTAAACGGCAGACCCAACGCCAGCATAAGCACCATAGAAAAAGAGCCCGACCACAACCAGCACACCTGTGCCTGCTACGGTAGCCACAATCCATAGGGGAATCCGGCCATTTTGAAACATTGATTTATCTCCTAATCACCAAAAGCGTTCTATTCTCAGACATCAACCCATTCGTGCCAGAGTTGGCTAACGAAACTGCATCCCATTCGAAAACTCAGGTGAGTGCTTTCTGGATGCAGGTAGACTTTAGTTAAAGAAGTAGCTGGAAAACAAAAGACCCGTTACAAAAATCAGCAACAGCCCCAGAAACAGGGAGGTGCGATTAAGTTCAACAGGTTGCTTATTCGGGTTTGGGGTTCTATCCACAGATATCTCCTAGCGTTGAATAAATTGCATAGCGGCGATCGCGCCCAAAAAGAAAACGGAAGGCACTGCCAGGGCATGTACCGACAGCCAGCGCACCGTAAAAATCGGGTAAACGATAGGTTCGTTTGGGTTTTGACTGGTCATAGGGTGACTCCAAATTCAAATCAGTGGCATCAAATAAAAACGAAAGCGGCAACGGCTATTTAGCCAAAAACTCATCGATCTGCTGCTTCGCTTCGAAGCGTTCTTGCAAAATCGGCGTGTTTGCCTGGTTGTTGGGAAAATATTCGTTGGGGCGAGGGGTCCCAAACGCATCATAGGCAAGGCCAGTCGACACAAATAGCCAACCCGCAATAAATAGCGCCGGAATGGTGATGCTGTGGATAATCCAGTAGCGAATACTGGTAATGATATCGGAAAAGGGTCTTTCGCCAGTTGTACCTGCCATGTCACAGTCTCCTCTTTAACAGCAAATTAAGCTTTGTATCTATCATAGGCAACAGGGGATATCCCTCACAAGCAAAACAGTTGGTAAACTCACCACAATCTCTGATTTGCCCTGATGTCTATTCACGACATCAGACGACTGGCTCAGCCGCCTCGCCTTTGTAGCGCAGCAGGTAGCCCCGCTGCCCTAAGACAAAACCCTGATCTGGGCTCAAAAATTTAATCCGGTACAAATTTGTGGGTACCTCAGAGATAGGTTCATCTCTGAGCCAGGTTTCTCCCCCGTCAAAGCTAGCAAGCAGGTTACCGCTACCCCCAGTTACCCAAACTTCATCAGGGGTCCGATAGGCCATGTCTAGCAAGCCCCAGCTCGTAGACACCTCTGGATTGATCGGTTCACCCCAGGCCTCGTAATCACTAGCGGATTCGCCAAACTGCATCTGTCCGCCCCGAGCCAGCAGCCACAGCGTACCGTCCTTGGCAAAGCCCATATTCTGGAGGCGCTTTGAGTTTTCACGATTGTGGGGTTGCCAGGTGCGCTGCCCAGGTACCCAGGTAGAGTAAAAATTACCGCGAGATGAAACCGCCACATAGCGACCATCCTCGTTGCGCAGCATATTACGCACCACACCCACAGCGGCTTCCACCATAGCTTTCCAGTTGCGTCCGCCGTCTTCGGTGAGGTAAATCGCACCAATATCGGTCGCTAGCTCTGCCTTATCTTCACCCAGGGCGGTCACCAATAGCGGCGACCCGGGCAGATCGGCACTCAGGGGAATATTAGACCAGGACTGACCGCCATCGGTGGTGTGTAAAAGCACGCTCGGAAGCCCCGCGACCCAGCCATCGTTACCGCTAAAGCTAACCGAGGTAAAGGTGAACTTTTGATCATCTACATCAAGGGTGCGGGCCTCCCAAGAGTGGCCCCCGTCAACGGTCTCTAAAAGCGTGTTCTGACTGCCCACAACCCAACCGTGGTCAAGGTCAATCATGGCGATATCCGATAGGGCTGCGTCCGACTCTAGCGAGATCACCTCCCACGGATTACGCTCCAGCGATGGCAAAAAAACGCCACTGCAGCTAGCTGCAAAAATTGCGATCGCAATCAGAATCACAACTTTTCTCAAAGGGGCTAAAACCGTTCCCATGACTATATCCATCCAGGCTGAATCAGTTAAACATCGAAAAGAGCGAAAAAGAGGCACAGGCCCGCTAAGCCTTTAACGCAGACCATACAGACTCATAAAGAACAAAAACGCGATGCCCAGAGCCCCAAAAATTAGAATATTTTTTTGACCCGGTGTCAGGGTATTGACGCCCAACCCATAGCCCAGGTTTTCCTTAAAACCTGACGGAGTCCCCTTGGGGCCAACATTGCTAAATTGGCGCTTACGCGCACCGCAGACCGGGCACCGCCAATCATCCTCCAGGTCCTCAAAGGGAACCCCCGCCGCAATCCCACCCTGGGAATCCCCTTTGGCCGGTTCATAGACATAGCCACAGGCACGACACTCGTGGCGATCCATTTCTTGGGGCGTTAAGGGCTTTTCGGGTGTTTCAGCATCGGGCGAGGTTGTCTCAACCAGCTCAGCCTGGGCAATTTCAGCGGCCGACTCACCAGCGTCAAGTTTAGAAGGATCTGACTCGATATTCATTGGAATCTATGGGATGCGGTCTTTGAGGTGCAGGGTTACAGCCATGAGTAAATCCCAGGACGGGACTATTCTCAATGGGTTCAATTTCGAATCCTTATTCGGTTACTCACAAGCAACCTATCTAAAGCCTGCTGTGTTCTACTAGAATAGTAACGTTGTAAACAATTATTACATAAGCCGTCCCCCTTTCTCATTTTGATGGGCCTGTCCTCTGGGTTAGGATGAGCCTTGGCAAGACGATTACAATAAATCGAGTAGGTTAAGGTTTAACGTGTTTGTTTTAAGTGGCTACGAGTATTTCCTGGTCTTTTTATTGATATGCAGCTCGATCCCTATCCTGGCACTCACCGCCTCAAAGCTTTTGAGGCCCGTGGGGACAGGGGCTGCCCGACGCACAACGTATGAATCTGGCATGGAGCCCATTGGCGGTGCCTGGATTCAGTTCAATATTCGGTATTACATGTTTGCCCTGGTCTTCGTCATTTTCGACGTGGAGACCGTTTTTCTATACCCCTGGGCAGTCGCTTTCAGTAAACTCGGCCTGTTAGCCTTCGTCGAAGCCCTAATTTTTATTGCAATTCTTGTGGTTGGTCTAGTCTACGCCTGGCGTAAAGGAGCATTGGAATGGTCATGAACCCCACCTCGAGCAGCCCATTGGTCGGGTCCGATGAGCGGATTATGAATCCGACGGCTCCGCCCACGGTGACCCAGGACCTGTCTGAAAACGTCATTCTCACCACCGTTGACGATCTTTACAACTGGACCCGGCTGTCTAGCTTGTTCCCGCTGCTTTATGGCACGGCTTGTTGCTTTATCGAATTTGCGGCGCTGCTGGGCTCTCGCTTTGACTTTGATCGCTTTGGTTTAGCGCCCCGGTCGAGCCCCCGTCAGGCCGACCTGATTATCACAGCGGGCACCATCACCATGAAAATGGCCCCGGCCCTGGTGCGCCTTTATGAGCAAATGCCCGAGCCCAAGTACGTGATTGCCATGGGCGCTTGCACCATCACTGGCGGCATGTTTAGTGTTGACTCTCCGTCTGCGGTGCGGGGCGTGGATAAGCTGATTCCGGTGGATGTCTATATTCCTGGCTGCCCGCCCCGACCCGAGGCGATCTTTGACGCCGTCATCAAGCTGCGCAAAAAGATTGCCAACGAGTCGATGCAAGAGCGCGGTGCCCTACAGCAGGTCCATCGCTACTACACCCGTGACCACAAGATGAAGGCCGTCGAGCCCATTTTGACCGGGAAGTATCTCAACTCAGGCACCTGGGCAGCGCCCCCTAAGGAACTCACCGAAGCCATGGGCATGCCTGTCAACCCTGCTTTGGACGAGGTCAAGGAGGAAGTCACCAATGGCTGAAGAAGACGTCAAGCCAAACTCAGAGCCGACTAATGAGGCAGCAAACTCGGACGAGGCCAGCGCCATTGTCGAAGCAGGCCCGGTCTCAAGCTGGCTCAGCGAACAGGGATTTAGCCACGAAACCCTGGAACCTGACCACCTTGGTCAAGAAGTCCTAAAAGTCGAGCCCGCCTTCTTAATTCCCTTTTGTACGGCGCTCTATGCCTACGGATTTAACTACTTGCAATGCCAGGGGGCCTATGACGCTGGCCCGGGGCAGCCATTGGTGAGCTTTTACCACCTGATCAAAGTCAGCGACAACGCCGACACCCCTGCCGAAGTCCGCATCAAGGTCTTTTTGCCCAGAGATAATCCCAGGGTGCCCTCGGTCTATTGGATCTGGAAGTCCGCCGACTGGCAAGAACGTGAAAGCTTTGACATGTATGGCATCTATTACGAAGGCCATCCTAATCTTAAGCGCCTGCTCATGCCCGAAGACTGGGTAGGCTGGCCCCTGCGAAAAGACTACATTTCGCCTGACTTTTACGAGTTGCAAGACGCGTATTGAAAAGGCGAAAGGGCGAAGGGGGAGTTGATTCCGCTCCAGGAATAGCGTTCAACTTAAGCCAGGGACTCCAGACTGCGTCAGGAGTCAGGAGTCAGGAGTCAGGAGTCAGAACGAGAATGGATCTGGCTACGCTAGCACCCCTCACCCCATAGTCCAAGGAGCATGGCTTCGCCCTTCCCCTTTCGCCCAATTTTGTACTTTTGTTGCGTTTCGCAAAGTAACTTAAAGCGCTTCCCCTTTTCACTTAACAAAATTGTTGCATTCAAAATGTGGCGACTGGATTTATGCGATTATTGGACGCAGTGAAATATTAAGACTTCCCAGTCTTACGGGCTGTCCAATCTTAAATAGGAAAAAGGACGTTCTCATGGTGACCAATTTTATGACGGCGACTGAAGACCCTCAAGTGGGTAATCTCGCCACCCCGTTGAATTCTTCTGCAGCAACTAGAACCTACATTAATAATTTGCCTGCTTACCGCGAGGGCCTCTCCCCTTTTAGTCGCGGTCTTGAGGTAGGTGTCGCCCACGGCTATTGGTTTTATGGGCCTTTTGCTGTATTGGGTCCTCTGCGGGCGACTGATTATGGCCCTATTGCTGGCGCGATTGCTGCCGTGAGCTTTGTATTTATCTTGACTATAGCCATGTCTATCTACAACGCAGCTGGGCCTGGTGGGGCAACCAAGACGTTGACCACACCCAATCCTCCAGAGGCCTTTAGCACCCGTGAAGGGTGGAGCAACTTTGCCAGCGGTTTCTTAATCGGTGGGTGCAGTGGTGCGTTCTTTGCGTATCTGCTTTGCCAGACGCCTCACCTGCTACCGTTGCAAAACATTGCAAGTGGCGTTTGGTCCTCGTAATTACTGAGTGAGTAGTTGTTAAGTCATCTCTGCTTAGCAATGACAACCTGACAAATTCATAGAACGTGTAACTTAGCACTCTCTCCGTAGAGTGCTTTTTCTTTATTTCGAGCTGTGGACCTCTTTGATCACCATCGACAAAGGCAAATTGAGCAAGAAGCCCCGCTAGCGGCACGGATGCGGCCTCAAACCCTGGACGATTATGTCGGCCAGGAAGGTATCTTGGGACCGGGGCGACTGCTGCGCCGGGCGATTCAGGCGGATCAACTGTCGTCTTTAATCTTTTATGGTCCGCCGGGAACGGGCAAAACCACCCTGGCGCGGGTAATCGCTAACACCACAAAAGCGCACTTCATCTCGATTAATGCGGTGCTGGCAGGGGTTAAAGAGATTCGGGGTGCGATCGCAACCGCCCAAGACCAGCGCGGCCAGTTTCAACAGCGCACTATCTTGTTTGTCGACGAGGTTCACCGCTTTAACAAAGCCCAACAAGATGCCCTGCTACCCTGGGTCGAAAACGGCACCGTGATTTTGATCGGGGCCACCACCGAAAACCCCTACTTCGAAGTCAACAAGGCCCTGGTCAGCCGCTCTCGGGTATTTCAACTCAAACCGCTGACAGACGAGGATTTACGCACAATTATCGACCATACCCTGAGCGATACCCAGCGAGGCTATGGCGCTCTCACCGTACAACTCGATAAAGACGCCATTGACCATTTAGTGAATGTCGCCAACGGCGATGCTCGGGCGTTGCTTAATGCCCTGGAGCTGGCGATCGAGACCACCCCACCAGATGAGACCGACACGATTCGCATCACCCTGGCCGTGGCGGAGGAGTCTATCCAACAGCGGGCAGTGCTCTACGACAAAGAAGGCGACGCCCACTTTGACACCATCAGCGCCTTTATCAAAAGTATGCGCGGCTCGGACCCCGATGCTACCCTCTACTGGCTGGCCCGCATGGTCTATGCGGGCGAAGACCCGCGCTTTATCTTTCGGCGAATGCTGATTTTGGCTGGAGAAGACGTGGGCATGGCCGACCCCCAGGCGGTGGTGGTGGTCAACAGCTGTGCCCAGGCGTTTGATCGGGTCGGCATGCCCGAGGGGCGCTATCCCCTGGCCCAGGCAGCGCTGTATCTCGCAACTTGTCCGAAATCAAATAGCGTCATGGGCTTTTACGATGCCCTTGCCGCGGTCGAAAAAGAACGGGAGGCTGAGGTGCCCAACCCGATGAAAGATGCCAACCGCGATAGCAAGAGCTTTGGCCACGGCAAGGGCTATCTCTATCCCCACGCCTATCGCGACCACTGGGTTGA
>JBCBQD010000033.1:0-32101 GCA_039820425.1 Cyanobacteria bacterium J06635_1
ATCAAACATGAATTTCATCCAGTGATTCTCTTTTGAGAAATCTGAGCACTTGGTTGTCAAATTCAATCGGGTTCACTAGATTGGATGGATCCATGGATTTTTCTAAGATGACGAACTCAGCATTGGGTAATGAATCCGCTATCTTGCGGTTGATGTCAATAAACCACTGCCCCAAGTCTGCGCCCACGATGACTAAAGCCGGTAGGGTGATGTGTTTCAATTTGTTTAATCCATCAATGCGGTTGATCGCTTTTCTAGCCAAAATCATCTGATTGAGATCTACATTCAAGCTGACTTGCTCAAAATAGTCTCGAGCTTGTTGGGCATAGTCCGCTCTGTAAGTAGAGCGCATTCCTTTAGCTAACAGCTTCTTGCCAAATAGCTTGAATAGGTTAAAGCCAACAATCGCAGAGAGCCCCAGCAGCTTCTCTTTGAGTGTTCTGAGTTCGCCAAAGGAATCTGTGATGATTATTTTGTTGACCCTGGGTAGATGGTCAATGACAAACGATTGGGCAATCACCCCACCCATACTGGCTCCAATGAGTGTACACCTTTCAATATGGTTACTTTCTAACAGCCAGTTAATTTGATGATGCCAATTAGATAGATTGATATGACTCAACTGTGAAGACAGCCCGTGGCCAAACAGGTCAGGGATAAGAAGGTGGTACCCCTCATCTGTATATCTTTGTATTTGTGGTTGCCACATCGCGTGGTCTGCACCGATACCGTGTAGCAACAACAAGGTTTCGGAGGTGCTATCCCCCCAGGTTTCATAATAGGTTTCAGTGTCGTCTGGGTTTTTGAGTATCAAGGTTTATCCCTTTCTAGAGATGATGCCGTCACTGCGAAGATTAGGTGGATAAAAAAGATTCTATCCTAGTATATTCATTGAGATAAGTCACCAGCCATGCCTGTTAGTTTTAGCAGGTATGACTTCTGATTGTTAAAAATTGATCGCTGGACGTTACGGCTAAGGTTGCGCTATCCTTAGCAAAACACTTCAAGCCACAGAATGATGAAGTAACATTTTGAGATAAGCCTTGGTCACATTTAGATCTGTCGTTTGCCCTGCGGGCAAATCTCAAACTCCTGAGCTAGATGCGGCTTGAGGCCGCAGATTTAGCTGTCTATTCAATCCTGGGAAATATCAACCCCTTGGGAATAGATTAGACTCATACCGCATCATTGACAGATGCAGGGTTAGAAACTATCTGCACTTCAGCCTTTAATTTTTACAAATCCAATATAGATACTACATGGGCAGCCTTGCAAAGCAAGGCTGGAGCAATCGCCGCATTCATAGGTAAGCGATTGCTAGCCATGAAGCACCTTAGAGGGATGGAATGACTTTGCTCAGTGTCTTGAGCGAAGTGACTAAAGCTATATTTTCAAGGAGGTGAGGGATGCCTACTCATCGAAAGCCCTACTTGATTGCGGAGAACTTAAGCTACACCGTAGAGTCGATGCAGACGTTATTTCGAGAGATTTATCTCAGTTTTGCAACAGACGATCGGATTGCTTTAGTGGGTCCCAACGGGGTTGGCAAGTCGACGCTGCTTAGGATTTTAAGCGGTCAGATACTACCCACCCAGGGGACCGTAACCTGCAACGGGACAACCTACTACCTGCCTCAGATCAGCACGGTTCGAGCTGCGATGTCATCCGAGTCTGTGTTTGACTTTCTCAGTACCCTATCTGACCAGTGGTGGGAGATTGAACAGATGCTTGAAACCCGATTCAATACCCCCCTGGACTTATCGGTATCTATGCAAACACTTAGCGGTGGAGAATTGACTAAACTATTTCTGGCGATAGGTTTATCGCAATCTCCAGATTTCTTGTTTCTAGATGAGCCCACCAATCACCTGGACTATCTGACACTGGAAACCCTGCGTCAGGTACTTTGCGAGTTTCAAGGTGGGTTTGTGATAGTCTCGCACAAGCCGTTTTTTCTGGATCAGGTGGTTAAGACGATCTGGGAACTCACCCCTACCGGATTGCAGACCTATGGCGGTAACTTCTCAGATTATCGAGCGCAAAAACAGCTCGAGGGGGCTGCCAGCCTGAGGGTCCACGAAACAGCCCGAAAGAAATTTGAGCGAACTAAAGCAACTGTTTTGAGTGAGCAGCGGCGGGCTGCCCAGTCCCGTCGTGATGGGCGTCAGAAAAGGCTCAGTGGCAATATGCCTCGCATCGTTGCTGGTAACTTAAAACGCAAAGCGGAGGCCACCGCTGGACGACTGAAAGTGAAGCATGACAAAGCCATGGCGGCAGCAGCCGAGAAGGTCACTGCCACAAAGGTAAAAACCCATAAAGTAACCCGCATTCGGCTGGAGGAACGCAGCCAAAAGAATAGAAATCTCATTGAAATCAATCATGCGAATCTTTGGGTTGAGGATCGGTTATTAATCAAAGACATTGAGCTACGGATCTCAAGCTGCGATCGCATTGCCATCTCAGGTATCAATGGCTCAGGCAAGTCCTGTTTGATAAAGGCCCTGTTGGGGCATGATGCTGCGTTTTTTCGAGGGGGTGAGGTTCACCTGGCCGAGATGCAAACGGTCTATCTAGACCAAAGCTATGAACTGATTGATCGCACCCAAACCGTGCTGCAAAACCTGCAGCGGGCCAACCCTGCCCTTAACTATCAGGTGTTGCGGCAACAGCTGGGTCATTTTCTATTTTTTAATGACGACGTGCATAAGATTGCCTCTGTGCTTAGTGGTGGCGAGTTGGCCAGACTTGCGATCGCAATGATTACGATTACAGAAATCGATTTGCTGATTTTAGATGAACCCATCAACAATCTAGATATCACCACCGTTGATCAAATGGTTGAGGCCCTCAACGACTATCAAAACGCCCTGTGGGTTATCTCCCACGATTTAGATTTCCTCAGTCGCATCAACATTACGCACTCATTTCAGTTAAAGCACCAAACACTACAGCCAACCCTTTATCTACCCAGTGAGCGATCGCGCTACCACAGTTACCTGCTGGGAGAACTCTGATCTGGGCTTCTCTAATAACTTTGTCGTTGCTAGCTTTGTAGCATTACACCCAGTTGTTCAAATTGCTCATTCTGCTGCTCAAGTTGGATTGAAAGAGCGTCGCAGACAAGTTCACACAGTTCGAAGATAAATGGGTTTGAAATTTGATAATAGGCACAGACCCCCTGGGGTTGGCGAGAGACAATCCCAGCCTGGGCCAGCATTTTGAGATGTTTGGAGACATTAGCTTGCCCTAACCCGGTGGCTTCAATAATTTCAGTGACGTTTTTAGGCCCGGATTTGAGGGCGCACACAATTTGTAGCCGACTGGCTTCGGATAATACCTTAAAAAAACCTGCCATCAAGCCCAAGGCATCCGGTGATAATTGGGTTACCCTGCAATCATCCAGCTGAGTGGATTTAGCGGGGGTCTGCGTTTTTTTGGGGCGGGTGGCTGTTTTACGAGGCGTAGCTGTTTTACGAGGCATCGAAGCACTGTAAGCTTATGAATCTGGTTATGTTATTCCATTATATTACTAAATAGTAGTTTTTGAAGGTTTGTGGGGCACTGGGGCAGGTTTAAACAATTTGAGATTAAACAGGATGCGTAAGCCCAGTTTCTCAAACCAGGGCATCCCAGTTCCGGTGCGGATTTTGGCCATGAAATAGGCTTCGAATGCGGCTTTGAGCCAAACTACCCAGGGTCCCTGAAAAGCAGAGGAATGTTTCCGTTTGCCCGTCTCAGGATCGGGAAGCACAGGGGCAGCAATATAGGCGATGCCGGTATCGCCAAATTCTGCAAAACACAAGGCTTCTAGGGTTGGGACATGCAGATCAGCTTGAATAGCACCCAGGTCAATGGCGATATTGTGGGCAATGGCTATCGCCATAGCTTCTGCCATTTGACCACTCTTGGGCAGCTCAATCGGTACTGGCGTCTGCTCGGGCTGAGTGAGTTGGGTGCTGACCCCCGCTGCATAAATCCTGGGGAAGTCAGGATGACGCTGGGTGGGCAGAACTGGAATAAATCCTTTTCTATCTCCCAAACCCGGTACCGATTGGATAAACCTAGCCCCGCAAAAGGCAGGTAAGATCATGGCATATTCGAAAGACAGTGGATGACCGTCGGCAACTGTTATCCACTGTTCATCCACGGCAGTAATGGCCGCGTTCTCAATGAAGTTAATGCCGCGTTTTTTCATCAGATCTGTGGTCAGCTGGCGGGCATGCTTCACGCCAGAGACGCCTAAGTGCCCAACATAGGGCTCTGGTGTGACATAGGTAATGGAGATGAGATCGCGCAATCCTCGACGACGCAGTGCGTGGTCTGCCATCAGGGCAAACTCGTAAGCCGGGCCAAAACAACCTGCGCCAGGGGCTGCCCCGACGACGATGGGGCCAGGGTTTTTGAGGAAATCAAACCAGGCTTGACGGGCCGTCAGGGCATGGTCTGGGGTGCAAACCGACTGGGTGTATCCTGTCTCAGGGCCTAGACCTGGAATTTGCTCAAAAGCCAGGGATGCACCGGTTGCGATCGCAAGGTAATCATACTGAATAAGTCTCCCCCCGTCGAGGGTAACAGATTGAACCTGTGGATCGAGGGCCATTACTTTGCCAGACACCCAGTTTAAGTGATGACGCCGTGCTAAATGCGACAGATCAAGCTGGATATGCTCCAACGGTTTTAGACCCAGAGCGACCTGGATAAGCCCTGGTATAAAGGTAAATTTGGGCTCATTAGAGATGAGCGTCACCGTATGGGAGTGAGGCAACAGATGGCGTAACTCATAGGCCGCAGGCAGCCCTGCTAGACCTGCCCCAATGACAACAACATTTGCCATAGATAAATCCTTACCCTCTCTGTTTTAATTTGACTTTAAATTTGACAAGATCGGTCGCACTATAAAATTCCACGAGGCCGAAAATTTGAACGTGGTGCGGTGCCAGGGATTCAACAATGTCTGGTACATCCAGGATGAGGATATGAGCTTCCGGGACAGAAGGATTTTCGTGGAGCACCTCCAGATGACATCGAGATTAATCAATGGATCATATAAACCTCATAAAATGATTACTGACCATATTACTGTATAGGTATATTATACTTCAAAAGTTGTTGCATTTTTCGCGTCGTTCGCAACAATCCTGGCTGACGGGCTTGCCTAAGAAGCCAATCAGCGTCTTCAGGATGCAATAGTTCATCTGGGTGCTTCTAACCCAATTCTGATGGCCAGTTGATAATCTTGAAGATTACCTTTCAAGCGATTTATATCTCAAGGAGAAATCAAAATGTTTAATAACGTAGGCCTATTCGATCGGCTGATTCGGTTTGCGATCTCAGGCATCTTACTCTATCTAGGCTTAGCCGTTTATCAAGGCTCAGCATTAGGGGTTGGCCTGGCGGTTTTTGCCTTGCTACCCGCCCTGACAGGGCTGTTTGGGTCTTGCGCGCTCTATGGATTGCTTGGTATCAATACCCGCTCATCAGCCCAGAGACCTCAATCTTAAGGTTATCTATCTCCAGAGGGAGTCCCTCTGGAGTCCTCAAAGGAGGTAATACTTTATGGACAATAGTCTTTCGTTTAATCCACCCTCACTGTCCCGACGACAGTTGCTTAATTTCATGACGGGTGCGGTTGTTGCCAGCACGGTTGCGTCTGGAGCCTATCCTTTAGCAAAATTCTTGTTCCCACCGACAAATGGCGATCGAAAAGATGCCATTATCGCGACAGACCGGGTTGGTAATCCCATTCCTGCTAGTCAGATTTTAGCTGAATTACCTGGCACCCGAGCTTTAATTGCAGGCTTAGCAGGAGAACCGACCTATTTGACTGTCAGCGCCGATGGCACGCTCGATCCTGTGGGCATTGTCAACAACTGTACCCATTTGGGCTGTACCTTTCCCTGGAATGGCCAGGCGGATCAGTTTCAGTGTCCCTGCCACGGTTCACGGTTTGGCCCGGATGGCGCTGTTCAGCGAGGTCCTGCGAATCTTCCCCTCAAGCTCGTTCATGTGGCCATTGCCGGTGAGTACATCAGAATCTCTGTCTGGACAGAGACCGATCCTCGCACAAAACAAAACCCCTGGTGGGTCTAGGGGGCCGATGATATCCTTTCATATTCGGAGATAAAACCCATGGATAATGCATTTTTCAGGCTCTTTTTAGTCTCAATCATCCTTATACCCAGCTTGGCGGTCATAGGATACAGCAAACAGATTCAGAGACTTCTGTCATTGCTCAGCCTGATTTTTCTACTCTTGTCGAGTGGCCTACAACCGGCCATGGCTGAACCGATGCCAGCATTCTTTGCCCTGGCCAATAGTCTCGAGCAACAGGGGCAGAATATCTGTCAGTTTGAGGAAAATATATCCGTCTCTATTGCCGGAGACACCTTAGAGGGGTTCTGCATCGCCCAAGGCCTAAATGGGAGCCAGGGTGACTCAGATATTGCCCAGGCAATTAGGTCACAGATGCTAAAAGAAGACAACTTAGTTGTCAGAGTCGATAATCGGGCAGTTTTTCTGTCGGGGACGGTTAAAGACGAAGACGCTGCCAAAAGGGTTATCCAGCAGATTGAGAAAGTGCCTGGTGTGCAATGGATTACCGCAAATCTGACCTTTAGCAGAGCGTCTTAATATAAGAATGCGGGCTAACGGAAAATAAGTGGGAGATGGGCCCAATCGCAATTGCCGCCGTCTCCCACTCTATACCGAAGCGATCTCAGTTACCCAGTACTTGCAGGCTCAAATCATGAAATAGTTTCAGTCCCCTAATTAAAATAGTCTCGACAAAAGTCACGTTTGCCCATGACTTTTGTCATAGCGATTAAGGTGCAGAAGATCTAAAGTTTACGAACTGAGAACGTCGCTGCAACGCTGCAACCCTGTCCTTTTTGATAAGGTTGATTTCTGGCCTTATGGTCAGGTGCCCCAGGTGGATGCAATTGACTATGCTCATCAAGCATAGACCCGCATATTGGCGAAAGTTAAAAGGATAGAAAAACAATGATGACCATAGAGCATCCAAATATCTCTCTTTTGAATCGATTAGATCCTGGCAACCTGGCTGGAGCCACTGACCTGTTTACAGAAGATTTTGTCTGGCATTTCTTTAACCCAAAACTACCCGAGCTACAGGGTGATTATAGCGGGGTGACTGGGCTTCAAACCTTCTTTGAGAAACTGGCCGTGATTACCAATGGCACTTTCCAAGTCGAGCCGCTATCCGCGACCCCTGTCGGAGATGAGTTGGTTGTTGTGCATGTCAGAGATAAGATGACCTTTGGTGGTTACCCTCTCGAACTGGACGCAGTTGTCGTGTGGCGGATCGTTGGCGGTTTGATCGCCGAAGCCTGGGATATCCCATCTGTATATACAGAATACCCGCAGATCGCTGCTTGAGCTGTGGGATAAGTTTGTTGCTGTATCAGACTTTACCGTGTGTAAGGGTCAAGCTGCAGGGATCACAGCAACAGCATCCACTTCAAACAACATTCTGTCCAATGCTAGCCTTGGCACAGGAACAAGGGTTTGTGCAGGGGTTTGTTCTCCCCACATGGCCCATACTTCGGAAGCCAACTGTGCTAGTTTAGACTCATCATGATCAACGATAAACGTGTTAATCTTAACAACATGTTTTGACTGTGCACCCGCTGCTGCTAAAGCAATCCGCAGATTGTCGAAGGCTTGTTTCATCTGAGTAGCAAAATCATCGTCAAGGTTCCCATGCTCATCCTGGCCATCTTGCCCTGCGATGTAAACGGTTGTGCCTGCCTCTGGGGCAATCACAACATGGGTATAACCATTTGGGGCTGGGTCGCACAGACCGATTGGATTGATAAATTGAGATTCTGATTTCAACATGACGGTTTCTCCTTAATGATGCTTCCCTATGATTTGATAGGTGATGTGACTTGTGGGTGATGTGACTGGGATGTGCATTAACTGATGAATGCAGATGATGGTTAGCGCAGATGATGGATAGCCATTTCAACAATATCTTTTGAGAAGCCCCGTTGTAGCTTGTGCGGATTTCTCACAAAATAGAGGAACTGAATCCGATCGTCAGCAATGTCAAGGGCCACCACGCTTTCGATATTGCCGTCTGAGGTGTAAATGATGCCAGGTTGGCCATTCACCTGCACTCGCTCAACATCAAAGTCTACGCCACGTTTGTGGTAACGGCGATGGATGGCTCGTAGGAAACGGGCTATTTTGGCGGCACCGTGTAGAGGCTTAAGGGTCGCCACGACCTGCCCCCCTCCATCAGACCACAGGGTAATGTCTTCGGCGAGTAAGTCGAGCAGTCCTTGCAAGTCACCTTCTTGAGATGCTTGCATAAATTTGTGAGTGAGCTGCTCTTGTTGCTGAAGCGAAGCCTGGAAGCGCGGTCGCTGAGCGGCCAAGTGCTGGCGTGCTCGTCGAGCAATTTGACGGCAATTAGTAGCTGTTTTCTCGACAATTTGGCCAATTTCGTTGTAATCATAGCCAAAGGCTTCCCGCAGCAAAAAAATAGCCCGTTCTAGCGGTGACAACCGCTCTAGCAAGACCAGAAATGCCATGGTCAGTGAGTCTGCCAGCTCAGCCACTGCCATGGGGTCGGTGGTTGGGCCGATGGTTTTCTCGGTAGAGGGTTCTGTGACAATCGGCTCGGGTAGCCAAGATCCGACATACTGCTCCCGTTGAAAACGGGCTGAGCGCAGCCGGTCAATGCACAGGCGAGTCACAATCGTAGTGAGGTAGGCTTTGGTGGATTTGACGCTTTGCCCAGAGGTTTGCTGCCACCGGAGAAAAGTCTCCTGCACCATATCCTCAGCATCCATGATGCTGCCTAGCATACGGTATGCGATCGCAAACAGCAGAGAACGATATTGATTAAAGTCTTCAAGCCGATCGATTGGGCCGTTTTTGGCTGCGGTAATCATGGTCACCTCATCTTACGCGGCTGCGTTAACTTGATAGCTGCCAGGTGTTATCTGAGCGGTAATGCTAATCCGGTTCCAGGCATTGATCGCGACCACTGCCATCAGCAGTTGCGTAATTTGCTCGGGGGTAAAGTAGCGACTTACCTCCTCATATACTGCATCAGGCACGCCACGTTTGCCAATCAGCGTGACGGCTTCGGTTAAAGCCAACGCAGCCCGTTCTTGGGGGGTAAAAAAGGGGGTTTCTTGCCAGGCACTGAGGGCATAGAGCCGTTGCTCGGTTTCACCTGCATGTCTGGCATCTTTAGTGTGCATATCAATACAAAAGGCACACTGATTGATTTGGGATGCTCGGGTTTTAATCAGTTCTAACAACGTTTTATCTAGCCCGCTTTTGCGGACATAGCGCTCTACCCCCATCATGGCCTGATAGGCTGCAGGTTCAACTTTGCTAAAGTCAAGTCTTGTCGTCATCGGTTGTGTTCCTATCGAAGGTCTTCATTAAAGAAGACGAGACAGGTGCTTCAGATGTGACAGAGACTCAATTTTTTACAGCCACTTTTCAAGCATTTCAGTCAGGGCTTGCAGGTTGATGGGTTTGGCCAGATAATCGTTCATCCCAGCGGCGAGGCATTTTTCTGAATCTCCTTGCATGGCGTTGGCCGTAATGGCAACGATGGGGACTGCCTGATTGTGCTCACCGGCTGTGCCCTGGCGAATCTGGCGACTGGCCTCATAGCCGTCCATTTCTGGCATTTGACAGTCCATCAAAACCAGGGTGTAGAGATGAGATTGAGGCGCTTGTGCTAGCAAATTGAGGGCATCTACGCCATTCGCGGCCAGCTCCACCGTTAGCCCTAACTGTTTGAGCAATTGTTTGACAACCATCTGATTGATCTTGTTGTCCTCTGCTAACAAGATACGGGTTTGGTCTGGCCAGCGCTGGGGAGGCCTGTGGGGAGGGTGCAAAGAATTTGTAGGCTGTGGGCTCTGGTCAACTGCCATCGGTGGGATGTTGTCCTTATTCCTGGCCTTCATTAAAATGTTGCGCAGATCGCAGGGGGTGACAGGTTTGGTGACATAATCACTAAAGCCTAGATCTATAAAGAGTTGGGTATGGTTTTGATCACCCAGGGTGGTCATCATCACTAGTGGCATCGCCTGAAAGTGAGCGTTGGCTTTGAGGCGCTTACCTAACTCAGCTCCATCCATGTTGGGCATTTGCATATCCAGCAGGGCGATATCAAAGGGGCTGTTGAAGGTGTTTTGCTCTACTTGGGCCTTGCAAAGGGCCAATGCACTCGGGCCATCCGGGGCATCGAATACGTTGACTCCCCAGTCTTTTAACTGAGTGCACAAGACTTGGCGGTTTGTATCATTATCATCAACGATCAGCACAGTTAAAGCAGACGTTTCTCCCTGGGGGGGGGCTGGCTGCGATGATTGGCTGTCCTGGAGTTTGATCGCAAATTCAAACCGGCTGCCTGTACCGGCTTCACTGTGCACCTGGACGCTGCCGCCCATTAACTCACATAGCATGCGGGTGATGGCCAGCCCTAGCCCAGTGCCATCATATTTACGGGTGGTCCCAGCATCTACCTGGGTAAAGGGGTCAAACAGACTTGCTAGTTTGTCTTGCGGGATGCCAATGCCGGTATCACTCACTGAGCCTGTGAAAATCAACCCGCTGTCGGTTGATTTTAAGTGGGCCCGGATTGTAACCTCTCCCTGGTCGGTAAACTTGATGGCGTTATCTACCAGATTGGTGAATATTTGTCGTAAACGACCTGGGTCTCCCTTGACTCGAGCAGGCTCAATGTCGCGCAGATCCAGCACCAGTTCCAGGTTTTTATCTTGGGCTTTTAGGGCGGTGCCTTTGGCAAACTCTCCCAGGTGTTGGCGTAGGTCAAAGTCCACACTCTCTAGTTCGAGTTTGCCCGCATCCACCTTCGAGAAATCGAGAATATCTTTGAGAAGGGTCAACAAGGATTCGGCGCTGGTCTGGGCAATACTGGCTTGCAACTGTTGGTCTGGGGTTAAATCTGCCCTCTGCAACAGACCCAGCATGCCAATAATGCCATTCATCGGGGTTCGGATTTCGTGGCTCATATGGGCCAGAAATATACTCTTGGCACGGGCAGCGGTTTCAGCGGCTTCTTTGGCGTGTTGGAGATCTTGTTCAGCCTGTTTGCGCTCGGTAATGTCTTCTAAAATGCCCTCGACGGCGATCAGAGTGCCAGCGTTATCTCTGACGGGGTGTTGAGAGACCAGAATAGTGCGTTGTCCCTGATAGGGATGCATGAAATCCATCTCGAATTGTTGAAAATCAACTGGGGTTTCAATCAGCTCAATGACAGCAGCCTGTGCTGTTTCTATAGAGTCTGGTAGCCAATTAATCAGGTTTGCCCAAACCTGATTTAGGATGTCGTCTTGATGGTTAAGGCCAAAAACAGACTTAAATCCACCACTCACGTAGTTGACGATGCCATCAATCCCGGTATGGCTAAAGATGACGAACTTATCGCCAATGTCATCAACGAGGCGCT
The DNA here is from genome assembly GCA_039820425.1 of Cyanobacteria bacterium J06635_1. Taxonomy (GTDB): domain Bacteria; phylum Cyanobacteriota; class Cyanobacteriia; order Phormidesmidales; family Phormidesmidaceae; genus SIO4C1. Next base: position 11,465 of record JBCBQD010000033.1, read on the forward strand.
GAAATTTGGCACGACTTTCTTGTAAGGCGGTTTCTGCCTGTTTGCGATCGCTAATGTCTTGAAAGGTGCCCACGATACCCACAATATTGCCGGCCCAATCTCGCAGCGGAGCTTTGTGGGTTTCGAGCCAGCGCGGTTCTCCCTGGGGAGAGAGCAAGGTCTCTTCGATGCCTAGCTTGGCGTTACCCGACTGGATCACCCACCGATCATCGGCTCGATAGTCGGTTGCCCTAGGGCGGCTAGTTGGAAAGTCAAAATCTGTTTTACCGGTTAGCTCAGCCGGTGATTGGATACCCATGGTGTCTGCAAATTTTTGATTGCTGCCTAAAAAGACAGAATTTTGATCTTTCCAAAATACCGGTATCGGGAGCGTATCGAGCACCGTTTGAATAAACCGCTGGGATTCTAGTAGGGCATTCTCAGCCTGGCGTCGATCCGTGACATCGCGCACGATAATCAGGACTTCATCTGAGCTGATTGGGCTGATGCGTACCTCTTCGTAGAGCATGCGATCGCATTTTTGGAATTGATGCTCATAAACCTGCAAGCTGCCCGTGGTGATCGCCCGCTGGATCATCGTGAGTTTTTGCTGTATTAGGTCGGGGGGTAGGTTCTCTGAAAGGTTTTGCTGTCTATGTAGAGATGTCTGTGCTCGATTAAGTGCCTGATTGCGAGACTGGATATAGTCTAAATAGGTACCCTCGCGGGTGACTCGCAACAATAAGTCTGGAATCGCTTCAATCACCGCGCGAAGCTGGGCTTCACTGGTCCGGAGTTCAGCAGTCCGTTCTTCGACTTTTGCTTCTAGGGCCTGGTTGAGCTGTTCTAGCGAGGTGCAGGCCCGCTGACGCTCTAACTCGGCGGCAGCACGGGCGGCAAACACCTGCAAGATTTGTTCTGCCCACTGGGGATTGTGGATAGGCTGCTGATCGAGGATGCATAGTGCCCCGACGGTCTCACCTCGGCTATTTTTTAAGGCAATGCCCAGATAGCTCTCGACCCCCATCTCAATCAGGTCCACATGGTCAGGAAACCGCTGCGGTAGTGACCCTTCGCAATAAAACCTGCCCATCTCCAGGGTTTGTTTGCAGGGGGTAATGTTGAGCGGGTAAGTCTGGTTGGGGTGTAACGTGCCATGGGCCCAAATCGCTAAGGTTCGAAGCTCGTCGTCAACCCGTTCGGTGACGATGGCATAGGCAACATTCAGAGCGGTGGTAATGTGGCTCACCAGGACAGGGAAAAAGGCCTGTCCGGTGGTCGTAGCCGTGCCTGAAATCAAGTTTTGTAGGGCAATTTCGGCCTGTCTGCGATCGGTAATATCGCGAACAATCACCAGCACTTCCTGGGCATTGAGGGGGGCGATACGCACCTCTTCGTAGCGCTGATCGCCCTCAAAATTGAAAACTTGCTCGTAGTGCTGTAAGCTGCCGGTCTCGAGGGCTTGATTGGCATAGTAGAGCCGCTGTTTGGCGAGCTCGGGGGGCAAAACTGTGTGGGCTTCTGAAGCAGGCGCTGGATATGAGATGGCAACGCCATTGTCCCCCAAGATCTGGCTGTAGCGCTTCTCCAGATTCATTTTGATCAACAGATCGGGAATGGTCTCGACAATGGTCCGGTTGGTGAGCTCGCTCTGCCGAAGGGCCGCTTCTACCTGCTTACGCTCGCCCAGGTCGATATCCACACAGTACATTTCTAACTCGCCCGCCGAGTTGGTTAGCATGATGTGGCTAGAGAAGACCTCAACCCTGCTTCCATCTTTGTGCATCAGGCTTAATTCGCACGCTGGGATGGGTTGCCCCTTGGTTAGCCAGGTGTAGATATCCTCAATGACCTGAGCCCGCATCTCGGGCGGGATAATCAAATCCTCAAGGGGTTGACCGAGCGCCTCTGCTTTGGTGTAGCCGTAAAGCTCTTCACTGGCTTGGTTCCAGTAGATCACCCGGCGGTGCTGATCATACCCTTGCACTGAAATCTGAGGGCTCGACTCAAACAGCTGTCGAAACCGCTGTTCGTTGGCTGCTAAGGCGGTTTCAGTGTGTTTGCGATCGCTAATATCGGTCAGGGTTACCACATAGCCGATGGCCTGCCCCCTGGCATCCCGCTCAATGGCTGACTGGGCATAGACCCATTTCACGGTCCCGTCAGACCATTGACAGCGGCATTCGATGTGGACAGGGTGCTGTGTCTGGATAGCTTGCTCCCATTCGGCGATGGCTCGGGTTCGATCCTGGGGATGAAATGCGAGTTGCCAGCCATTTCCCATGGCCGCCTCTGGGTGGAGACCGGTGAGTTGGCAATAGCGATTATTGACGTAGGTGCAATGCCCTGATGAGTCGGCCCGCAAAATCCCGACCGGGGCTGCTGTGACTAAACGGCTATGGAGGCTTTCTGGTCGAAGGCTCTCTGTCATCTGTGGTGCAACCACTGGCTTTGCCTGCTCAGAGACATCTGAGTTGACCGGCGATTGCAGGAGGGTAAACACTTGCAGCAAGCTTTCATCGGTGACCACCCCCACTATCCCCCCGTGCATATCTAAAATTGGCAAATGGCGAATCGAGTGCAATTGGAGCAAATCAATCGCCACCCCTAAATCGGTGAAAGCAGACGCCTGTAGGGTAATAACGGGATAGCCCATGACCTGACGCATGACCAAGCGATCTAGACAGGGCTGCTGGCTAATCAAACGGACTGCATCGCGCTCGGTCAAGATGCCGACGACCTGCCCTGCTTCGACTACCACAGCACAGCTTGAGCTATTTCCTCGCGGGGCGTGGGCCTGTTGTACATTGTTGCGTACAGCCTGGGCTTGGTCGTTTCTAATCCGGCCGCTCATTCGGGCGAGGGTATCTACGACCATCGTGTCAGGGGAGACGACCAGAGGCTCCTGGTCAATGGCTAAATCAAGGGCGGGTGGTGTGAGCGCGATGGTACGAAGACTCATGCGTTTGAAGAGGCTATTTTTTCTTATTTCTATAGTCATAAACAAACGCCCGGAGGATGCGCAAGCAAAATCCGCACAAGGGCCAGATTTTTCATCTTTCCTTGATTCATCAATAAGTCATGGTTCTATCACTGATTGCCCTTTATGAACGTCGATAATAACGCTGATCTAACCAGATACGACTGATGTCATGGGTTTAAGATGCGATTTTGGCAAGCGGCACTTTGTCCTCGACAACTAGCGACAATTGCTCGGTCACGCTCCCCTGCAACAACAACTTCAAAAAGCGTTGTCGTTGAGGCGACTTTGTTTCCCCGCGCATCGATGCAGCATCAGCCACACCATCTCTTCGGTATCCACACAAACTTCGATAAAGTGATTGCCGCCGCCGAGGAAGCCCATCTGCCGCAGGGCTTTGTTTTCTAAATGCTGCACACCCTTGTGTAAGTCTTTAAACGACCGCCAGCCTTGCCAATTGTAAACAGCTTTATCGACCTCTTTATTCTCGTTATCAACGCCACGTGCTTATAGACAAACGGCAAGGAGGCGACATTCTTAGCCATCTGGGTTTCTTGAGAACTCAGATCGTGATTGGCCCAGGAGAGGACGGGTTTAGAGGTTTTAACGGCCAGTTTTTCGTAGGGCATGGTTAATTTGAGCGCCGGGCACGGGCTTTTATTCTACTATGTAGAAAATCCTCAGCCTAGAGTGCCCGATTTATATTTTTTGCGATTGCTGATTTTTTGGTTGGCGAACTCGACCTAGCATCAGACCAGTGCCTAAAACTATCCCGAGTAAGCCAGAGGGTTCAGGCGTCTGAGCAGCGGTGACTTCAGCCCTGATGCCTGTGGTTTCGCTCAAAGTCAAGAAAACGGGCGTTGTGAATTGTCGTTGGAAAGCCCCAAAGGCAAAGAAATCTAACTGCTGAGTGTCTTGCTGTAACCCGGGTGCAAACGCAGTGTCTTCAAAGAGCAGAAGGTCTTCTTCTACAAAGTTAAAGGCACTGCTGGCTTGAATTGAGAAATCATTATCTCCACTGTTTTGGCGTAGCCCAGAAACCCATAGAGAATCACAGAAAAGGGGGGAATTCCCTGGCGCTTCACTGCCACAGATTTCGATGGAGATGTCACCTGAGGCGATGGCAGTATCTGCTAAGACCGTTGTTTCCAGGAAAAGTGAGAGGCTGAAATCAAACGAAAAGGTTTCCGAGGCGGCTGGCCCCGGATTAATATAGAAATCAGCGATCGCAGTGGTGTCTGTTGCGGCGTTGACTAAAAAGTTCGGCCCCCTGCCAAACGATTCATTCGTCAGGGTGTTAAAAATCTCGCTATTTTCTCCACTCGCTGGGAAAAAGGTGGCGTTTTCAAAATCTGTAAACCCTTCAGCGATAGGTTCCTGGGCAACATTGGCGGCTCCGGTACGGGTCACCAAGGTTGAATCTGCGAAGCTGTCAGATGCGTCAGCCACCTGATTGAAGTTAGAGAGAAAAGCCGATGCTTCAGAAAAGGCAAAACTAGCGGCCAGGCCAGGGGTTGCCCATAAGATAGACCCGCCCACCAGCGGGGCAACGTAGAGAAGGGCTGATTTGATTGGGCATTTTCTTGAACAGGTGCTGGGTTGAGTCAACGTTTGCGTAGACAATTTAGAACTTCCTTATTGATTCAGTCTCATGGGTCAATCTTGGGGCGTTCAATTTAAGCCGGGAAACCCAGGTGGTGTAAGCATCCAGGAGTCAGAATTCAGGAGTCAGTGGGGGACTGGATTCTGACTCCTGGCTCCTGAATTCTGTCCCTGGGAAAATGTCCCGCTTTAAGTTGATAGCCATCTTGGTAGAAAGGTCATGATGCACTGAAGCCCCAAACTTCACGCTTCTTCAAGGGTAAATTAGCTGCCAGGCAGCCGACTTGCCGCCCTGACGCTCAGCAGCTTTAAACCCAACGGCTCAAGAAGCAAATTACCTGATAAGTCAAATTATGGTTCAAACCGTTGATGGGCGATGAGGCCGACAGTCCGCCCTGGCAACTGTCACACTCAGGAGGACGCCCCTGTCAATTAGTCGGCTAATCGAGTCACCAAGTGGTCTCCCACTCGCAACGCATTGGCCATCACTGTTAAAGCGGGACTAACGCTCGCACAGGACGGAAAGAAGCTGCTGTCTACGACATAAAGATTATCAATCTCGTGGGTGCGACAATTGATATCTAAAACCGACGTGGCCGGATCGGTACCCATACGACAGGTGCCGCTTTGATACCCGACCACCTGCACGGGGGCTTCCCCGCGAGGATACAGACCACTGCGCTTGGCATCTTTAGTATTTTTTTCGAGGGTTTTTAGCACCTCAATCCATCGATAAACCAGGCGATCGTGGGCTTCTATGTTGTTGGGCGTAAACTCAAAGCGGAGTTTCCCCTTTTGCCAGTAGATTCGATTGCTGGGGTTGGGCAGCACCCCGGTTTGTGCCCACCAGCCGATAGAGCGCACCGCCAGCTGTTTGAGGCCCATCCCCGGCATCCTTTTAGCCAGGACTGATAGCAGCGGCGGCGACTCTGCAAAAATCACATCTTGCAACAGTCCGCCCGAGTTTTCGATATGGCCCATGGGGTACTTATAGTCACCATCGCCCCAGTAGAAATCATTCACACTGACGCTGCGGGGAAACGTGCCCGAGTTATTATTGGCACCGCGCTCAACAATAACGGTCATCTGGTGTTTCATCAAATTACGACCCAGCTGGTCTGAGCCGTTCGCCAACCCATTGGGATACTTCTCATTGGCAGAGCCCAGCATTAGCGCAGCGGAGTTGACCGCGCCACAGGCCAACACTACAATATGGCCCGTAAACAGATAGGCTTGGTTGCCAACCTGGGCCTGTACCCCTTTGATCTCGGTGCCCGCTGGGTTAGTGTGCAGGCTAACAACCCTGGCCGAGGTTTTTAGGGTGACGTTGTCATAGTTTAAGGCCGGGTTGATGCCAAAGACTTCGGCGTCCCCTGTGGGATCATCGTCCTGACGGGTCAGGCTGAGGGGGAGCGGAGCCGGGTGGAGCCCCTGCTGCGCGATCGCATCCACAATCGGCTGCATCAGCGGCTCATGGGCCACCGCCGGATAGGGATAATTACCACTGTGGTCAGGCTCCGTCGGATCTTGTCCAGCCTCTCCATGGACCTGATAAAGCTGCTCCGCCGCCGTGTAGTAGGGTTCAAAATCGGCATATTTCAACGGCCACTCCGGGGCAACACCGTCCTGGTAGGGGACCGCTTCAAAGTCGCGATCGCGCATCCGCATTAGAGACGCCCCGTAGATTTTGGTATTGCCTCCAATCGCATAATTTGTTTGCGGTGCAAACGGCTCGCCGGTCTGGTCATACCACTGCTCAGGGGCGTGATATCGCTTGCTTTTTAGCACATCGACGCCCGCCAGATTTTGCTCCTCTAGCGCCATGCCTGAGCCACGCTCCAAAATCAAAATCTGTTTGCCCGTGGGAGCCAGCTTTTGAGCCAGCGTGCCGCCACCGGCCCCGGTGCCCACAATGATGATGTCATAGTGCTGGTCATCAATAATCATGGATGTCTCCTGTGGAGGTTAGGGGAACTACTGCCACACGTAAATCAAAATAAACAACACAATCCAGATCACATCTACAAAATGCCAGAACAGTGAAGTCGCGGCGACACCGTACTCTCCACCGCTGTAGTTATTAGGGAGAAAAGATCGGCCCAGCATAATGCTCTGGAGCAGCACCCCGGTTAAGACGTGCAGTCCATGAAAGCCCGTCAACAGATAAAACGTGCCACCAAACACCCCCGACTTAAAGCCAAAGGGCAGGCTGATCCACTCCACTGCCTGACCATAGAGAAAAAAGCTACCCATGGCCATGGTCAGCAGCCAAAAGGCTCGGAACCCCCACAGATTCTCTTTGTGTAAAAACCGCTCGGCAACGTAGATCACAAAGCTGCTAGAGACGAGCACAATCGTGTTGATAAACGGGTCTCGCACCTCTAAGCCGTCAACGCCGGCGGGCAGCCAGTCTGTGACATTGGTTTTATAAACGATATAGCCTACAAAAAAGCTGATGAAGATAACGCTTTCTGACAGCAAAAAGACAATGAAGCCAAACATGCGATGGTCTTCTTCTGCATGGGCTGGGCTGTGGGCAACGGTCGCGTCAAGGGTGGGGTCAAGATTAGCTGTGCTCACTGGCTAACTCCTTCGTCGGATGGTTCGTCAGATCGTTGGCAACCAGAGGTTCACCGCTGCCGTAGCCGTAGGGAGCCGACACGATCACGGGAATCTCATCAAAGTTCTCATGGGGTGGCGGTGAAGAGACGAGCCATTCCAACCCGATGGCCCGCCAGGGATTGTCTCCGGCTTTCTCACCCTGGGTCCAGGAACTCAGCATATTCAAGATAAAAGGCAGGGTCGAAACCCCCAGTAAAAACCCACCCAGGCTGGCCAACACATTCCAAAAGGCAAACTCCGGATCGTAGGAGGCCACCCGCCGGGGCATCCCCTGCAGGCCCAGTGGATGCATGGGTAAAAAGATTAGATTGGCCCCAATGAAGGTCAGGGCAAAGTGCAATTTTCCCAAGCCTTCGTAGTACATGCGCCCGGTCATCTTTGGAAACCAGTGGTAAATGGCCGCATAAAAGCCCATCACCACCGCGCCATTAATCACATAGTGAAAGTGACCTACCACAAAATAGGTGTTGTTCACATGAATATCAAAAGGAGCCGAGGCCAGCATAATGCCGGTAATGCCTGCAAAGAGAAACATCGACAGCCCCCCCAGGCCAAACAGCATGGCCGAGGTCAGCCGGAGCTTACCGCCCCACACCGTCGCCACCCAGGCAAACACCTTAATGCCGGTCGGCACTGATATTGCCATGGTGGTAAACATAAATAACATCCGCATCCACCCCGGTGTGCCGCTGGCAAACATGTGGTGTACCCACACAATCAGGCTCAGCCCCGTAATAATCAAAGACGACACCGCCACCACTTTGTAGCCAAACAGCGGCTTACGGGCATAGACCGGAAACACCTCTGAGAACACCCCAAAAATCGGCAGGATAATCACATACACCGCCGGATGGGAGTAGAACCAAAAGAAATGCTGGTAGAGGACCGGGTCACCGCCGCGGGAGGGTTCAAAAAAACTGGTACCCACGGTGAGATCTAGCAACAGCATGACCGCCCCTGCGGTCAAAGCCGGTAGGCCAATCAGCTGGATCATCTGGGCGGATAAGACCGTCCAGCAAAACGCTGGCATTTTGAACCAGCCCATGCCCGGGGCCCGCATTCTAAAAATAGTGGTGACAATATTCACTGCCCCCATGATCGAAGACACCCCCGACAGGGCCACCGCCAACAACCACAGGGACTGCCCATTAATCAGATTGCCAGTGGGGTTTTGCAAACTCACCGGTGGATAGGCCCACCACCCAGACTGGGACGGCCCCCCCGGTACAAAGAAACTAGCCGTCAAAATGACGCCAAACACCGGCACCAGCCAAAATGCGGCGGCATTCAATCGAGGAAAGGCCATGTCCCGCGCCCCAATCATCAGCGGCACCAGGTAGTTGGCCAACCCGTTCAGCATGGGAAAGGTCCACATGAACAGCATGATCGTGCCGTGCATGGTGAACAAGCCGTTGTAGACCGTGCGATCAACCAGGTCAGCCTCGGGGGTAATCAGCTCTCCTCGCATCACCATCGCCAGCAGCCCGCCAAATAAAAAGAAGACAAAGGCCGTGACAATATATTGAATACCAATCACTTTGTGATCGGTGCTAAAGCTAAAAAATCTGCGCCAGTTGTCTGGCGCGCCCGGTTGGGGCTGAAGGGTTGGCGGGGTCGCCAAAGATGCATTACTCATGGGGATCTTCCTCTGCGCTGGCGTAATTGACGACGGGAGCGGGGGCAGGCTTCACGGTTTCCCAGCCCAGGCCAATGGAACTTTGAGCCGTGCGGTTAAACTCTTCGTGGGCGACATTTTGGGCCGGGGCAGGCGGGAGTGCCGCCACCGTGGTTAACCATTGTTGATAATCCGCTGCAGACTCGACCACCACATTGGTTTGATTGGCCGCAAAGTAGGTGCCGCTATATTCCGAATCCCGCAGGCGATAGCGTCCTTCCCGGATGGGGGTAAATTCAAACCCAATCTCTCGACCGGGCACCACATCCTGTTTGACTCGAAAGGCAGGGACAAAGAAGCCGTGCAGGACATCCTCTGAGGACAGCAGCAGTCGGGCTCTTTGATTCACCGGCAGGTGCAGCTCGGTGCTGCGGATGCCCTGCTGGGGATAGTGAAATTCCCAGGCCCACTGTCGCGCGTAGACCTCAATAGGGGAAGCTGGTGAGGCCTGGTCCAAATGGGTTGGGTCCAGAGGAGCCGATTCAGCCGTGGGCATGCCCATGGCCCTGGGCTCCATCACGCCGAGAATCCCCATGCGATCATAGGTTTGGTAGCTAACGGTGGCAATCCAAATCACCAGCAAAATCGGAATGGCCGTCCAGATTACTTCTAGCTTGACGCTGCCTTCGATCGGGGGGCCATCACTGGCGTCGTATTTTGCCGCCCGTTGGAAGAGGATTGAATACAGCAGCGTCCCCATCACCCCCAAAAAGATGAAGCTGCCCAGGGTGGTCATAAAGCTGAAGAGGTTATCGACCAGCACGGACTCCGCCGAAGCTTGGGGCGGCATCCACTGGTAGGCCTGCTGACCTATCCAGAGGCTGATCAACAGATCTGCGATCGCAAGTCCCACCAAACTCAAAATTACACGTCGATTCATAAACTGTGATGGCCCCCAGTAAGGCGTCAAGATACGGCTTCAAGATACTGCGTCAAAATTCAATGACAGACGACAAGTGCTTTAAAGAACATATTGAGCTGGGCATTGGGATTGATCCCGGCTCGAATCAGCCGATCGGCGCTGACATGAATGCCGAAATCTGCCCCCAGGTGTGCGCCCAACGTACCGTGGACAAACATCAAGACAAAAATACCCAGCCCCGCGAATAGGTAGCTCCACTGCACCTGACGGGCCCGATCTTGCCGCCACACATAGCGCTGAAACCCTCGCCAGACGGTCATACCCACAATTAGCCCGAGCAAGAGGATACCTCCGAGCCCGTGCCATACCATGGTATCTCGCGCACCTAACCCCCAGGGGCTCACCATATCCTCCGGGGGATCTGCCAACAGAATCTCGTAAAACCCGGCAGCCACGGTAAAAAAGGTGATGATCGCCGCCGCCACCATGTTGTACCAGCCGACGTCATACAGGTTAGAACTCGTCGTCGGAATGGCCAGAAACTTGAAAATAGGCTTCTCTAGGGGATAAAGGGCCGCGACGATGTCGAATGCGATCGCAACAATAAACAACCCCAATGTCAGGTGTACCAGATTGGGATGAATCGGCACCCCATAGGGCAGCCCATTTGATGCTAACCCCAAAACTGGCCCCAAAACTGGCATAAAAGAGAATCTATCTATTATTGCCTCTATCATTGCAATAGACCTCTGCGCGCCGCTTCGACCACCGCCTCAGTGTGTAAGCCATAGACCCACACCAGCTTATCGCCGAGGTAAACCTGGAAAAATACAATGCCCGTCAGCACGGCATTCATACCCATGTAGGCAATCGGCAAAGCATCTGGGCTTCGCAGTCGAATAATGTAGCGCCAACCTGTAATGGCAGCCAGGATGCCGGACAGCGCCCAGCCAAGTAACGTATGCAGGTTGAGATCTCCAGCGGCAGTTGGGTAGGGAACGGCCAACCCCGCCTCGATTTGGCCGAAGATCACCGCAATAAAAATGGAGATCGTCGCGAACACCAGATTCCACCAACCCACCTCATACAGGCGAATATTCTTGGTGAAATAGCCAATCACATCACAAAAAACGGCAAATAAAACCATCGCGATCACAAAATGCACCACAATGGGATGGATGGTGTCGGGATAGGGTAAATTGTGATTATTGAGTGGGGGCAATAGATCTTTGAACACTGGTTTCCCCTAAGAGAATGAACTCAAGAAGCTTTTGTCAAATCATCAGGCAAACGACGGGTTAAGACTTATAAACCCTCCAGAAATATACTAAACCACATCCCGTTAGATGCCTTGATTTTTCACCTGAATGCTCAGCCGATATAAGGCTGGCTAAATCAAATCAGGTTCATCTCTGGGGATACAGACTAAGATACTGTCTGACATACTGTCGCGGGTGCTTTTTGCCGTTGCCCCGAATTGCGGCATCCGTTAATAGGCAACCCAACCGTTGCTAAACCGCGGCAGGTAAGCGATTTAACGGATCACTGAGGCTTTTTTGTAAAAAGAGTTACAGTTTTATACCCTTGCGCTCGTTCAATAGCCTGGTCAAAAGGCCAGGATGCCACACGTCAGCGAATGGGTTGAACCCAGTCTAACCAGACTAAAGAGAGTTGCCACACAATCAACAACTTTTCTGTTGTTTGATTCGCTGAGCCAATGTGACTTAAACATTTTTTGTGGTTTGATTCACTGGGTCCAAAGTGGTTGATGTCTATTTTTTACGCTATCTGAGTATGGGTCGGACTTTGATCAAAAAGGACGGGCAATCCGTCCTTTTTGATTGGATTCTGTTGTTGATAAGATTAAGCGGCTTGCTTACGACGCAAAGCTGCAGGCAACAACAGCACCAACAGCGCGATCACACTTGAGGGTTCTGGCACATCGGCGACGACCACTGCCTTCCCTCGTTTGATTTCAGCCAGGGTGATCAACCTATCCTGATCAAATGAGCGGGCATAAGCGCCGGTCACCCCAGCAAAAAAGGATTCGACCATGAGGTCTGGGCCAGAGCTGTCGTTTACCTCTAGCCGCCCTGGGATAATACCCTCGCTGGCGTCGATGGAAAAGATATCATCTCCCAAGGTAAAGAGCCCGCCCTCAATGGAAAAGGTGTCGAGTTCAATCAGCCCGTCAGCAGTGTTGCTAAACACGCCAAATTCAATGGCTACCTGGGCAGAGGCCGACTCACCTGGGTCGTCTGCCAGCGTCAATAGATCAATCGCCCCAAAGAAGTCAAATGAGAAGCGTTCTCCGGCTGCGATCGCAAAATCACCCAAAATACTGGCTTCACCCTCAGCCACCCCAAAGTAGCTGGAACCCGCTCCAAAAGCCTCTTGCAAGACAAAGTTAAAGGCGCGGCGAGCCGCGCCGTCAAAGATGGCATCCGCATCACTCACGGCAGTCACACTGCCGCCAAAGCCCTCAGTCAAGGTTTGGGTCGTTGCCGTCGCATCGCTAACGATTGGGGCGTGGCTCAAATTCTCGAACAAAAACTGCCCGTCAGCCGAAGCAAACGTAGCCGCCTCAGCCGAAGTTGTCACAAAAAAACCCGCTGCTGGCAGTGCCAGCAGGCTCTTGAAAAACGTCTTCAAAACAGTCATAACTCGTTAAAAGCGAATTACAGTCAATCAAATACAGCAGCAAACATCACCTTTAGCTCGGCAAAGTGCTGGCACCCTGCAATTGAGAACACCATTTCCAATCGACACAGATCGATCTTGAACGGGTTGTTTCTAACCACCCGGTAGAAAGACTGGTCAGTCAATCAGACTAAATCGGTAAACAACGATGAGCGATCAGCCTGGAGGCTTTGACTGATCTATCAAGCGCCCTGACCCCAGAACTGAAAAAGCATCCTCTAGCTGCACCCTTCCAGTTCTTTTCCTTGGTAGCAACATAGCCTGCGGCGATTGAAGCTTGAATAAAGGCACCGCAAAAACACCCACACCGCCAATGAAGATTGAGCAAACATTAATGCCCATGTAATTTTTAAGACGGCGTCAACCGTATACCTACAACAATTTATTAAAGTTTCTGTAAAGTGGAACCACCCATCCCATCGCTTTGCCACTCAATAAGGCCCTATAGCCAGGAACGGCAATCGCTGCTTTTAATCTTCTGTTAATCAGCATTTAAACATCAAATATTTAACTGATAGAGCAGACTGTTTTCGCCCATACAAAGCAAAATGCATTCTCTTTAAGTATTTACTCAAAGCTATTGAATAGGCTAAGCAAAGTCTGTAGACAGTTGTTGGAAAAATCGTCCACCGTCTTTCAAATAAAAAATTTTTGTAAACTTTTGAAAGTTTTTCGAGAAGTCTCCATCCATTGCGGCTTTATCATCTGTTTCGGTTGATTTACCTGGACTTGAGTTGTTTTAATTTAGCAAAAGATTAAGCATGTTATCGCTTTCAAGACCTTTTGAGGGGGTTGACTGGGTTTCAAAAAATTCTGTATGTATTTTAGATAGTGCAATGTCAGGCCCATAGATTCATCAAAGTATCAATCATTAAAGCTTGCGTTTTCACTGACTCAACTGGCTTCCTAACAACATGATTTGCGATGCGGCTTACGGTTAAAAGTCTCCTACACTTTTAGCCCACATCAAGGGAACACAATCTTTACTATCGATCAGCCTGGGGGGCTGATAGGAAAGGTTGAATCATGCCAATTTTATAAATCGAGTGTTTTAGTCATGGTTGTCATCTACTGTTTTCACATTGATTCAAACCATCCAGGTGTCTTCTCGCTACGACTTAGGCGCATCCCTTAGGCACCCTGGCACCTCTACATGCCGATGGCCCTGATTAAATACGCTGCGCTCACCCTGCAGCGATGGCTCTGGAGCCAACCTTCTCCATTATTTATCTGTTTTCATTCACCTGTTTTCACTGACTGAGTTGTCTCAGGGTTGTTTCAGCCTTAAACCTGGTTGGGCCGATCTTTGCCTGGCCCTGGGCAGGGTTGGGTACGGTGCGCCTTTGAGATCTCAGCACCTTTAAGCCAGCCCAAAACCGCTGAGATCCCACGGTTAGGGTTCAACTTGAGCCCTAATCGTATCCATAGAATCTCATTAAACCGCCATCGACTGCTTTTCGGGCAGCCGTTAAAACAGTTTTAGAGTTTGCATTATGACTCAGACCAACCCCACCGCAGAGACTGCGGTCATTTCCCAATTGATAGCCCCCAACCCCTTGCCCACTCAGGCTGCCACAGAGTTGGCCACCGCCGTTAAGCAACACAGTTATCAGCTGGGGGAGATGATTTTAGACGGCTCCCCCACGTCATTGCAGCATGAAATTTATTGGGTCCATGCTGGGTGGGTGCGCCTGCTATGTGATATCGACGGGCAAGCCGTGACGGCACTGCGCCTTGGCCCTGGCAAGATTTTTGGGGCTGATGATTATTTCTTAGAGCACCCCTTTACCTATCGAGTGATTGCCTCGAGCCCCCATGTTGAGATTGCCAACCTCCCCATCGAGCAGCTCCATCCTTTTCTCGAGCAAGAGATTAACTGGCGAGTCCATCTGCTACGCCAGGCGCAACAGATTGAGCAGATGATCTTTTTTAAGCACTTTACAACGTTGCGATCGCATCCCAGTCAAGAGCTCAGCCAATGGGTGCCCCATTTAGAAGAACACCGCATTCCCCAGGGGGCCAACCTGCGCGAGGCCACCCCTAACCATGCCGGTCGCTTTTGGCTACGCTGGGGAGAGATCCGCGAGGCCAGTCCAGAAAATAAGGTCAAGGGCATTTTAGAGGCCCGCGCAGACATCCCCACCCAGGGCAGCAGTTGGGGCTACCCTGACAGCGTTTCAGATCGCTGGGTGGCCGCCTGTGACCTGGTGATTTACTGTCTACCCATTGAGAAATGGGAAATTGCCAAAGCCCTGGTTCCCGATTTTATTACCGGGGAACCCCTTAACCCTGAATTTGACCCATCCAACCTGCTGACCAATACCCAGCAGCTTCAGGCAGCCAAACAGATCACCACCGAGGCGCTTGAGAGCCCGGCAGTCGTCTTTCCGAAGCCCATTCGCCGTCAACTGCTCGACCGGTTAGCCCGCTATCCCTGGATTGAGCAGCAAAGCTCCTCGGACTGTGGGATCGCTTGTCTGGCCATGATCTGCCGATACTGGGGCAAGCGGTTTCCGATCAACGTGCTGCGTGAGCGGGCCAATGTAGGGCAGTCCGGCGCATCCCTCAAAAGTCTCGCCAAAGCAGCCGAGGATGTCGGTTTTCAAGCCCGTCCCGTCAGGGCAAGCCTGGGGGCGTTGATCAATGAATCTGGCCCCTGGATTGCCCACTGGGAAGGGATGCACTACGTGGTGGTCTATCAGGTTAGTGCCCAAAAGGTAGTGATTGCAGACCCGGCCCTAGGGCGTCAGACCCTGTCTCGGGCTGCCTTTTGCCAAAAGTGGACCGGCTACGCCCTACTGCTGCAAGCCACCGACAAACTGCGACAAACGAATATCAAGCAAGCCTCCCTGGGGCGCTACATCGCCGCGTTGGTTCCCCACCGGGGTATCTTGCTACAAATTATTATTGTTTCGCTATTGATCCAGAGCTTTAGCCTGGTCACCCCCCTATTTACCCAGGTCGTCCTTGACAAGGTGGTGGTACAAAAGAGCCTGCCCACGTTGAATGTTTTTGCGTTGGGCATGCTGCTATTTGGCGTCTGGGGCATCGGCATGTCAGCCGTGCGCCAATATCTCTTGAGCTATTTCTCTAATCGGCTCGATCTCACCCTGGTGAGCGGTTTTATCAACCACGCCATGTCGTTACCCCTGAAGTTTTTTGAGTCCCGACGGGTGGGGGATATCATTACAAGGGTGCAAGAAAACCAAAAGATTCAACGGTTTCTGATTGGTCAGGTGGTGCTGGCCTGGCTAAACTTTGTGACCGGATTTGTCTATCTGGCATTAATGTTGCACTATAACTGGCGGCTGACCCTGATGGTGCTGCTGTTGGTGCCGCCAATTGTGATTTTAACCCTTGGCTCAACGCCCTTTTTGCGACGGGTTTCGCGACAGATTTTTAAAGAGGCTGCCGACCAAAACTCAGCGTTGGTAGAAATGATGAACGGCATGTCGACCATCAAGGCCGCCGCCACCGAGCGGGAACTGCGCTGGCGCTGGGAAGACCACCTCACCCGCCAAATGAATGCTCGGTTTCGCGGCCAAAAGTTGGGCATTGGCCTGCAAACCCTCAGCGGCATCATCAACACCCTCGGCAGCACGGCCCTGCTCTGGTATGGGGCCAAACTGGTGATCGAAAACCAGCTTACGATTGGTCAGTTTGTCGCCTTTAACATGATGATGGGCTACGTCATCAGTCCGGTACTGGCCCTGGCAAACCTCTGGGATGAGCTGCAAGAGGTGTTTATTTCGGTTGAGCGTCTCAATGATGTATTTGAGACCCAGCCTGAGCAACCCGCAGAGGCGGCCAGCTTACCCCTGCCCCGACTCAAAGGCGATGTTGAGGTTGAAGCAGTCACCTTTCGCTATAACGAAGAAGACGAGCGCAATACCCTGCAAAATCTATCGTTTCGGGTCAGGGCAGGGGCAACGATTGCGATTGTAGGTCGCAGTGGCTCGGGTAAAAGCACCCTGATCAAACTCATGGAGGGGCTTTACCATCCCACCCAGGGACGGGTCTTGATCGATGGTAACGACCTGCGCCATGTGTCACTGCCGTCGCTGCGATCACAGCTCGGCGTCGTCCCCCAGGATTGTTTTCTATTTTCGGGCACCCTCCTCGACAACATCACTCTTCACCGCGCCGACTGGGGTCTCGAAGACGCCATCGCCGCTGCCAAACTGGCCGAGGCCCATAGCTTTATCCAGGCCATGCCCCTAGGCTACAGCACCAAGGTCGGCGAGCGGGGAGCGACCCTATCCGGCGGTCAGCGCCAGCGCATTGCCATTGCCCGTGCCCTGCTCGGTGACCCCCGCATTCTGATCCTCGACGAAGCCACCAGCTCCCTCGATACCGAATCAGAACGGCGGTTTCAACAAAATTTAGAAAGCATTAGCTGCGATCGCACCACATTTATCATTGCCCACCGGCTATCCACGGTTCGCAACGCCGACACCATCCTGGTCCTCGACCGCGGCATCCTTGTTGAGCAGGGCAACCACGCCGAGCTCATGGCAAAACAAGGCCTATATTACGGCCTTGCTCAGCAGCAGCTCGCATTGTAGCCCACAAAACAGAGCAGCCCACAAAACAGAGCAGCCCACAAAACAGAGCGGCCCACAAAACAAATTTGTAACAAATTCTACAAAACTGCCAAATTGGCAAACTTAATTCACAGCAATCCTTAACATAACGAATAAGCCCCGTAGAGCAACATCATTGTTGATTCAGGAAGCCTATTCGGCAGGTGTTAGGGCATCACTCCTCGCCAGTCGTTTACGACGCTATTCGTGAATCCCTATGAATCAGCAAACCCATCTCGAACTGTCCCGCGATCGCTCGGCAGACACATCCCCCAGTGTCTCTGTCGAGACGGCTCCACAGGGCAGCGCTATTATCCCACAACAAAATACGTTCGCCCCTAATCACAAGGGTGATTCGTCAGCCATCGTCCAACCCGAGACCACGGCCCCCGTTTGGAGTGAGGCCCTTGAGTCCGTACTCGATCGCCCCCCTGCCGGATTTCCAAAGTACTTGATTGGAGCAGGGGTGGTATTTAGTCTCCTCTTTTTGGCCTGGGCAAATACCGGTCAGGTTCAAGAAGTAAGTAACGCCCGGGGTCAGCTCATTCCCAAAGGCCAAACCTACAAGGTGCAGCCCGTCGCTCCAGGAGAGGTCGCCAAATTAAGGGTCAAAGAGGGTGACTATGTCCAACGAGGAGACGTTTTAGTTGAGTTAGAAACAGATACCGTTAAAGCTGAAGTTATTCGGCTCCAGCAAAGTTTAGACACCTATCGCCAAAAATTAGCTCAAGTTAACGGCCTGATGACTCAAGCTAAGATTGAGCTAACCACCCGTCAACAGATAGCCAACACCAACATTGAGGCCCAAAAAGCCGCCTTCAATCAGTTGCAAGCTGAGGCCAATATGCAACATCAGCTGCTGAGTAGTCTGTCGACAGAAACCCCCCTCTATCAAGAGCGTGTCGATCGCTTTAGTGACTTGGAGGCCGAAGGGGCTATCTCTAAAGAATATCTCTTTGATGTAGAACAAGCTGCCCGCGAACAGGCCCGCACCCTTACCCAGGCCCAGGGACAGCTTCAGCAAACCCTTGAGAGAGGCGCACAGCTAAAAGCTGAACTGGCCCAAAAGCACCTCGAAAAGCAAAGCCTTGAGTTAGAAACGGTTAAAAATCTACAGCAGCTCCAAATCGAGGCCGAAGACCTGCGCGGTAACATCGCTGAAACCCAAACCCTGCTCAAAGAGGCCAAGCTAAGACTGTCTCAACGGTTTTTGCGCGCCCCCGTTGATGGTGTGATCTCTCGCCTCAATATTACCAACTCGGGCGAAGTGCTTCAGCCTGGATATACCGCCGCCGAAATCGCCCCCAGCGATGCCCCGCTGGTGTTATCCGCCATGGTGCCTAGCCAAGAAGCAGGTCTGATCGAAGTCGGCATGGAAACCCAAATTAAATTAGACGCATTTCCTTACCAGGACTACGGCGTCTTATCAGGAGAAATCATGACTATCTCCCCCGATGCTGAGGTGAGCGAAGAACTCGGTAACGGCTACCGGGTTGAAATTGCCCTTGAGCGAGATCATGTCATCCATGAAAACACACCTGTCCAACTGCAAGCGGGCCAACTCGCCCATGCAGACGTTATCGTCGGTCGTCGCAAGATTATCGACATTTTACTCGACCCGATTCGTCAACTTAAAGAAAGCGATTTCAATCTTTAGATGGCATTAGGAGGTTTTAGGGTTTAGGTTCTCTAAGACTGTCTGGCACCTAACACCTAACACCCAATCCCTTAGCTCTCAACCCAGCCAAAGCTTACCAACTTAAATAGATATCCTTAACAAACATCTACCAAACCTAAGGAGTAAGAAAAGATGTCTCCAGAAGATTATCAAAGCTTGCAAAACCTGCACAACACTATGCCGGAAGAAGAGTTTAACCATGTGGTTGAAGCTATCCTAAATGGAAAGTACTCTTGGGCCTGTGTGCTTATTCTAGAAGCAGCTGGCTATAATCCACTGCACTATATCCCCTATAGAACCTACAACCGGCTAGTTAAAGATAACTGCGCCCAGCGCGGACACCGTAAGCAACGCCAAAAGCAGACATCTCACAGCCTTAAACACCAAATCTCCGACCTTAACCATTTAGGCGCTATAGAAAAACAAGGCATGGGAGTCCGAGGTGGATTCTCCTATCGAGATTCACTACACCTGAGCGACTGGATTACGCTCAATTAAAATCCCATTAAATGCACATCTTTCGAGGGATGCAAAACTTATACATCCCTCGTTTTCATGACTTTAAAGCAGAGGCTAATAAAGAAAATATCTGAGGATTTATGACAGTACGATTGAGACCACAACCGATGGAATTGCCATGGCTATAGCCCAAAGAGAAGAGGCTCGGCCAGGGCTCGGCCAGTGTGTTACGACAACATTTTTTCTAATGAAGAGATTTTTAATCACAGATACGTAAGCTCCCTAAATTTATATAAGTAAATATGCCAAAGTGGCACTTCCCATCCAAAAACGGTTGTTAATCTAAAAAACAATTGTCATGGGGAGGGACCTATGAATATTCAAAATTTAGATTGTTTAGAAGAGCTCAACGATTCGCAAACCTGCAGAGGGGGTATTGCTCCCCCTGCCCCCCTTTATTGGATACCCCTACCGCCTGCATCAGTCTCAGCCATACCTGGAGAGCCTGGAATCTCACTCCCGGCGGAGCAAATCCTAGATTGCCTGGTTTGCAATTTGCCCAGGATGGACTCACTTCCGCCAGGATATGTTTATTCCGATACATTTAAAACGCCAGATGGTCGGACTATCATCAGTTATACCGCTGGGGCAACTCCATTAGGAAACGGTATGTTGACATTCTCTTCCAGTTCTTCGAGGACAACAGCCATCATATAGTGGGCAGTCATGTAGTAGGTAATCAGGAATAACCATTCACCTACGCGGAACTTTGGCACTAAACATCAGGGTGCTTCATTGCTGACAACAATCTATTGAACAGAGAATACCGCTGAGTCATTTTGCGCTGTCAAGGTAGCTATCGCCACTGTGGGCAATGGATAGTATAGCGAAAAGTGGGTTTATAGTTGCTTACGCTGATAGGCAGGCTGTTCTTTGAGCTGCAATATCTTCAAATCCCATCATTTCAACAAGTAAGGAGTAGATTTTCCCATGCAAATTAAGGATTTAACACCTTTAAATGAAGTTGTAGAAGTTTCAAAGATACTTGGCTCTGGGTGGGCTTACACAGATGTGGAAACCGATGCAGGCTCTGGCTATAGCGCTGCTGATTCAACTGCCATTGCCTACGGCGATGCAGGCAATACCCATACCCGGACTTATACCAGAGCCAGCAGGCATAGCGCTTACAGCAATGCCCAAGCCATTGCTCAATCCGTTGACAATGGAGACTTTAGCTTCAGTGTTTCTACAGGAGGTTCTAGCTATTTCAAAAGCGGTAGCCAGACCTCTAGAACCTCCTTTGAAGTTAACGCAGGCTACTAATCCTGAAGCCAGTTTAGACAGACTTCACCGCAAGCGCTACCTTTCTCGGATAAGACCTTGGTCAAACATTATTAGCCTCCCTATCTTAGGGGGGTTATTTAATGAGTATGATCTATAGAGCCCATTTGAGATCTCTAAGAATTGGCAGCAAGTCGCTTGAGCATTAGCCTGACG
>JBCBQD010000034.1:0-31695 GCA_039820425.1 Cyanobacteria bacterium J06635_1
GCGTGTCGCGATCGCGGGCATAAAAAGCGGTGCCAAAACCGCCCTGTCCCAAAAGCTTTTCAGGCAGATATCGCCCCCGCAGGATCAGCGGCATGCCGCAGGCGGTGCAATACTTTTGCTTGGCAGCTCTCAGGTTTGCACGGTCATCCAAATCTGCACAGTGATTGAGGGGACGGGGGCAGCTTGGGCGAGTGCAATACAGTTGCATAAGTGCACAATATGGGCAGAATTTAGGTGCTCAGCTCAGCTGAAGATTCGGTCGAAGCGGATTTATTACTGGCTACAACACGCTCACCAGATGCGCCGTTTTTGCGGCGATTTTCTTTACTCAATTGTATTTCCCGATTGGTAAATTGGGGCAAAATTTCTCGGGTAAACGACTCTGCGGCTGTCGAGCGATAGCGATTGGGGTTGAAGATCACCGATAGCATTCGCTTTACCACCACCGAGTCAATTTTGGCCCGATGCAAAACCCCCATTTGGAGCTCTTTCTCGATGGCAGAGACTGAGACAAACGCTACCCCCAGGCCCGATTGCACCGCATTTTTAATCGCCTCAATGGAGTTGAGCTCCATTTCAATGCGCAGGCGTCGCGTCTCGATGCCGCCTCGGGTCAGGACCTGATCGATCACCTTGCGAATGGTGGACTGGGAGTCAAGGGAAATGAATTTTAGCTTATAGAGATCTTCGCGATTGATCGCCTCGTTATTAGCCAGGGGATGAAACACTGGCATAATCAAGGCCAGCTCATCCTCTGCATAGGGAATAATCTCAAGGGACTCTTGCAGCTCGGGGGGCACCTCTCCACCGATGATAGCCAGGTCAATCTGGCCATTGGCAACACTCCAGGAGGTGCGGCGGGTCGAGTGAACGTGGAGCTGTACCGCAACTTCGGGGTAGCGCTGGCGAAACAGCCCGATCATCCGAGGTAACAGATACGTGCCCGTGGTCTGACTTGCGCCAACTATCAAGGTGCCGCCCTGGAGGTTTTGTAGATCTTCGATGGCACGACAGGTTTCCTGGCAAAGGCTAAGGATGCGATCGCCGTATTCCAAAAGTAAATGACCGGCTTCCGTGAGCTGGGCCCGCCGTCCGCCCCGATCAAAGAGCGGTACATCAAGCTGACGCTCTAGATTCTGAACTTGCAGACTCACGGCAGGCTGAGAAACATACAGACTATCCGCAGCTCGCTTAAAGCTGCCTTCTGCTGCGATTGCTTTAAGAATACGCAGTTGGTCCAGGGTGAACGGAAGATCGGACATAATGGTGAGACCTTAAAAAGCCTACTCAATAAACCACGGAGATCTGTAACGAAGGGGTCTCAATCTGCAGTTGAGCAGCCCTTCTTCATGAACAGAACTCAGACATAGATAGAACTCAGAATCCAGCATCTAGGCAATGATGCTTGGTGATCGGTGACGGATGCTAGGAAAATCAAACCCTAAAACCTAAGATCTTAAAAAACCTAAAACCCTGCCTCCTGATTCCTGATCCCTGCCACCTTAACCTAGCCAGAAAGGTCTGACTGAGGTGGATCCCTAGATGAAGTATCCATTGATTGCAGACTTTTTGAATTTACCAGGAATTGTAGGCATTGCCCTAATTCGGTGGACAAGCATACCCGTGCCCCCTCATTCACGATGGGCCTGTCAAGTCAGGGCATGCCCAATGAGCCTCAAATAACTTAATCAAAACTTAAATATCTTAAAAGCTTTTTAATGTGAGGCATTACGGCGTCAGGGAATGGGGGTGACCCGTCGTAAATCGAAAGTATCTGTTAAGGTAATTTGAATTCTAGGTATCTCGAGAGTTGATTGACACTGGCTTAGTTCATGGAGAAATCGGTCAGGCTTAGTTCACGGCAGCAAAAAGTCCTTTGGGCGACAGTTCGCCACTACGTTGACACGGCTGAGCCGGTGGGGTCCAAAGCTCTGGTTGAGTCCTATGGCTTGAAGGTAAGCTCGGCCACGGTGCGCAATGTGATGGGCATGCTGGAGCGGTCTGGCTTGCTGTTTCAGCCCCATACCTCAGCAGGGCGGGTGCCGTCTGATTCTGGCTATCGAATTTACGTAGATGAGCTGATTGAGCCGTCAAAGCCGATTGCCCGCCAGATTGATCGGACCCTCAACCGTCGCTTAGATTGGGAAAACCGCAGTGTAGAAGGTCTACTGCGAGAGTCGGCCCAAGTTTTGGCTGCGTTGAGTGGCTATATTGCCCTGGTTACCTTGCCAACAACGGAAGCAGCAAAGCTGCGTCATTTGCAACTGGTGCAGGTGGGGGGAGATCAAATTCTGCTGGTGGTCCTGCTGGATTCTTATAACACTGAGTCCATTGTGGTGCAGTTACCTCAGGAACCAAGTGAGATCAGTGCTCCAGGCCATGTCCAAGGAGATTATCCAGAGGATTCCTTGGCGCGCGAGTTGCAGGTTTTGTCGAACTTTCTGACGGAGCGGCTACGCGGTAAGCCGCTGAGTGCGATCGCACAGCTTGATTGGCAAGATCTTGATCAGGCGTTTCAGCAGTACACAGAGTCATTGCAGACGGCAATGGACGATTTGGCCCGACGGACCCAGGGCGGTCAAACTCAGATTTTGATCAGTGGGCTGGCCGATGCATTAAGCCAGCCTGAGTTTGCGGAGCGTCAGCAAATCCGAAATTTGGTGTCTCTCCTAGAAGATGGCAAGGAGCAGCTGTGGCCGCTGATTTTTCAAGGAGACCCCAACAGTCAGCTAAAAATCTGGATTGGCTCTGAGAACCCAATCGAGCCCATGCAAACCTGTGCACTGATTTCATCGCCTTACACCAAGGGAGCTTCTCCTTTAGGCAGTGTGGGGGTACTCGGCCCAACTCGGATGCTCTATGAGAATGCGATCGCCGCCGTAGAAGCGGCGGCGACGTATCTTTCCGGAGCCTTGAGCCAGGTGGCTTAGGCGGGTTTTCTAGGCTAGTCAGACTTTCTAGATAATAGTCGAGCGGCGATCACCCCACCGATAAAGCCAAATAGGTGCCCCTCCCAGGAGATGCCAGGTTGGCTCGGCAGCACCCCCCAAAGGATGCCTCCGTAAAACAAAATCACCAGCAGTGAAAATGCGATTGCAACCCCGCTGCGCTCAAAATAGCCCCGCATTAGCAAGAAACCAACATAGCCAAAAATCAGGCCGCTGGCCCCAATATGGACCGAGCCCTCTGCCCCAACCAGCCAGGTGCCCAGCCCAGCGCTTAGAGCGGCTAGCAGGGTAACCCAAACCCAGTCGCTGATCTCTCGCACCATCACCAGCCAACTGAGGGTGACCAGGGGCAGGGTATTGGCCATCAAATGCTCAAAGTTACCATGTAAAAACGGAGCGAATGCGATCCCCCTGAGGCCCATCAACTGGCGGGGCACAATTCCGTAGCGATCGAGACTGCCTCGAAAGCCAAGCCAGTCGATAATTTCCACAGCCCATAGGATGACAACCAGGCCTGTCAAAAGGGTGATTTGGGCTTTTAACTCGGCCCTGATAGACCGTTGAGAAGCAGGTTTAGAAGACTGTTTAGACGGCATTATTTCAGACGGCATCATGAGACGGCATCACTGACCAATGTGGGCAACCTAAAAAAATGACTCTGAACGGCGACACCGTTCAGCCCAGCAGCAAATCAGTTTTGAGATCCAAATCAGTTTTGAGGGCTAAGTATTGAATTTTAAGTCAGCCACCCAACTCAAAACTCAAAACTTGAAATAAGACCTTTTCAAGCGTCTACCGAACTAAACCTTGGCCATATCCAGACCCACAGTCTGCCTTACAGGAAAAACTCGAGTTTTCAAACTGGATATGGCTTAGCTTTTGCCGATACTGCTTAACTAAAGGCTATTCAGGTGATTATTACCGAACTACTGGCGGTGCTTTCGATCTCGGCGGCGACCGGGCTGCGAATAGCGTTACCCCTGTTACTGATTGGCTTATTGTCTGGGGAAAGTTTATGGACAAACGTTCCTATTTTGGCGCAGATTCCCCAAACTGTGGTGGTCGGTATCCTGGTGACTTGGTCGATCTTGGAGTTGGTAGTCTCTAAAGACCGCACCAGTCGTCGCTTTTTACAAAGTGCGGAACTATTTTTTAGCCCTTTTGTGGGGACGATGGCGGGCATTGCGATCGCCCGCTTCACAAGTCTGGATAATAGTTGGCTGATCGTCCTAGTAGCGATGACTGGCGGGCTCTTAGCATTGGTCATTCAACTCGTGCAAGTCGGGTGGCTCTATCGTCTCAATAGTCCACCCATTTGGGCAATTTTTTTAGAAGATTCCCTTTGCATTTGCCTGGTTTTCTTTGCCTTTGATGCTCCCAGTCAGGGCGGCCTGATTGCCCTGCTGTTGCTATGGTTGGCCCTACGGACCTCGACGGCCTGGCGACACTGGAGAGAGCAGACCCAATCATCGGATACTCCAGATTGAGTCATCCCAAAGCGTCCATCTACCCTTTATAGTGATGGCTATAGTTTTTTGGGGAAAGGCAAGTGGCTAGGTCGATTCTTGGGTATCGGGTTTTGGCAACTGGGCTGCTAACGGGTGCAGCCGTTGTCACTGTCGGTGCAGTCCCGGCTTTCTCAGCTGTATTGATGGCCCCAGCTGACCTCCCAAGACCAGTTAACCTGGCCCAGCAAACCGCATCTCGACCGACGTTGCGGCTGGGGAGCGTCGGTGAATCTGTGAGCGAACTGCAATCAATGCTCAGCCTGATGGGGTACTACAGCGGGGCCATAGACGGCTTTTATCGAGAACAGACCCAGACAGCGGTGGTCAACTTTCAAGCAGATGCCAACATCGTCAACGATGGCATTGTGGGGCCAACGACCTGGCAAAAGCTTTTTCCGCCCCCAGATGGTTTGCCCGTCGCCACGCTGCCAGTTGAGCCAGAGACCGAGGCCAATCCCCCCGCAGAGGAGGTTGCTGCGTCAGAGGAGCCCGACCCCGTAGCCCTCCCCGTGCTGAGACAGGGAATGAGTGGCCCGGCTGTTACCCGTTTACAAACCCGCCTACAGGCACTGGGGTTTTATGAGGGACCGATTGATGGCTCCTTTGGACCCCAGACCGAGATCGCTGTCCAGGGCGTCCAGGCGCGCAACCAATTAGAAGCAGATGGCATTGTGGGTCCAGCTACCTGGTCCGTGTTGCTCAGATAGCAAGGCCATGGGGTTCTGAGCAGGGCCTTGCTATCAGACAGCTAGGGCTCATATCCCAGCCCCGAGAGCATCACGTCGTGATTTAAGAAGACTGACGCCTCATAATCGGGCACCTGGTTGACATGGTGAACAAAGACCAGATAGTTGCCCATCAAGAAGTAAACTGCCATCATCGCTGCTGCGGATGAAGCCACCAAAAACCCGGCCAACATTAAGGAAAACTCTTGGCTGGCAATAGCTCGCTCCATTAGCCGCAAGGCCCATGCAACCAAGCCGATGACGATAGCCAAAATCAAAAATGCCATTAAAACCGCCGAAGACCTTTACCTAAAACTGCTTGATGAGGATTATGAGTCCATGTTTACGTATTGTAACAGTGGCTCAAGAAAAGTGCACTAATCTCTTTAGGGTTCTGTATTCTAGGTTGCTTTTTTGGGTAGTGAGTGCGCTGCGCTGATAAGTAGGGAAGCCCCCGTCACCCATTGCCCTACTCACCCACTCACCTATTCACCACTCACCTACTCACCTATTCACCACTCACCTACTGACGCGTCAAAACGCTGTGTTCACTCAAATAAGCTTTGATCTCGGCCACGGTTAGCTGACCATAGTGCAACAGTGAAGCCAGCAAGGCAGCTTCAGCTTTGCCCTCTGTCAAGGCTTCATAAATGTGGTGACAGTTGCCGGCCCCGCCGGAGGCGATCACCGGTACCGACACTGTATTGGCAATGGTTTGGGTGAGGTCCAAATCGTAGCCAGCCTGAGTGCCGTCGGCGTCCATACTGGTGATTAGTAGCTCCCCCGCGCCGCGCTCAACCACCTCTTGGGCCCAGACGATAGCATCAAGGCCGGTATTTTCTCGCCCGCCGCGCACATAGACATCCCAACCTGGGGTGCCCTCTGTCCGGCGACGGGCGTCAATGGCAACCACAATGCACTGGACCCCAAACCGCTGACTGGCAGCATTGATGAAATCAGGATCGCGGACGGCGGAAGAATTGATACTGACTTTGTCAGCCCCAGCCCGCAATAGCTTTTTGATCGTTTCCAAGGAGCTGATGCCGCCCCCCACCGTTAGCGGAATAAAAACTTGCTCAGCAGTCTGATAGACCACATCGTAGATAATGTCGCGGTCTTCATGGGTGGCCGTAATGTCTAAAAACACGAGTTCATCGGCCCCAGCTTCGTTGTAGGCCTTGGCCAACTCAACCGGATCCCCCGCATCTTTGAGATCGACGAAATTTACGCCTTTGACAACCCGTCCCGCTTTAACATCGAGGCACGGCAAAATTCGTTTAGCAAGCATAGGTGGGAAATTAGCTGTCTTAACCGCTCATTAGGATATCTCATAGGGGACAAGACGCTGATAAACTGGGATCTGATTTAATTTTTGGGATTCGCTTAGCGCCCAACGTTATCCCTGAGACTAGAAGCCAGAAGTCAGGAATCAGGAGTCAGAAGTTAGCCAGGTGCTAAGTTTTGAATTCTGAACTCTAAATTCTGAATTCTGACCCAGCCGAAACACGTTGGCTTGAGTGCATATCCTCCTTTTTAATAGCAGTTTGGAGAGCGCCCGCAAGGATGAGTTTGGAAATCGGACAAAAGGTTAAGGTTTGCCGCATAAAAGATCGAGTGTCAACTAGCGTGGCTGGTCGCTTGGGTCAGGTTGGTGAGATCAAGCAGTACAAGATGGTCGACGGCAGTGGCATTGGTGTTGTCGTGGAATTTCCTGATAATTATTCAACCTGGTTTTTTGAGGATGAGCTCAAGCAGGTTTAACCGTTAGGGTCAAGTGGGCCACGGAGAGGAATATGGCTCTGATTTTGACGTTTTTGGGTAAAGGGGGAACGGGGCGCACGATTAGCGCCATCGCAACCGCCAAAAAGCTCGCCAGCCAGGGCCAACGTGTGCTGCTGGTGACCCAGGAAGCTGGCCCTGCCTTTGGCCTCCTGTTAGGAGCCGATGTCAGTGCAGAGGTTCATACCGTTGATGCTGGTCTTTCGGCTGTGCAGCTACGGTCGGCGGCGCTGCTTGAGCAAAACTGGGAAATGGTGAAACGCTTGGAGGCTCAATACCTCAGAGATCCCTTCTTTAAAGCGGTCTATGGTCAGGAGCTGAGTGTTTTACCGGGCATGGACGAAGCCCTGGCCCTGAACGCGATTCGTGAATACGAGGGAAGCGGGCAATATGATGTGATCGTTCACGATGGCCCCGGCGACCTCGCCAGCCTGCGCATGTGGAATCTGCCAGAAGGGGTGGACTGGTATTTCCGACGCTTCAAAAAAGTCTTTCAAGACTCCCAGTTTGCCCAGGCGGTGTCCCCCTTTGTGCAGCCGATTGCGGCTGTGGTCTTGAGCGGCGGCTGGTCAGGGGATATGTTTGAGCAGCCCCAGGTTAAGGAGTCTAGCAACCTGGTGGCCCAGGGCAAGGCCGCGGTCAAAGATCCGGCTCGGGTGCGGGCCTATCTGGTCTCAACCGGGGATGAGGTTGCGATCGCAACGGCCCGCTATCTGTGGGGAGCCGCCCAACAAACTGGACTTACCGTGGGCGGCGTATTAGTCAATCGCAATGAAGGTGGGGCAGATCTCGACGCTGCTTTTGCACCTTTGCCCATTTCTCAGTTACCGCCTTGGTCAACGGGCAACTGGCTCCCCCTAATCGACGCCCTGCCTGACTTTAAATCAGTTCCTGATGTCCCTGCCGCCGTAACCGTAGATTTATCCACCTCGACCGTGCGGTTATTTTTGCCTAGCTTTGACAAAAAACAGATTCAACTCACCCAATACGGCCCTGAGGTCACCGTCGAAGCCGGGGACCAACGCCGCAATTTGTCTTTGCCGAGTGCCCTGCAAGGTCGCGCCGTCAGCGGGGCAAAATTTCAAAACGGCTACTTGATCATTTCGTTTGCATAGGCTACCGGAGTAATCCCAATGTCAGAGACCCCATCCCCCCCCCAGGCTGAATTGCCTTCATCCGGTGAACCTGGCACGGATGAAGCAGCCAACCGCAGTGGTAAAGCGCGTCAGCTGCTGGGGATGAAAGGTGCCGATGCGGGGGAGACCTCCGTTTGGAAAATCCACCTGCAGTTAATGAAACCTGTCACCTGGATTCCTTTGATGTGGGGGGTGCTGTGTGGAGCCGCTTCGTCTGGTCACTTTACCTGGTCGGTCAATAATGTCTTAATGTCACTCACCTGCATGCTGATGTCGGGACCGCTGCTGACGGGCTACACCCAAACCATCAATGACTATTACGACCGTGAAATCGACGCCATCAACGAGCCCTATCGGCCGATTCCGTCGGGGGCAATTTCGCTAGGCCGGGTTCGGGTCCAGATCATCGTTTTACTAATCGCGGGTATCGCGGTGGCCTATGGGCTTGACCAGTGGGCAGAGCATGATGTTCCGACGTTAGCACTGCTGGCAGTGGGGGGGGCTTTTCTGGCCTACATTTATTCTGCCCCCCCGCTCAAACTCAAGCAAAATGGCTGGCTGGGTAACTATGCACTGGGGGCGAGCTACATTGCATTGCCCTGGTGGGCGGGTCATGCCCTATTTGGTCAGCTCAACCCGACAATTATCTGTCTGACCCTGTTTTACAGTTTGGCCGGGCTCGGGATTGCGGTGGTCAACGACTTTAAAAGCGTCGAAGGCGATCGTGAGCTGGGGCTCCAATCTTTGCCAGTCGCCTTTGGTATTAGCACTGCTGCGTGGATCTGTGTCTTAATGATCGATGTCTTTCAAGGGGGCATCGCCGCCTATCTGATCGCAATCCACCAAAATTTATCCGCTTTTTTGCTGATTTTGCTGATAATTCCCCAAATCACCTTCCAAGACATGTATTTTTTGCGCAACCCGCAGGAGAATGATGTTAAATATCAGGCCAGTGCACAGCCTTTTTTGGTTCTGGGGATGCTGGTCACTGGCCTGGCGTTGGGTCACTCTAATTTGGTGAGTTAGGGTAGGTCTGGTAGCCTTTCAAAAGGCCATTTCATCATGCATCGGCGCTTCATTCGGATTACTAGCTATTTAAGCTTTAGGACAGATTAGGAAGGACTCAACTGTGGCTAACTGGATGTCTGGGTTAAAACACTGGTCAAATCGCCTAGGAATGGGAATTACCCAGAATACACCCCGCGATGCGGGGCCCCGAGCGGAGCGAGCAGCTGTTTCCCGTCGAGCTGGCCATGGTCGTCAACCCTCTCCTAAGCGAAGTCCTAAGGCCCCTAAACCGCTCTATCGCAGCCTTACCTTTTGGACGGTGTTAATCCTGGGGGCGGGGATTGCGGGTCCATCGGCACGGGTCTACCGACTCTGGATGAATGCTGAAGCCAATTTGCCCGATGTCTCTAACGCCCTCACGTTCGAGCGTAGTGGCACCATCACCCTCAAATCTGGCGATGGCTCGGTGTTACAAAAAATTGGGCCAGCCACCCAGGAGTACCTGACCTATGACGACATTCCCGACACCCTGATCCAGGCCTTTATCGCCTCTGAGGATCGGCGTTACTACGAGCATAGCGGCATTGACTATCGAGGGATTGCACGGGCCACGGTGGCCAATCTACGTAGCCGGGAAGTGGTTGAGGGGGCAAGTACGATTACCCAACAGCTGGCCCGCATCGTCTTCTTAGACCAGGAGCGTAGCTTTCAGCGCAAATTTAAAGAGGCGTTGCTGGCTTACAAGTTAGAAAAAGAACTGGGTAAAGACAAGATTGTAGAGCGCTATCTCAACCTGGTTTATTTAGGGGCTGGGGCTTATGGTGTGGCCGATGCAGCCTGGATCTACTTTGGTAAATCGGTTGAAGAACTGACGGTTTCAGAAATTGCCCTGATTGCGGGGATGGCTCCGGCCCCGAGTGTTTACTCGCCCCTGGTGGATACCGAGTCGGCCCGGTGGCGGCGCGATATCGTCATCGGTCGCATGCTTGAGAACGGGGTGATTACCGAATCCCAGGCTAAAGAAGCCTATGGGAGTGAAATTGCCACCACCCCCAACGAACCTAAGTTTCTCTACAGTGAGTTTCCCTACTTCACCATCTACATTCAGAAACAGCTGGCTGAGATTCTCTCCCCCGAAGAGATTGAGGGCGGTGGCCTTACCGTAGAGACCACCCTCAACGAAGACTGGCAGCGGGTCGCCGAAAAAACCCTGGTTGAGATGATTGAAGACTCGGGCCGCTGGCAGCGATTTGAGCAGGGCTCAATTGTGGCGATTGACCCTAAGACGGGCGAAATTCATGCCATGGTGGGAGGCACCGATTTTGAAGACAGTCAGTTTAACCGAGTAACCCAGGCCCAGCGGCAGCCGGGGTCTACCTTTAAAACCTTTGTCTACACGACTGCGATCGCAGCCGGCGTCTCCCCCTATAAAGGCTACATGGACGCCCGCTACGTCGTCGACGGCTACGAGCCCAAAAACTATGGTGGCGGCTTTCGAGGCGGGGTAGATCTGCGCACGGCCCTGACCTCCTCTATCAATATCGTCGCAGTCAAGCTGTTGGTCGATATTGGGTTTAAACCCACCATTGACATGGCCAAACGGATGGGGATTGAGTCCGAACTCTTACCTGCCTATTCCCTGGCTTTGGGGTCGTCTGAGGTCAATTTGTTGGAGCTAACCAGCGGCTATGGCACCCTGGCCGCCGAAGGCAAACATGTCAAAGCCCACGGCATCAAACGGATTCTCGACCGCAGCGGCCAGGTCATCTACGAGTTTGAAGACGAGCCTAAACAGGCGGTTGATAAAGACACAGCTGCCATCTTGACCTGGATGCTGCGGGGGGTCGTAGAAGGCGGCACTGGCAACAATGCCTACATTTCAGGGCGGCAAGTCGCGGGCAAAACTGGCACCTCCGAAAAAAATCGAGATTTGTGGTTTATCGGCTTTACCCCCC
Source organism: Cyanobacteria bacterium J06635_1 (assembly GCA_039820425.1). Lineage (GTDB taxonomy): Bacteria > Cyanobacteriota > Cyanobacteriia > Phormidesmidales > Phormidesmidaceae > SIO4C1. The sequence goes on from JBCBQD010000034.1 coordinate 11,060, forward strand.
AGATTGTGGTGGGGGTTTGGTTTGGTAACGACGACAGCAGCCCCACCCGCGGAGCCAGCAGCACCGCTGCCTACGCCTGGCGAAAGTTCGTATCCCAGGTGATCGAAGACATGGAAGTCGAGCGCTTTCCAAAGTTGCCTCGGCTCTCAGGCCGCGAAGGCTCAATTGAGCGACAGCCCGAAAAGCCCAAGCGGGTGATTGCGGACAAGGCCCCGTCTGGACGGTCTGCCGATCAACCCTCCGGATCTCGACGTGCTGCGGAGCCCTCACGACCTCGACGCGCTGCAGAACCGGAGGAGCAGCCCAGTCAGGCCCCTGAGCCCAGCGCCCCTGAGCCTAGAAGGAATTCATCTCCTAGGCCGTCTGTAGCCCCGGCTCCAGCCCCCGAACGCCGTCCCACCCTAGAAGATCTCAGGCCCGATCCAAGACCTGCCCCTGCGCCTGAACCTGCGGCCCCAGCCCCTGAGCCCGCGCCTGAGCCCGCTGCCCCTGCCCCTGAGCCCGCCCCGGCTCCGCCCCCTGTCGCAGCCCCTGCGCCAGAGCCAGCACCGGCACCGGCACCGGCCCCCGCGCCAGCCCCGGCACCGGCCCCCGCGCCAGCCCCGGCACCGGCCCCTGAACCGGCCCCAGCTGGTGAGGGTTAGGCCGCTGCGTCCCAAAGGTTGGCCAATTTAGCTTAGATGCCAACCCACTGGTTTTAACCCATCGCTTTTGACCCACTGCTTCTAACCCATAGGAAAACTCCAACCCATGACACCCCTAATTTCGTCGCTGACCGGTTTGTTCAATCCCCTCCTGGGAGAAACGGTAAGCTCAGGCATTCCGATGTACTATTTCACCCTCGTCTACGTGGTCGGGTTTATCGCAGCGATTGTGATTGGCTCACTGGCTTGGTATAACTCCAAGCGCCCGGCCGGGTGGGAAGATATTGAACGCCCTTCCTTTGTCCCCAAAATGGACAACGAAGATGACGACGACAGCGCTCCTTCGTCATAGGGGGATTGCAGAGGTATCGTCCCACTCCCCGTTCATCGTCGTGTTCATCCCCTTCGAATAGTCAAAAAAGGCCCCTGGCGATATTGCCAGGGGCCTAAGTTTCAGAACGTTGAAACAACACTAGCCGAATCTAGTCAACCACGCGCAACAAGCCGCGGTGGAGTGCGTCCACAACGCGATTGACTTGCATTTCTTCTTGCTTATTGAGCTCCCGTTTCCCCAGTAGAGATGCCATTAACATTTGCTGGGTGCGCCGGCTAATGCGTCGGAGCCGAAAAATCTCATTGACGATGTCGTCAATCGACTTGTGGGAGGGAGTTGTACCGATCATGGGAGGAACACACTGGTGTTATTAACAGTCATCTTTCAGGAACATATCTAATATCGCACCTAAACCGCTGTATCACTGTGATTTCAAGGGTTTATGGCAGGTGATGTGATCGTCAGCTGAGGGTGATTGAATCAAGATTGATCGGTGACCCTGCCGTTAAGGACACGTGATAGGGGTCACTGGAGATACTTAAAGACGCGTAAAAATACCTGAGAATCCTATCTAGCCCTGCATTTTCTCGCCCTTATAGCGCAAATATTCGGCCATTGCAGCCATCAGCCCCGACGACAAGATCAAGACCACGCTCAGGGCGTTAATGTCGGGTTTGACCCCCGTACGCACCCGGCTAAAGATTTCCAGCGGCAGCGGATTAGCCCCGCCTGCAGTGAAACTAGAAATTAACAGATCGTCCATGCTCAGCACAAAGGCTAGCAGGCAGCCAGATACAATCGCAGGGGTCAGCTGGGGCAGCAATACTTTAATCAACGCCTGAGCGGGGTTAGCCCCTAGATCAAGGGCTGCTTCTTCCAGGTTGGGGTCTAACCCGTTGAGTCGGCTAGAGACCACCACAGCAATGTAAGCCAGGCAAAAGACCATGTGGGCGGTAATGGCGGTCCAGATACTCAGAGGTATCGCTACCGAGGCTAAAAAAACCAGGGTGGACACTGCGATCGCAATATCCGGCACAATCAACGGCAAATAAGACACCCCCAGGTACAGCGAGCGCCCCCTAAACTTATATTTTGCCAACCCAATCGCCATCAGGGTCCCCAGCACCGCCGAGACACCCACCGCCACCAGAGCAATCTTGAGGCTATCGCCCAGCGCCGCAAACAAACGCGCATCCTGAAACAGGCGACCGTACCACTTGAGGCTAAACCCCTTCCAAATCGCCCCGTAGCGAGATTCGTTAAAGCTGTAGACCCCCAGCACGACAATGGGCAAGTACATTACCCCGTACATCAGCAGCGCAAATAGCCCTTGCCAGGTAACACCCTTGCTTGAATCCTGTGCACTCACACCCGCACCCCTCCTGACTCCTGACCCCTGACCCCTGACTCCTGACTCCTGACCCCTGACCCCTGACTCCTGACCCCTGACCCCTGACTCCTGACCCCTGACCCCTGACCCCTGACTCCTGACCCCTGACTCCTTAAGAGAACCCCTCCGGGTTGCGATCTCCATACTTAAGCAGCAGTGCGATCGCTAAACTCACCGCCATAATCAGCACCATGCTTAACGCAGAGCCAAACCCCCAGTTGCGCGAAATCCCCAAAAACTGGTTATAAATCAGCCGTGAAATCGTCATACTACTAGGCCCGCCCAGCAGGGCAGGCACCACAAAATCCCCCAGGCTGGTGACAAATACCAACAGTCCCCCAGCAGCAATCCCTGGCAGCGTCTGAGGCACCGTTATCCGCCAAAAAGCAGCCTGAGGATTTGCCCCTAGATCGGCGGCCGCTTCCAACAATTGCAAGTCCAGCTTTTCTAGCGACGCATAAAGAATCAGCACCATATACGGCAAAAAGCTATAGCCCATGCCGATAAAGACCGCCCCCGCCGTATTCATCAAATCTTGGGTAGGCAGCCCCAGGCCAGACAACACCAGATTGATTACCCCCGACGGTCGCAGCAACGTGATCCACGCATAGGTCCGCAGCAGCGACGAAGTCCACAGGGGTAAGATAAATATCACCAACAGCAAATTACGCCATTGCTTTGGGGCCATTAGCGCCAGCCAGTAAGCCACCGGAAAACCCAACACCAAACACAGGGCCGTTGTCCCCGTCGCAAACGTCAAGGAACGCCACAACACCCTCAGATAAGTGGGCTGCAAAATTTGAAAATAATTCCCCAGCCCATAACCGTTAGCGGCCTGTCCTGGCCTGAGGCCAGGGACCAGACTGATCTCTAAAATCAGTAAAATTGGCAGCACCATCAACAGCAACAGCCATAGCCCCGCGGGGCCTAGTAACACCGAAGGCTCAATCCATTGGGTCAGTCGATAGACCCAGGGATGGCGACCGTCTTTGCGCCCTTGGTAGGGAAGCAAAGGTTTAACCTTAGTGGGGGGCTCAGTGGGGAGGCTCATACACTGGCTCATATACTAAAGATTTGCTCTAGAAGATGGGCTTATAGGGCTCATCCCAAATATTGCAGACTCACTACAGGCTGAGTTATTGAGGCATTAATATCGGCCCTATCTAAGCACTCGTGACTTTAGTCCAGTACTCATCGTAGAGATCGCCGACTTCGCCCAGGGGCGCAATACCCTCACAGCGGGCCAAAAGCTCCTCCGACGGAAATAGGACCGGATCACTCAGCAGTTCGTCTGGCAGTAGCTCCAGGACGGCAGCATTGGGCGAAGCCAAATAAAGCCGCTCTGCCATCGACGCGCCCACCTCTGGCTGCAGGTTAAAGTTAATCCACTTATACGCCGCCTCCACGTTAGGGGCCGAGGTCGGAATCACTAGCGTGTCGGTCCAAACCGAAGAACCACTCACCGGGACCACATACTTAAAATCCTCATTTTCTTTGCTAACGGGGACCCCTTCGACCGAGTACACCATCGACACCAGGACGTCGCCCCCGAGCAGCTCATCTTGCCAACCAAAGGACTTGAACGAGGCTAAGGCAGGCTTAATGTCGACCAGCTTTTGATAGGCCTCTTCCAACTCAGCCGGATCGGTCGAATTGTAAGAATACCCTAAGGATTTGAGGACCGCCCCGAGGGTTTCCCGAACGTCTTCTAACAGGGTAATGCGACGAGACAGCGTATCCTTGTTATCCCAAAGATAGTTCCAATCATCCGGCGGGGTAGTCAGGGCCTTGCTGTTATAAATTAGCCCGGTTGTCCCCCAGACAAAGGGGACACTGTGGGCATTTTTCGCATCGTAAACCGGGCTTTCCCATTTCTCCTGCATTGTGTCGAGGCCAACCAATTGGGCCTGGTCTAACTCCATGAGCAGCCCCAGATCGATCATCTGAGTCACCATGTAGTCCGACGGATAAATAATGCTGTAGCTATCGCCGCCGCCCGCTTGCAACTTTGCCAACATTGTCTCGTTCGCGTCGTAAATATCGACTTTGACCTCAATCCCAGTGGCCTCAGTAAATTGCCTCACCAGTTCATCGTCGGTATAGTCAGCCCAGGTATAAATATTCAGGACATCCGATCCTGACGATGAGGCTGTTTCACTGTCATTGCCCGTTTCGGCACCCGATTGCACATCACTGACGCCCCCCCCTCGGCAGTTAGAGAGCGCAACCCCAGCCATTGCGGCCGCCGAGCCTTGCAGAAACCGACGACGGGAAGTGTTAGAACGAAACGATTGTCTGCGGGGCACGATACTCTCCTTTTAACTCAAACAACTCAGTTGAAATAACCTTCTTCAAGTAAATCTGTAAACGCTATGTTCGCCAAGCCCTAGGCCACTAATGCTCGACAGTCTTTAGCATCCCACGAGACATACACACAGGCTTGCGAATCCGGTCGATGTTCGGTGTGATTTGGTTGCAACACGGTTAGACAATCTCCGGTGACGAGTTCTATCACGCAGTGAACATGGGTACCTAAATACATCATGTGTTTGACCTGGCCCTCAAAGCAATTATCCGCGGTGGATATCCCCAGGGAACTAAGCTGGATTTTTTCTGGGCGAATACTGATGTCGATGGTTTGGTCCGGCCCATGTACTTGATCAGGGCTGACCACAATTTGCAAGCCACTTTGGGTCGTTATCGTAGGCATACCTTCTTGCAAGGTTGCCATTTGGCCAGACAATAAATTTGTATCCCCGATAAAATCTGCCACAAAGGCCGTGGTAGGGCATTCATAGATTTCGCTGGGCGAGCCAATTTGCTCGATACGCCCAGCTCGCATTACCGCAATCCGGTCAGAGAGCGACAGGGCTTCTTCTTGATCGTGGGTGACCATCACAAAGGTAATACCTAAGCGCTGATGCAAATTTGAAAGCTCAACCTGCATCTGTTTTCGCAATTTTAAATCCAAGGCCCCTAGAGGCTCATCTAAAAGCATTACTGCTGGCCGATTAACGAGCGCCCGAGCCAGTGCCACACGCTGCTTTTGCCCCCCTGATAGCTGAGTTGGATAGCGCTGACCAAAGGCCTCCATTTGCACCAGCTGCAAGGCCTCCCCAACCCGTTCGCGCACCTCTGATCGTCCACAGCGTTTTATTTTAAGGCCAAAAGCAATATTATCCCAAACGCTCATGTGGTTAAACAGCGCATAGCTTTGAAAAACTGTATTCACCGGGCGTCGGTGGGCAGGGACCCGCCGCATGCTTTGCCCGCGAATAAACAACTCCCCCGCTGACAGGGACTCAAATCCGGCAATCATGCGCAGTGTCGTGGTCTTGCCGCAGCCCGAGGGACCTAAAATACTAAAAAACTCCCCTTGACGGATGCCCAGGTCAATTTCTTGGACCGCTGGTTCACCGGCAAAGACCTTAGAGACATTGCAAAGTTCAACATCAAATGTGGCGGGCGTCGTCTGTGAGACAGAGGGCTTGGGTGAAACAGTCTGGGACATCGTTGCAGCTACCTAACTCCTTTCAGTGAGTGGCTTATCAATGAAAGCGGTGCCAAATACGGCAGTGTCCAAAATAAATGAATTGGGTACGCGGTTAACAGCCTTTAAACCACAGCTAGTTTGAGAACCTGGGTTTTCCCATAGGGCAAACAACAGGTCTGAATGTGACTAAGGTCTGGATGCGGCTAAGGTTTAATAGGGCTCCTTTTTTAAAGGCCAAGTTCTATAGAATAGTGCCATAAACCACATCCAGTTTGAAAACTTAAGTTTTTACCTGAGGATAAACCACAGGTCTGGCGGGGGGAGCTGGCAGAGTCAAAGCTATAGAATAAAGCCAATGGATTGAAAAGCAGGGCTACACTGGGACAGTTTAATCCTAAAATCTTTGCCAATCCTCCCGAATATGTCCGCTGCTAATTGCAAAAACAAAGCAAGGGAACCGAAAAAATGACCCAGTTTGTTTTTAGAACCGAAACAGCTGCTGCGATGTATTTTTGCTAACAAAATCCTCCAAATATGTCATTCATCCAGTATTCCTCACAGGGCATTAATCAAAAGGGGGGACGCACCGTCGGGCGACAGTACCAGTCGGTCGTCGTTATGATTTTGCTCTCCTTAGTCATGCTGGGTGGCATTGGTAGTCGACTTTTCTATTTACAGCTCGTAGAAGGGGACCGTAACCGAGAGCTTGCCGAAGACAACCGGGTGCTGTTACTCCCGCGTCGCCCCGCCAGGGGCACGATTTACGATCGCAAAGGGCGCATTTTAGCGGGCAGTCGTCTATCCCATTCGGTGTCGATTTGGCCCATTTCTTTGCCCGAAGAAAAGCGCCCCCAGGTGATCAAGCGACTGGCTCAGATTTTAGATGTGCCCCCCGAAGAAATCGCCAAGCGTTTAGAGGTCGCCGGGTTTGACTCAACCCAATCCGTCCCCATTGCCCGAGGGGTGAGTCCAGCCCAAGCGACGGCATTAGCCGAATATGCCCCTGAATTGCCTGGCGTACGGGTTGAGGCAGAAGCCGTGCGCAACTACCCCCATGGGGATCTGGCTGCCCACGTCCTGGGCTATACAGGTGAAATCACCGATGATGAACTGCAGCGTCGCCTGGAAGATGGCTATCGCCTGGGGGATTTTATCGGCAAGATGGGGGCCGAAGCTGCGTTTGAATCCTCACTGCGAGGGGAGTGGGGCGGGCAGCAGGTAGAGGTTGACAGTGCGGGTCGAGTGATTAGCATCCTGGGACAAAAACCCTCAAAATCGGGTCAAGACGTTCAACTGACCATCGACCTAGAGCTGCAGCGGAGCGCAGAAGCCGCCCTGGGTAACAATATCGGTGCCATTGTGGCCCTCGATCCTCGGGACGGGGCAATTTTAGCCATGGTGAGTCGTCCCACATTTGACCCCAATATTTTCTCAACCCGGATTACCGATGCCCAGTGGGCGCAGCTCAATAGCCGCGGCAACCCCTTTCTGAACCGCACCCTACAGGCCTATCCCCCTGCCAGTACGTTCAAAATTATTACCTCGACCGCTGCCCTGGAGTCCGGGGGGTATTCCCCCGATACGGTGTTGCCCACTTTTCCTTACATCAGCGCAGGCGGCATTCAGTTTTGGGACTGGAATCGCGCGGGGTTTGGCCCCCTCGGGTTTCGGGGGGCGATGGCGATGAGTAGCGATACTTTCTTCTATCAGGTGGGTCGCAAGATTGGTGAGAAACCCATCATCGAATGGATGCGGAAGTATGGCTTTGGCAAAAAGACCGGCATTGAGCTTGCCCCTGAAGAATTTGCGGGGTTAGTCCCGGACGAGGCTTGGAAACAAGAAAACATTGGCGAAGGCTGGTATCTGGGCGACACCATCAACATGTCGATTGGTCAGGGCTATATGCAGGTTTCACCGATGCAGGTGTCGATCATGTTTGCGGTGCCGGCCAACGGGGGCTATCGGGTGACGCCTCACCTGCTGATGGATGAGGCCGAAACCAGAGAGTGGAAAACCCCAATGAACCTCAAGCCCAGCACGGTGAAAGTACTTCAGGAGGGCCTCCGACAGGTGGTCAGCGGCGGCACTGGTCAACGCTTAAATGTGCCCGAACTACCCCCGATATCTGGCAAAAGCGGCACGGCGGAGGCTCCCCCCTATGAAAACCACACATGGTTCGGGGCCTACGGCCCAACGGATAATCCTGAAATCTTGGTGGTCGCCTTTGGGGAACACTCCGGTGGCGGCGGCGGCTCTTTTGCCGCACCGATGGTGCTACAGGTGATGAAGACGTATTTTGGGGTGCCCGAAGAGAAAACGGCAGCAGATCCAGCCGCTCAGGGGTAAAATTCCGGTTTTATCCTCTGTATACAGGTATTGCGATCGCAGAGGCATTATCGGCAACGCCTCTACGATCGCAAATTCACCTGATACTTTTTCTCTAGGGCCTGGCGCACTTTTTGATGCACCGGGTCGATATCCTGATCGGTAAGGGTGCGATCGCTAGCTCGATAGACCAGTCGAAACGCTAAACTACGCTGGCCTTCAGGGACATTTTCGCCCTGGTACTGATCAAACAGCGTCACCGACTCCAGCAGTTGACCGCCAGTGCGAGTGATCAATTTCTCAAGATCGGCCACCGTTGTCTCAACCGACGCAAAGAAAGCCAAATCTCGATCAGAGGCCGGATAGGTCGAATAGGATTCAAACCTGACCGCAGTGCCCGGCTTTGTATTGGCTAAACAGGTGGTCAACACCGACCAGTCCAACTCAAACACATAGACCTCATCGGGCAGCCCCCGCGACTGACGTAACTGGGGATGCAGTTGCCCAAACGTTCCCAGATGGAGCCGTCCCCTTACCCAGAGTGAAGCCGTCCGCCCAGGATGTAAGCGTGTATCAGGGGTCTCATCAGCTCGATAGTCTACCGTCAGTCCCAACCGTTGAAAAACGGTTTCCAATACCCCTTTCGCTTCGTACCAGCCCAGCGGTTGTTCGCGACCACTGTTTACCCACTGACCCACCCGAGCATCCCCGCCCAAGATACCCGCGATTTTTTCCATCTCATGTAATTTGTCCCCCTCTGCTGCAAACACGTGTCCCATTTCAAAGGCATTCAGCGCTCCATTCCCTTGCTCCAGATTAAATTGGCAGGCCTCGATCAAACCAGACATCAGATCGGAGCGCAGAGCGGAATACTCCGTAAACAGTGGATTAGCCAGAACGACGCGATTTTCTTCGGGGTTGGTCAAGGAATAATGCAATGCCTCTGTAAGCCCCGCACCGCGAAACGCCGTCCGCACCTGTCGAGACAAGATGGCTTCGGGGGATAACACCCCACGAGAGGTCTGCTGGGGTAACGTATTAGCAAATCGGTTGTAGCCGTAGAGCCGGGCAATTTCTTCAATCAAATCGATCTCGCGCTCAAGGTCGCGATAGCGGTAAGGGGGCACCTGCACCTGCCAAACGCCAGGTTGGTCAGTGCCCTCAGCGGTACAGCCAAGTTTTGCCAAAAGTGATTCGATGGTGGCCACTTCCAGTCGAGCCATTTTCCCCGTCTCAGCCTGAATTGGCCCCAAAATTTCGTGAATTCGGGCTAGCCTCAGCGCTATGGATCGACTCGGGGTAATCTGCCCAGTTGCAGTACGGTCGGCAGACTGGCCTGCGACAGTGGCCCCGGTCAGGGTTTGCATGAGCTGAATTGCCCGCTGGCAAGCCATCTCTAGCTCAGCCGGGTTAACCCCCCGCTCATATCGGGCTGAGGCTTCGGTACGAAGGCCCTGGCTGCGGGCCGACCGGCGAATGGCGGCTGAGTCAAAATAGGCGGCTTCCAAAAAAACTGTTCGAGTCCTGTCATGAACTTCGGTTTCTGCTCCGCCCATGACACCTGCCAGAGCAACGGGGCGATCGCTCGCAGTAATCAACAACGTTTGGGCAGACAGCTGACGGGTTTGCCCATCCAGGGTTACGAGGGTTTCATCGGGCTGAGCGTAGCGCACGCCAATGGTAATGGCATCACCAGCAGCGGTCTTGAGTCGCTCTAGATCGAACGCATGGAGTGGCTGCCCCCACTCCAGCAAAACATAGTTGGTGATATCGACGATATTACTAATAGATCGGGTACCTGCGGCCTCAAGCCGCTGACGTAACCAGGCTGGAGAAGGGCCAATTTGTACATTTTCTAAAACCGTACCGATGTAAATCGGGCACGCCTTGGGATCGCTCAGTTGAATCGCCACAGGGGATGACGCTGCTATTTCTGAGCCTTCTTCTGTCCTCAGTTCCTCGACGGTGGGCAGATGGAGCTGATCACCGGTAATAGCCGCCACCTCTCGGGCAATGCCTACCATACTCAAGGCATCTGCTCGGTTAGCCGTAGAGGTTAAGTCGAGAACCACATCGTCTAGCCCCAGTAAGGGGCGAACATCTTGCCCCACCTGTAGCCCAGCCAACTCAGCGGGTTCAAAAATGTGAATGCCCTCTGAATCTTTGGCCAAACCCAACTCAGCCAGCGAGCAAATCATGCCTTCCGAAAGCATACCTCTGACCTTACGGGGCTTGATAGTGAGATCTGCCTTCGGTAGATAGGTACCCACGGTCGCCACCGGCACATAGACATTCGCCCTCACATTCGCAGCCCCGCAGACAATGCTGCTGGGCCCAGTCGCGCCAATATCGACGGTGCAAACACTCAGCTTGTCAGCATCGGGATGGGGCTGACGCGTCAGTACTTTGCCAACTACCACGCCATCTGCCCACTGTCGACGATCTTCAATGTCTTCGACCTCAAAGCCTGCCATGGTCAGGGCGTCTGCCAAAGACTCAGGCGACAGGGAGACCTCAACCAGGTCTTTTAACCAATTGATAGAGATATGCATACGACGTTAATTACCGAAAACCGGGGCAAACCGAGCCAAATCAAACCTTCTCATTCTAACGCCCACACTCCCAAATTCATCACCCACGCCCAACCTAACGTCGACGCCACTTGGTGGTGAAGTTTAAAGATTTTGGCAAGGGAGGCCAGCCTTGCCAGATTACCTAATGGCAACGCTGTTATTCTATGTAGCAAGGAATGCCTTTTGTCTCAGTAGTGGGTTTTTGCAAAAGCCTTTTGTCTGATGCCAAAATCAGGGAATAATTGAATTAGGCTATTGTCAGAGCATCTGCCTGTCACTGCATCTATTAAGCACGCATTTAATTAGGCACATTTATTTACTAAACACATTTATTAAATTGCATACGTTGTAAATTGCGCTCGTTGATTAGAGATTCCGCACTTTAAATCCCAGGTAACGGACTTTTCGGCTTATTCGATTTTGTTTGATGCTGTTCTCAGTTTTGGGCAAGTAAAAGAGGTAGCCAAAGCTGCATGACCTACTGTACAAACCCAGAATGTTCTCACCCTAAGAACCCGCCGACTGCGAAACATTGTCAGGCGTGTGGTTCTGAGCTGCTGCTGAGAAGTCGCTATCGAGTGATTGGTGCACTGGGTCGGGGGGGCTTTGGGGCAACCTTTTTAGCTCGAGATGAGTCTTTGCCGGGTCGCCCTCCCTGTGTCATCAAACAGCTGAGGCCCACTGCAGAGGTCTCTAACGTGATCGAGATGGCCCGTGATCTATTTCAACGTGAGGCCAAGATCCTGGGAAAAATCGGTAACCACCCCCAATTACCCAGGTTGCTTGATTATTTCGAAGCCAGGCAAGAATTTTTTCTAGTCCAAGAATACATCAGCGGGGCGACCCTACAGCAAGAGGTCCGTCGAGGGGGGCCCTTTAGCGAAGCTGGAGTCAAACAGTTTTTGAGTGAAATTTTGCCGGTGATGCAATATATCCATAGTCACCAGGTGATTCACCGTGATATCAAGCCAGCCAATTTAATTCGCCGGGAGCAAGATAAGCGCCTGGTGTTGATTGATTTTGGCGCGGTGAAGGACAAGGTCAACCCCATTAAGGCCAGCCAGTCTGATCAGACCGTCTTGACGGCCTATGCGATCGGCACACCAGGATACGCCCCCCCTGAGCAGATGGCCATGCGACCGGTCTATGCCAGTGACATTTATGCCATTGGGGTTACCTGCATCTATTTATTAACGGCTAAATCTCCCAAAGATCTATCCTACGACCCCCAAACGGGTGAAATGCTATGGCAGCCGCAGGTCAAGGTGAGTGAGCACTTTTCTAAGGTGCTGCTAAAGATGTTAGAGATCTCAGTGCGATTACGATATCAATCGGCTGAGGCGATTCTTAGAGATCTAGATTTAGAGCCTTATCTAGATAGCCTTGCCCAAAACATGGCGTTTCCGAGCGGGCCTCAATCTGCACCGCTCACAGGTCCCAATGGCCAAGGGAATAACAGCCAAGACTCTGGGGCGATTGGCTACGCCGATTTTGAAGAATCGTCCGCGTCTAGCGGGGCCTCTCCTTCCTCTCGCATGGCGGCAGCCATTCGGGCACGGAAAAATCGCGCCAGTGCCAAGTCCACCACGTCACCCCATCGCTATCGCCGCTCCTTTAATCTGTCCTCATCAGAAGAGGATTCGGGTCACCGCAGTCAGCCCAATTCGAAAAGCCGTCAGGTCACGGCCGAAGCCCTACGCAATGCCTACGACCGAGGCCATCGGGATTTTTCATTACAGGTGCTCAACGCCCTAGACTTGCAGCGAATTATCCTCACTGGGGCCAGTTTTGCTAGCTCCAAGCTAAAGGGGGCTAATTTGCAAAATGCGAATCTTTCAAACACTAATTTTGGCAAAGCCGATTTGACCCAAGCCTCGCTGCGCAGCGTCAATTTTAGTGGTGCATACCTGGGGTCCGCCAATCTAGAGGGCAGTGATTTGCGAGGGGCAGACTTGAGCCGCACCTGTCTGAAAGCGGCTAATTTGAGGGGGGCAAACCTGTGTGGAGCCGTTTTAACAGATGCCATCATCACAGATGATCAGTTGGCCGTAGCCCGCACCAACTGGTCAACGGTTTATCCCAACGGCAAGCGGGGCCTTAAAGGTTAACTCCAGAAAGGTTAGCAACCGCTGCCGCGAAGGGGGCAACCGCGTTAGGATGTCTAGGGTATTATCTACTCGATGGAATCGATTTTAATGCTCAACCCTAGGCACACTCGACCTGGGGCATATAAGTGGGGATTGCTGAATGTTTTTGGATGAACTGACACCTATTGTCAAAGAGATGTTGAGCCAACCAGTTGCTTTTTTAGGCGGGTTTGCGTCGGGTTTGTTGCGTCTCAATCTATCGGATGACCCGGTCAAAAGCTGGCTTGATAAGCAGTCGGGCGGCAACATGCCTGTGTCGGAAACCGCCCCCCCTAAAGGTCCTCAAACAATTTCTATCGATTGACATTATCGTCAATTATCAACCGCCAATAGCGACTGCACCCAATCGTGGATTCTTTTTTTGAGCACCTTGGGGTTTTCATGGGGTTGACTAGTGTCAGTATCCAGAACATCTAGGGCACGCTGATAGTCACCCATGGCGCAGTTCCAGTGATCATCAAGATGGTAGGTGCGGCCTCGCTCGGCAAACAGCTTGGCGCTGGGGTGCCCAAAAAACATCGCGATATCGAAGCACTCGAGGGCATCTTCATACTGTTCCATATCCCGGAAAGTAATCGCCTGATTAATGCGAGCGCGCATGTTGAAGGGATTGAGATCGATCGCCCGATCGTAATCATCGATCGCCCTAAGCCAGTCTTGCTGAGCAGCATAACAATTGGCTCGATTGTTATAGATGCGATCAGCTGTGGGTTGCCGTAATAGAGCCTGGTTAAAATCTGCCAGGGCTTTTGACCATTGCTGAGAGCACTGATACATCAGACCGCGGTTATTGTAATAGTCAGCCCGGTCAGGGTCGCGATGGATTAGATAAGACAGAATCCGAATCGCGCTTTGGTAGTTGCCTCGACGGGCATCATGATGCACACGGCGGCGTAGTAAACGCAGCTTGTCGGCGTCCGAAAGCTTTGAGAGCGCTAGCTGGTTAGTTTGCGCCCACTGCCTCGACGCTAAAACCGGCTTTAAGGCCGATGCAGCATTTGGGTCAGCAGAATAATTAACGATTTCCAGAAATGGCATGGCAGATGGCCCCTAAATCAAGCAGATGATTTAATTGCAGATGCTTTAGTGCTAATGCTTTAATTGCAATGCGTAAAAGGCAGTCTCGCCCCCGGGCTGTGTCAGTTCATGGGTTGGCATCGCCCAGGCGTTAATGGAATCGTCGCACGGTTGACAAGCAGCCCCAACCGAGAAAAAACGTAGTTTGTGGCCAAAAAATCCGAACGTACACGGAAGATTCCGCATATTTGCGGACGTGAAGCGTGTGCAAATCTGGGTTTTTGAGAATGTTAAAAAAATATGAGTTTTTGGCAGCTTTGGCGCAATATTGACCGTATACGTGGGTCAATCAGCTGAGTTAAAGGAAGATTTATTTCGTAGAACTGCCTATGTGACAGTTTGTAGTGGTTTGTCATGCCCTACTAGCGACCCAGGCTAAAATTGCAGGCGTAGTTGCAACTCAAACCATTCGCCTATGACCGCTGTAACACCCTTCGCTGAAGCGCCCGATCTAGCTGTTAATGATTACGTGGTGGTGGGGCTTGCGACCTGCTTTAAAAAGGACGCAGGTGAAGTCCAGAAGTTTACCATTCTTGAACCTGTGCCCTCTGCCTATCTAGAGGCATTACTAAAAGGGGTACCCACGTCTTATCAAAGCCTACATGCAATGACGTTGGGTGAGCTGATTATGGCAGATGGAAATCCACAACTACCGGCAGCAGCACAGGCTGTCGGTGCCCACCTGAGCCAAAACTTTGTAGAACGCTCACTAGCTGCAGCGCGTACTTATAAATCTCGCCCCAGTGCTCAAGCGCTGGTGCCTGCGGGGACTGAGACCAAAGAGCTCAACTACTCAACTGAGAAAAAACGCTTGCTCAATGCCGATCATGTGGTGACCGCTGAAGATAACGTTAAGCAACACCAGTACACCCACATGACCCTTTAAGAACCCACGGCAACTGCTATGTCACAATTGCCTTAGTTTTTCTTGACCGCCTGTGGATTCGCCACTGACTGAAGAAAATCCATCCCTAGCGCAACTGGACAGCATTAAAGCCCAGTTAGATCTGATTTTGCTGTCGTTAGAGGCCTTAATCGGCATTGGCTCTGATGCCATTCTAGCAACGGCCAAAGCCCTTGAACTCAATGAATTACTGGCCGATCGGGTGGGGCTCTGGCGACTCAGGCAATCTAGCCCCCTGCGCAAGGGGCAGGGTCGCAAAAAGCTGGATATTGACGAAGCTCGGGCGTTAGTTTTGATTACCTGCAAACTATCGGCAGACCACCATACCCAGATTCGCAAAGCAGTCGCGCTTTTAGAGCAGCTCACGGCAAAAAATGAACCGCCCTATCGAGCGGCACTCCTGGGGGACTACCTGGACAATTTTAACAATACCTATCAAGAGCGCATGGAGGGTGACCCAGATGCCAGCCCGGATGAGCTTTCAAGGCTGGCGTTACAGCTTCTAATCGACCTGCTTTTTTACAGCGGCACCGGGGGTACTCAACGGCTATGGCTGGCGCTATTGGATCGGTCGAAGAGTTGATTTGATGACGCCCCTGAAAATACCCTTTCGCCCTTCACCTATGACCCCCAACTTTCTCAAAGACACTAACATCTACCTCATCGGCATGATGGGTGCAGGTAAATCAACGGTGGGTAAGCAACTGGCTTCGCAATTAGGCTATCGCTTTCTAGATACGGATACGGTGATTGAGCAAACTGCGGGGCAACCGATCAGCCAAATTTTTGCGGAGCAGGGGGAGACCGCCTTTCGCGATTTAGAAACCCAGGTGCTCAATCAAGTAAGTACTTATCCAAGACTGGTGGTGGCAACTGGCGGAGGGGTTGTGATCAAGCCAATCAACTGGAGTTATTTGCAATATGGGGCGGTGGTGTGGCTAGATGTCCCGGTGGAGCAGCTAGTGGCCCGGCTCACGGGGGATGTCAGTCGGCCCCTATTACAAGCAGCAGAACAAACAGCCGATTTGCAGACCAAGCTGGAAAATCTGCTAAAGCAGCGACATGGACGCTACGCCCAGGCGGATATTCGAATTAGCTATGAGACAGGGGAGGGACCGGATGCGATCGCAACCCGCATTATCACCACCCTCAAGCAAATTGTTAAACCTCCCCAAAAACCTGCGATTGAGGCAGATTGACCCTTTACACTAGATCGCCAGTTGGGTGAGGACTTCCCATCTCCCCACCTTACCATCTCCCCACCTCCCCCGAAGGATAGTCTAAATGATCACAACTCCCGACTCTTTGCTGAACGAAAGCGAATATATCCAGGAAGCTGAAGCCACCCGCGTGCGCGTCCTCAGCGAGGCACTGCCCTACCTTCAGCAGTTTCGAGGACGGACAGTGGTGGTTAAGTACGGCGGCGCAGCCATGAAAGACGGTTCGCTCAAAGCCAAGGTGATCCGTGACATTGTGTTTATGGCCTGTGTAGGGATTCGCCCGGTGGTGGTGCATGGCGGTGGCCCCGAGATCAACACCTGGCTAGGCAAATTGGGGATTGAGCCGCAGTTTAAGAACGGCCTGCGGGTCACCGATGCCCCCACCATGGATGTCGTGGAGATGGTCCTGGTGGGGCGCGTTAACAAAGAACTGGTGGCCTTGATTAATCAAGCTGGGGGCTCCGCCGTGGGATTGTGCGGCAAAGACGGCAACCTGATTACTGCCCGCCCCCAGGGGGCCGAAGGGATTGGCTTTGTCGGTGATATTAGCCAGATCAAGCCTGAGATTGTCAGCACCCTGGTCGATGCCGGTTATATACCCGTGATCTCTAGCGTGGCTGCGGATGAAACGGGGCAGGCCTACAATATCAATGCCGATACCGTCGCTGGGGAGCTCGCCGCCGCCATCGGGGCTGAAAAGCTGATTTTGCTCACCGACACCGCCGGTATTTTGCGTGATTATCATGACCCGGCGACGTTGCTGCCTAAGCTCGATATTCAAACGGCCCGCCAACTCATTGATGACGGCATTGTGGCTGGCGGCATGATTCCTAAAGTGACCTGCTGTGTTCGCTCTCTGGCCCAGGGCGTGCATGCCGCTCATATTATTGATGGGCGTATTCCCCATGCCCTCCTGCTCGAAATTTTTACCGATTTGGGCATTGGCTCGATGCTGGTGGCCTCGGAATATCAGATGTAATCTCCTGGGAGAGTCTTATCTCCTGGGAGAGTCTTACGGATGTCGCCTAGACGACCTGCCCAATCGGAATCTCAGTGATAGTTTGCCCATGGGGGTTAATTTAGAGAGGACACACGCCTGTGGCAAAGCAATTCGGTATCGAGGATATTGTGCAGGTGCTCTCGACCCGAGGGGAAGCTCAGTATGGCAAAGAAGCGGTCAGCCAGCTGCAGCATGGGTTGCAATGCGCCACCCTAGCCATGCAATCGGGGGCTCAACCGACTCTGATGACAGCGGCTCTACTCCATGATTTTGGTCATTTGGTACATAACTTGGGCGAAGATGCCGCCGAGCGCGGCATTGATGACCGCCATGAGTATCGTGCCCTGGGCTTTTTAGCATCCCTGTTTGGTCAGGCCGTCACAGAGCCGATTCGTCTGCATGTGGAGGCTAAGCGCTACCTGTGTGCGGTGGATGAAACCTATTGGCAATCGCTATCACCGGCATCAAAACAAAGTCTAGAACTCCAGGGCGGTATTTTTACTAAAACGGCGGCTGAGGCGTTTATCCAACAGCCCTATGCCGAAGACGCTGTAAATCTACGCCGCTGGGACGATCTGGCAAAAGTGCCTGATTTATCAACGCCCCCCCTGGCTAAATTTCAGGAAATTTTAGTGGTCGCTGGCACGTCTCTAAAGCCAGAATAGGGCTGACCGCCATTTCCGTGATGCCATTCTATGCAGCCGATTACTGGCCCCCTCACCGTTGAGAAGCTCACCATTCCTATTCGCGACTTGCCGGGGCATCTGTCAGGCACGGCCATTGCCCAACTCTCGGATCTCCACTACGACGGGCTGCTGCTGTCGAATGAGATGCTAGCGGATGCGATCGCAACCATCCAATCCCTCAAGCCCGATCTGATTACCTTAACTGGCGATTTTGTCACCAAAGACCCCGCTCCGATTTTTGAGCTGGCCCAGCAACTTAAGAAAATGCCAAGCCGGTATGGCATCTACGCGATTTTAGGCAACCATGATCGCATTGTACGGGGGGCACAAGACACCATCACCCATGCCCTCGAAAAGGCAGATATCTCAGTCCTATGGAATCAAATTGCCTACCCCTTGGGTGAGCAGTTTCCCCTGGTAGGACTGGCCGACTTTTGGTCAAAAGAATTTCACCCCGCCCCGGTCTTGGAGCAGCTGGACCCGACCTTACCCCGATTGGTGCTGTCCCATAACCCTGATAGTGCCGAACCGCTGATGGCATGGCGGGTCGATCTCCAGCTCTCAGGCCATACCCACGGCGGCCAAGTCGTTTTCCCTGGCCTGGGGACTGCCCCCCAACTGTGGGACAACTTTCGTAAACATATCCCTGCAGAGTGGCGCAAAGACATTCCCTATCTGAGTGATAAATGTTTCAGGGTGGTCAAGCACTGGGAGTGGGCCATGGGGTTACACACAGTCGGCAGTAACCTGCTTTATGTGAATCGCGGGCTGGGGACGTACCCGCCCGGTCGTTTGTTTTGCCCGCCCGAGATTACGATGATTACGCTACAAAGAGCGTCTGTTTAGAGCAACTTTTGATTGAAATGAGGCTATCTCGGTGATCAGGTGAGGTGGTTTCAGGCGATTGAAAATCGCTATAGTCAAAGGGATGCTCAATTTGCAGGCATTGATCCCATGAGCCAAGCGCTGACAAAACTAACTTTTGAGGGCTATCTCCATCTAGGGGAAGGTTCCCCAAAATATGAACTCGTCAACGGAATCCTGGTTGAAATGATGCCCCCTACCCTGGCCCATATTCGAATTGCGAAGTTCTTAGAGCGTCGATTTGATCATGAAATTGAACGAATGGGCCAACCCTGGGAAAGTTATCGTGAGGTTGGTCAGCGGACCAATGAGGACAGCTCACGGTTACCGGATGTGGTCGTGGTCACGCAGGCGGATGCTGTTGAGGTTATTGATCGCTCGGCCATTTTTGAAACCCCTGTTTTATTGGCCGTCGAGGTTGTCAGCAGCAACTGGCAAGATGATTATTTGCATAAGCTAGCTGAGTACGAGGCGTTAGGCATTTCAGAATACTGGATTGTAGCTTATCTAGGGCTAGGGGCCGCCCGATATATTGGTTCCCCCAAAGTACCGACAATTTCGATTTATAACCTGGTTGATGGAGAATACCAGGTACGACTGTTTCGAGTGGGTGATCGGCTCAGTTCAAGAACATTTCCTCAGCTAGACCTAGCTGTTGACGAGTTTTTTTCAGCAGGTCAATAGCTGGCAGGATAGCAGCAGTGACCACTCTACAACTGCTTGGCCCATGCCCCGATCATCGCTGAGCAGTTTTTATGCAGCAGACGGACAAGGTTTGGGCAAGGTTAACCCATCTTCCTCAAGTAGAAGCTGCAAAACCTCCTCGCCATTCTTTGCGGCTTCCGCATAGCTATCGCCGTGGGTTCGATAGGTCTGTTCGGGGAAGTCGGGCAAATGCACCAGGTAACAGTCGTCCTCATCTGACCAGACAATGACCATTTGATAACGCAATGTGCTCACTCGCTTTGCTCTCCTCGATGCATGACTATTCTAATCGCTTTCGCAACTTCCTTTTCTTGGTAGGGTTTAGCATCTTTGCTGTCCTTACCAGATAAGGTTATTCGACCTGGATAAAGGGGATGGAGCCACTTTGTATGACTTCCCTTGCCTGATTGCTCAGAGAAACCTGCCTTTCTGAGCATCGCCTTAAGTTCTCGAACTTTCTTTGGCAATGTTTGATTCACTTATGCCTGAATACTTATGCCTGAATGCTTAGGAATCATATGATTCCCACCAATGGCAGTGCGATCGCATCTTGAAATCGAACCATCGCAGCAAGATAGCAAGGTAGTTATCTGTAGGTTGGGTTAAGCGAGCGAAACCCAACATTCCTAAGGATCAAAGGTCTCACTCCTCACCCACTTTTTCCGGCAAGTTCACCTCCCCACTAGCACCCCAATCTTCATGACATAAACCTTGAGTCACATATCGGTGAAAACTTGAATATGGCTAATCACGAGGAGCTGAAACTAGCCGATGTCTGACGGGATTGTAATGAATGTAATCAACATGCCGCTCAAAATCATTGGCATCTCGAATTTGATGCTCCCAAAAACGACGTTGCCAAATGGCTTGTTCCCTTTTCTTGAGACGAGTCAATGATTTTAGGTGCTTATATTTTTCAGGGCAATGGCGGCTGAGATAGGCTTTGATCAACCGCCAGCGGGTGGAAAAGTCGGCATCGTGAGCGGGCAAGGTCCATAGACAATGGAGATGATCAGGCAAAACGACCATAGTTACCGAGTGTTGGGTTTCATACTTCAACCCAACCTACGCGCTTCCGCCTTATTCACCAGGGTGAAGAACCGTAGGGTGGGCATGGCCCACCTTCTGACCAAATCTTTGGCAAAGATTGGCATACGGTGATTGGTGACCCAGATGAGGAATACGGTGCTGCCGGGGATATAGAGACGGCGGTAATTGGGCATCGGATCACGGGATAAAGCAGGGCTTGCTGAGGATGCCCGGTTATATTGAAG
>JBCBQD010000035.1:0-30520 GCA_039820425.1 Cyanobacteria bacterium J06635_1
CTTTCATTTTTTGATCGTTTCTTTGCAAGGTGTGCCATGTCTACTGACCGATCCACCTCTTCGAATGCCCCCCATTTACACCTTGTGCAGGGGCTCTCAACCCCGCTGGGGGCCATTGAGGTCCGGGGTTTAAGTGTGCAATATCGCGAAGTCAGCGCCCTGGAGGGTATCAACCTGCAGTTTCGACCGGGGCGGGTAACTGGCATTATTGGGCCCAATGGGGCGGGTAAAAGCACGCTGATTAAGGCCATGCTGGGCCTGACGGCGACGGCATCAGGGAGGGTATCGTGTGATGGGCAACCGCTGGTCTCTCGACGGCATCGCATTGCCTATGTGCCCCAGCGCAGTCAGATCGACTGGCTTTACCCAGCCACGGTTTGGGACGTGGTGATGATGGGGCGCGTCCAAAAGACCGGCTGGTTTCGGCGCTTTTCGGCGGTGAGTCGGCGTCAGGCGCTGGCCGCCCTAGAGCGGGTTGGCATGGCTGAATTTCGCAATCGCTCCATTGGTCAGCTCTCCGGGGGGCAGCAGCAGCGGGTCTTTTTAGCGCGATCCCTGGCCCAGGAGGCCGATATCTTTTGTTTTGATGAGCCGTTTGTGGGGGTTGATCAAAAGACCGAGACGATTTTGTTTGAGATTTTTCGCGAACTGGCAGATGCGGGCAAAGTCGTGATCGTGGTCAACCACGACCTGGGCGAGTCGATTACCAACTTTGATGATCTGGTGCTACTAAATCGGACGCTGGTAGCGGCTGGCCCTCGCCGACAAGTGCTCAATACCGACAATTTGACGGCGGCCTATGGCGGTCATGTCAATTTCTATGCGGCGTGATGTAAAAGGCGAAAGGCGAAAGGCGGCTTCTCCCCCATCCCCCCAACCAAAATCGTTCAACTGAAACGTTCGGCGAGCGCTCGGTTCTGCTGAGCTCACCGAACGTTTCAGTCGAGTCGCGCTCCCAACGAAGTCCAAAATCCAAAATCCAAAATCCAAACCATGGATCTCTTTCACGCACTAATTGACCCGCTTCAATACGGATTTATGCAGCGCTCTCTGGTGGTCGCGGTACTGGTGGGGTTAGTCTGTGCTGTGGTGGGCAGCTACTTAATGGTGCAGCGGCTGGCGCTATTGGGGGATGCGATTAGTCATTCGGTGCTGCCAGGGGTTGCGATCGCATTTCTCCTCAATATCAGCTTAGCGATTGGGGCCTTTGTCGCAGGCATTTTGAGCACCACTGTGATTGCCTGGATTCGCACCCGATCGCCAATTAAGGAAGACGCCGCCATGGGGATCGTCCTGTCCGGCTTTTTTGCAACGGGCGTCACCCTGATTACGATTATCCAAAAAACCAACAAGATTGACCTCAATCACTTTTTGTTTGGCAATATCCTGGGTGTCACCGCAGCGGATGTGCGAGAGACGGCCCTGATTACCGGTGTGGTGATCGCAATTGTTGTTCTACTTTATAAAGAACTTTTGTTTTATACCTTTGATCCCCAGGGAGCCCAAGCGGTTGGGCTCCCTGTCAACTTGCTAAATTTTGGTCTGATGGCGCTGATTGCCTTAACCGTCGTCGCCAGCCTAAAAGCCGTTGGGGTGGTCTTAGTGTTATCGCTCCTGATTACCCCCGGTGCGACCGCCTATCTGCTCGTCCCCAGGCTGCATCAAGTGATGGTATTAGGGGCGAGCATCGGTATCTTCTCAAGTCTATGTGGCATGTATTTAAGCTATTGGTTTAATTTGCCCTCGGGACCGGCCATCGTGCTAGTCGTATCAGGGCTTTTCACCCTTGCGCTATTGTTCAGTCCAAGGTATGGTGTGCTTACTCACCCCGCCAGTGCTCAGTCCCCTTCTGGTCTTTGGCAAGAAGTGCGCCAGCTGCTCAAATCAGAGTAGGCCAGATCAGGTGCAACAGTTAATCAAACACGATGCGTCTGGTAAAGTGCATCTAGTGTCGTGCGGTCTGTCTAGCAGAGATCGAGCTAGCAGAGACCGAGCTAGAAAAGATTCGGTCTGCCCCATCAGGAAATCTCGGTCTAAGTGCTGAAGTTTTTAGGCAAGGTGCATCCCCTACCCGGCTACGATACCGTTTAACCGCGTCAAATCTCTGTGGACTCTACACCCCCTAACCCATCTGCACTGAGGAAAGCCTCAGCGCAAAAAGCGCAATCTTCAAAAGAAGATCACGGGCCGATTTTTCTAACTTCGGTGATGTTTTTAGGGGTCATCTGGCTTTTGTTTCAAGGCTCTCCGCTGCAGCTATCGCAAATTAAAGCCAGGTTTGCAGCCACCAATCTGTTCAACTTGGGTTCATCACAATGGGTGACCTCTCCAGAGCCCCTGGTCATGCAGGGCGGCGATCCCTATTTGCGCGCCCTGATGCGCACGATTTCTGCCAGTGAGTCAAATACGGATCAGCCTTACCACTTACTGTATGGTGGGCAAACGGTCAGTGAGCTAACCCGTCACCCCGATGCCTGTGTCAAAATCGCGACGGGGCCTAATGTGGGCGACTGTACAACAGCGGCGGGGCGCTATCAGTTTTTGACGACGACCTGGCAAGCTAAAGCACGACAGTATCACCCCGACCAGCTTGCCTGGTATGAGTTTTGGTCAGATTATAGCTTTGATGCCGAGGCTCAGGATTTAGTCGTACACCGCTGGCTGGCAGATACGGATGCCTGGGGGGTGGATATTGCCCAACTGCTCTATGACGGCCAGATAGAAACCGTACTCGAAATGCTCTCAGGCACCTGGACCAGCCTTGGCTACGGCATTGAAACCAACAGTATGTCGGCTCACTTACCCACTATCTACGACGAAATGCTGGCGGAAGAACTGGCTAACGTTGCCCCGACCCAGTAGCGTATTGATCTCCCTAAAACCGTTGTGCTATGCTGGGCATCCACAAGGACGTATAGCTCAGTTGGTTAGAGCGCATCGTTGACATCGATGAGGTCCCCCGTTCGAGTCGGGGTACGTCCATTATGTTTGAGGGCATTATGTTTTAGGGCATAGTGTCAGTCGCTGGTATTGTCCACGGATTGGGCACCGCATCTGGCGACCATCAGCATCAAATATCGCGATGTGAAACCGTTTCTCTGCCAGGTCGAGAAAGGCCTCGGCCTCGCTTCGTCCGGGATCGCCAATCCAGATAGATGATGCCTGTGGCTTTGCCCTGTTCTGGGAAATTGCCCTCCCCAGGAATGTGAGCAGGGGTCGGTGTAACGCTGGCTCATAGAGCACATCCGAAGCTAAAATCCAGTCAAAACCGTCGTCGGACGGTGTGCACCAATCGACGACCTGCCCGATCGCTCGAGCTGCAAAACCGTTTGCCTGCGCATTGTGCAGTGCCAACTCAACGGCTGTCGACCGTAGATCTTGAAAGGTGACACTTGAAACACCTGCAGCCAACGCGGCTAGCCCTACCAAACCAATCCCGCATCCAGTGTCTAAAACCCGCTGAGGCAATGGAGATTTGGCCGCCAGCACCTGTTGCGCTAAAACCCGTGCGGTTGGCCAGAGATAACACCAAAAGGGATCGTTGTTGTTCCCCGTACTCAGTTGATGATCCAAAACAGCATCGGTATCCGCAGGACACCAGAGATACAGAGAGCGATTGCTAAAGTTGAGCGTTTCACGGGTCCAGCCCCCTGCAAGTTGAAGAGAAGGGGGCAAGGAAGGGTCAGGTAAATCCCAAATCAAGTTCATGCCAAAGGGTATCGTTGCTGTTGATTCTTTTCTTAAAGACAATTGCTGTGGCGTTTTTGGGCGATTAGCTCACAGGCTCGAGCGGTAATGGCCATTTCGGTGAGGGTAGGGCTCTGCCAGGCGGATGAGGTCCAACAGGCCCCATCGGTGACAAGGAGATTGGGGGCCTCCCAACATTGGTTATTCGAGTTGACAACAGAATTGTCGGGCGAGATACCCATGCGAGCCCCACCCACTTCATGGATGTAGTACCCAGGGGGGGCTGCAAAGGCCATGATTTTTTCCATCTTTCGTACGTAGTTAGCAAACACAGGGATGTGAAACAGATCGGTCAGGCCCATGGGCTGGCCCCCAGCCCGGTGAATAATCTCGTTAATTTGTGCATTCATGTGCGCCAGCATATTCTGTTCATTATCTGACCAGGCGCAATCAATATGGGGGACGGGAATACCCCAGGCATCCGTCACCTCTGGATTGAGCTGAATATGGTTTTCCGGGCGGGACAAGACCTCCCCGTGGGCGATTAGAAAGCCAATGGCGCCTTTGCCCACTTTGCGAAAGGCCCTGGGGGGATCAAAGCGTTGGATGCCCCCCCAAAGGCCGTAGCCCCTGAGAAAGTTTTCTTGCTGGGTGTCTAAATTACAAAAACACGGGATAAAAAAGCTATCGCTGCCGGAGAGTTCAAAGGATTTTTGGGGAGACTCAAAGCCGGGCAAAAAGAAAAAGGTAGTGGTAGAGACGTGGTCCATCAGGTAGCGCCCGAGCATACCTGATTTGTTTCGCAACCCCCCTGGCTGATATTGCTCAGTGGAGTGTAGCAATATGCGAACAGACTCGATGGTGGAGGCACACAGGACAACAATACGCCCTAGCACCTCATGACCTGTTTGGGTAGTGCGGTCAATATAGCCAACCCCTCGGGCTTGGCGAGTGTTGGGGTCAAAGATGACATGGCTAACCACGGCGTCAGATTGCAGGGTGACGTTGCCAGTGTCCAGGGCAGCTTGGAGGGTAGCGCCCTGACTCGAAGCGCGCGGCCAGGGTGCGTCAGCGGTCGATGTATGACGGCGAAACCCACGGGAGGCAATCAAGGTGCGATCGCACCATTCCGCTTCTACCACGGCCTTAAGATGTTGCTCGGCGGGGGTCAGCTCTGACGGCGACTGATAGTGCCCATCGGGCAGCTGGGGGAGGCGATCGCAATTGCCATGGACTTTCAAAAACTGCTCTAGCTGATCGTAATAAGGAGCCAAATCTTGGTAAGTGAGCGGCCAATCTTCGCCATGGCCATCGCGGCTGGCGGCTTTGAACTCATAATCCGACAGCCGCAGGGTAATGCCGCCCCAGGTAAGGCTTTTGCCGCCCACCTGGCGACCGCGAATCCAGTAAAAGGGTTTGTTAGCTGGGGTGGTGTAGGGGTTGTCTTTTTCGTCAATAAACAGATCAGGATTGGCCTTCCAATAGCCGGGGTGCATCGACTGATAGGACTGCCGCCGCGACACAAACAGGTTATGGAGCCGTTTAGCCATAGCCCTGGGGCCATTCCCGAGATCGGTTTTAGGATTAACGGCTGGCCCGGCCTCTAAAACCAGGACCTTGAGACCCTGTTCGCTGAGCGTCTTTGCCGCCACGCCCCCGGTTGCGCCTGAGCCAACAACAATCGCGTCGTATTGTAGAAGGGTCGGCGACATCATGGTCGGATTACTCATCTGGGTCAGTCAAGGGTAGGGTCCTAATGGCTCACCTCGTCCATTGAGGCTTAATTAGGATACTCGCCCAAAATAGAGACCAAAGACAAGGGCCAAAGATAGGGGTCAAAGACAGGGGCTAAAACTTAGCACACTCGTCATCCCAATTAGACGCCGAAATTACGGCGATAGCCACGATGCCAGCCATGGCAGTGGGGTTTGCCGACTGTTATGATTAAGCGTGGTTCTAGATCTATGTTTGACTCCCTGAAAACCCTGCCCATGGCCTATGACCATCCAATTGCTGTGTGAGAGCTCTGACCAATGGCTGCAAGTCACTCTGGATGATTTTGATAGCTTCTTGATCGACCACGCGACCAATGAAAAAAAAGCATCGAGTTCGGCGCTTACCCTGGCGGCCCATTATCCAGACAAGCCGGATATGGTTGCGGCCATGATTGAGCTGGCGATTGAGGAGCTCAAGCACTATCGCGAGGTGTTTCGGCTGATGTGCGATCGCAACCTCACCAACCCCGCCGATCAAAAAGATGCCTACATCAAGCAGCTTCGCCAGGTGTTTCGGGCTGGCACCGAGTTATATTTTCTCGATCGGTTGCTAGTTGCCAGCATTATTGAATCAAGAGGGCTAGAGCGATTTCAAAAAGTAGCAGAGGCGTTACCCCTCGGACCACTCAAAACCTTTTATCAATCGCTAACCCGAGCAGAAGCCCGCCACGCCGACCTTTTTCTAAATTTTGCGACCCAGTACTATCCCCCCAACCAGGTCACTAAGCGCCTGGCAGAGATCTTGCCCATCGAAGCAGACATTTTGCAGTCTTTGCCAGTACGACCTGCGTTGCATTGAGGGGGAATATGCCTGCCTCCACTATCAGTCGATATCTTGAAAGTTATGCAGAGCCCATCGTCGGCTGGCTCGAATCGACGGGGTTGCCCCAACTACCGCGAACTTATCAGTTTGTTCTGGTGATTCCAGTTTTTGATGAATCTTTAGACTGCTTAGAGCAGGTGCTCCCCTCAGATCTGCAACAGACATTAGTGATTGTGGTGGTCAACTCAGCGGTCGATAGCGACCCGGCAGCCGTTGCCCAGACCCAGGCTTTTTGGAAGCAATATAGCCAGGCTGATCACCCCATCACCCGCGTACCCCTGGCACAAGAGAGTGACTGCCTGCTTGTAGACTGTACCACCGACGGTAAACAACTCCCGGCTAAACAAGGGGTGGGGCTTGCTCGCAAAATTGGCGGAGATTTAGCCCTGGCTTGCATTCATCGGGGCATTGTCGACTGCCCCTGGATTCACTGTACAGATGCGGATGTAAAACTGCCGCTGCATTACTTTGATGCTAATCCGCCTGCCCCCGATGTCGCCGTTGCAATTTATCCCTTTCAACATGTTCCTCCCCATGAGAATATTCTGTTTTACGAAATCTCGCTGCGCTATTACGTCATCCAACTTGCCCAGACCGGATCACCCTATGCATTTCAGACCATTGGCAGTCTGCTCAAAATTAATGCGCTCCATTATGCGATGGTGCGCGGATTCCCAAAACGAACCGCAGCGGAAGACTTTTACATGCTCAATAAATTAGCCAAGACGGGGCAGGTCTTACGCCTGAGAGCACCTTTGATTCAGCTGGCCTCCAGGATTTCAAAGCGAGTGCCCTTTGGCACCGGAGCAGCCATGTCCCGCCTGGCACAAGAACCTAAGTTTGAGCTTTACCATCCCCAAATTTTCCAGCATTTGAGAACTTGGTTAGAGATTATCCCCAGCCTGTGGAGCACCTACCCTGGCCTGTCAGTTCACGAACAGGTGCAAAGTCAGCCCTTTAGGAAACCTAATACAGCCTTAATGTTAGAAGCTTTGACGGCTCTGGGATTAGAAAAAATCTTGCCCCAGGCTCACCAACAGTGTCGAGATTTGGCCCACTTTCGCAGATACCTCTGGGGGTGGTTTGATGCCTTCAAAACCCTAAAATTCATTCACTATCTGAGGGACCATGGGCTCCCTAACCGGCCTATATCAGAAGCCGTTAGGATGGTTGAAAACCTGTCTTTGAACACGCCTGAGGCAGTACCCGACCTATCTTTGTCTGCCGCGCCCCTGACCCAGCTCAATACCCAACTCATTATCCTTGAAAATCAGCTACCCAGGGCCGTAGGGCCAACGTTAGACCCAAGAGAAGACTCAAAATAGTAGGCCCATCTTCCCCATCTCTTCCCTATCTCTTTCTATCTTTTCCAGAGCACCTCCCCCGGCTCCCCTCCGCTTATTTTTTGTGGACAATGCCCCACCCTACGTCTTCTCCCCATGCACACCTTGCCTGATATCCAAATCGACGAAAGCCTCTCGACTGACGAGGCAGACCTGCTGAGCAAACGCATTGATGCTTACAACGCCGAGAAAACCGGCCACTATGATGAGCACCTGTTACAGCTGGCCGCCCGTGACTCGGCGGACAACCTACTGGGCGGGCTAACCGGCTCCACCGGATTTCAGTGGCTCTATATCCATATTCTCTGGGTAGAAGAAAACCATCGAGACAGCGGCATCGGATCAGCTCTGGTGGGCTATGCAGAGCAGTTGGGTATCACCAGAGGATGCCGCGCCAGCTGTCTCATGACCTTTAGTTTTCAAGCCAAGACTTTTTACGAAAAGCTAGGATACACCATCTTTGGTCAGCTTGACGATTATCCTGAAAGCCATGCCCTGTATTTTATGCGCAAACAATTTCATGCGTAAACAGCTATGCCTATCTCCTGGAAACTCCGCTTCTGCAGTCGACTCCCCGAAGTCGCCGACCTTGGGGATTGCAATTAAACCACCAAGCGCAACTGAGCTGTGGCTTTCCGCCTACCCACTAACCCCTCGGCCGAATGGGCTTCCGCTGGCTCAAATCAAACCGATAGCCATTGGGCAAGACATGCATTTTTACCCCAAAAACGGCCAGGTCTTCGTCGTGTAAAAGCTGATCGAGGTTGTTGTAGCCACTATCTGACTCATCCACTACGGTGACGGCCCCGCTGCCTATCACGACAAACTCGGTTCCCTCAACCAAAATTGCGGTATCTTCATCGATACCCATCCCCAGGATGCTGGGCTCAAGCACTAGGGCTGTGAGCAGACGACCCAGGCGACCCCGCTGGGAGAAATGCTGATCGATCACAATGCCGGGTAAAAAGCCAAGCCCTGGCCCCATTTCGACCGTCTCAGGGCGGGGGTTGGTGGTTGAGTCTCCTGCTTCAATCATGACATCGGGCATCATGGCAGCGCCCGCGCTGGTACCGGCCACAATCACCCCGGCCTGGCAGCGTTCGTGGATGAGCCGGTCAGCCTCAGTATCTTTGATCAACTCAATTAATCGCCGCTGATCGCCACCCGTAAAAAAGATGCCGGTTGCTTGTTGCAAAGTTTCAAGCGTATTAGTCTGCTCTGCATCGTCCCGAGTCTCGGTATGTATAACGTGAACCGCTTTAGCGCCCAGGCGCTCAAACACATGGATGTAATCATCACCCACCTCGTCAGGCAAACTGGTCGCGGCGGTCAAGACGGCAATATTTGCGTTCATGCCTCCTGCCTTATGCACAAATTCCCGGAGGATTTGGCAGGTTTCTTGCTTATCTTCTGCACCGCCAATGATCAGCAGCGTTCCTTTGGGGGGGTGTTTCATGGGGTTGGAGGCATTAAGCGATAAAGGATCAATTCATTGCCACCATAGTAGTTTGTTGTCATCCCCATAGACTGCATCCCTAATCGCTCCATCACCGCAATCGAGCGGACATTGTTGGGCAGGGTGACGGCGTAAATCATCGGCAACTTTAGGTCTTCAAACCCATATTGCACAATCTGCTGGGCCGCCTCAGTGGCATAGCCATAGCCCCAGCTGGCCGGGCGAAAGTGCCAGCCAATCTCAATGTCGTCAGTAGGCAGACTCTCTGCATCGGGCAGCGGCACTAGCAAAATCGTTCCGACGATGTGGTCAATGGCTTTTTCAACGACTGCCCAAACGCCGGTCCCTCCTGTTACAGTGCGACTCACATATCGCTGCAACCGTCCCTGAACATCATGGATTGATTTCTCAGGCTCAGCCTGAGCTAACCATTGGGTAACTTGTCCATTACCATAAATGTCTAAACTGTGGCGAGCATCTTGCATGGGCTGCCAGTCGCGGATGATGAGGCGGTCGGTTTCTAGGTGCATGGTTTTTCTGGTTAAGATTGGCGGCGTCTTATATGGCGAGGAGATTCATTATGGTGCTATCAGTGGGAGCCCAAGCTCCGAATTTCACTTCGAAGGATGATGCAGGCAATATGGTCTCTTTGGCCGATTACGCAGGCAAAACGATCATTTTGTATTTTTATCCCAAGGACGACACATCGGGGTGTACCAAAGAGGCTTGCAGCTTCCGAGATGCCCACGACACTTATCAAGGTAACGACCTGGTTGTCTTGGGGGTGAGTATGGATCCCCCGGCCTCCCACGGTGCTTTTAAGCAAAAGTTTAATCTGCCGTTTACCTTAATCGCTGACCCAGAGGGCATCGTGACCAGTACCTATGATGTCAGCGGTGGGGGCTATTCTAAACGGGTGACCTTCATCATTAACCCCGATGGGGTGATCACAAAGGTCTACGACAACATTCAACAAAAAGAAACCCATGCGACCGATATCCTGGCCGATTTGGGTCTCTAGCCCCTTATATCGTAACCATGTCTCAGCGAATCTTAATTTTGGGCGGCGGGGGGCGGATTGGTCGCAACGTTGCGGCTGATGTGTTGGCGCACACTGAAGCAACGTTGACCCTGACCGGACGACGTCCCCAAGTATCCTTACCAGTGAGCGAACGGCAGCACTATCAGGTGTTGGATTTAGGGAACCCAAAGGCGGTGAGAACTGCGATCGCAGCCCACGATCTCACCATCCACTGCGCTGGCCCCTTTCGCCAACGCGATCACCAGGTTTTAGAATGCTGTCTTGATCAAGGCAAACCCTACCTGGACGTGGCCGATAGCCCTGACTACGTGCGCCAGGCCCTGACCTATCGAGATGCCGCGATCGCAACCGGCACCACCTGTGTCGTCGGCACTGGCGTTTTCCCTGGCATTTCAAACAGTCTAGTCCGCCAGGGCATCGAACAGTTTGATCGGGCGGAAACCGTTCACCTTAGCTATCTGGTGGCGGGGTCCGGTGGGGCCGGGGTGACGGTCATGCGCACCACCTTTATTGAGCTACAAACCCCATTCCAAAGCAAGATCGACGGGGCATGGCAAACCATCGCCCCCTACAGCGACCGGGAGGTGCTGGCGTTTCCGGCTCCCTATAACGTTGGAGCGGGGGTCTATTGGTTTAACACCATTGAAGCCCTGACCCTGCCGCAGTCATTTCCCCAGGTCAAAACGGTTATCACCAAGTTTGGTTCGCTACCCGACTATTACAACCGCCTCACCGGGCTGATGACGAAGCTGCCCCCTGGCTGGCTCAAGCAGCCGATTGTGGTCGAGGCCCTCTCTAAAATTAGCTACGCTATGACCCAGATAACCGATCGATTTAGCGGCACGGGCATTGCCATGCGGTTTGCGATCGCAGGCATCAAAGACGGGGCCCCAAAAACCTATCTGGTCACCGCCACCCATCCCGACACCGCCCAGGTCGCTGGCCACGGCACCGGCAGCCTGGCCCAGCTGATCCTCTCCGGGCAGGTTCACAAACCCGGCATATGGCCCGTCGAGCAGTGTCTCTCGACCTCGCTATTTGAGCAAACGATGGCCCAACGGGGGCTGACGTTTTCGCAGCAATGGTTATCGCTTCACTAGCCCATCGTATGAGGTAAAAACGGTTGATAGGTGGGCGGTGCTCACCGACTGGTCGGCCAAACTACTCCAGACTAAACGGATAGGCCGTTTCATCCACAGCGCCCAGGTTGGCGACCCCTTCATAGGTTGTGGTTTGACCCTGATTCAACACCGTCAGTGTATAGTCCACAGCCGTGGTACTCGACCCTGAGCAAGGAATCGACAAAATCACAAAAGCGCTGTAGTCCCCCGTCGGCGCACCGCCCGTTGGCCAAAAGATATTCTCAACCGGGGCAGGGCTCGCCGTCTCACAAAACGCGTTGGCATCGACATCCAATTGACCGCCGGAGGCACTGGTGGGGCTAAAGTAGGTGACCGCTTCCCCCGAAGGCCCCACCACCACCAAATCTAGATCGTCGCTAGTGGCCCAACGCAGCGTGACTTGCACATCACCCGTTTGCAAAACGGGCTCAACCCCGCCCGGGGTGACTCCGCATAGCGCCGACAGATCAAACACCTGGCCACTGCCATCTTCGACGTAACAGCCGCTGTCGGCCAGCGCGCGGGATGTGAAACCCATCCCCCCGGCCCAACCCGCCATGCCGACAATACCCGATATTCCAGCAATAAATGTAGTCAGAAAAAGACTTTGCTTTACAAAAATTCGTTTCACAGCGATCACTCTGGCGTGTTACCCCTGAGGATACCCGTCTTTGCCATAGGCATTGCATAACAATGCCCTCAAAACAGAGCATAGGTGTCAAAATTAAACTAGACATGTACCGTACAGATGTGCTATCCAATGAGCACATTCGCAGTTAAGCACCTATGGGCTCTTCTATCCTCGCTATCCTGTCGCTACTGGTTATTGGCTATAGCGTTGGCTCTGTTCGCATCATTAAAGAAGGCAACGAAGCCCTGGTCGAAAGACTGGGCCGCTATCGTCTCACGCTCAAACCCGGTCTCACTTTCATCGTGCCGTTTTTAGACTCGGTCGTGGTTGAAGATACCCTGCGGGAGCAAACCCTCGACATTGAGCCCCAAAACGCCATTACCCGAGATAACGTTAATTTGATTGTAGATGCCATTATCTACTGGCGGATTTTAGACCTGGAGAAAACCTACTACGCCATCGAAGACGTTGACTTTGCCATCAAAGAGCTGGTGATCACCACGCTGCGATCTGAACTCGGTAAGATGGACCTGCAGAGCACCTTTTCGTCCCGTGAAGCCATCAATAAGGCCCTGCTAGATGTGCTGGATGAGGCCACAGAGCCCTGGGGTGTCAAGGTGAACCGGGTCGAGCTGCAAGAGATCAAACCACCCCAGGCGGTGATCGACTCCATGCAGCAGGAGCAAGCCGCTGCGATTAAAAAGAAAGCCGCGATTTTAGAAGCCGAAGGCACCGTTGAATCGATGCGGCTGCTCTCCCAGGCGCTGGATAACACTGAAAATCGTCGCGAAATTTTGAACTTTTTGTTGGCCCAGCGCTACGTTGAAGCCAACCAAAAGCTGGGTGAAAGTGATAATTCTAAGGTGGTGTTTATGAACCCCCGTGATCTGACAGAGGGTCTGGTGGATTTGATAAATGATATCCCAGAGACGAATTAGGTGTTCTTTTTTGGCGGGGGAGAGTCTGGCGAGGTCAGGAGTCAGGAGTCAGGAGTCAGGAGTCAGGAGTCAGGAGTCAGGAGTCAGACTGTGGAAACAGGCTGGTTGGCTGACAAAACTTTCGCGGCGGGCGGTTAAAACCGCGCCTGAGGATTACAAAACCTGCCTGCGCAGGTTTCTAGAACCTAGAATGTATATGGGTTACAGAGAGTCCGCGTAGGCGGACTTTGTACATACAGGCGCGACTTCCAGTCGCTAGCCGAAACACCCTAAATCGTAGGTTTCAGAACTTTTGTCAGTCAATCAGGGAAACAGGACAGGTTTACTGAACGCTATCCCGATAAACCTTCTAGAATAGAAGACTGCCCAACTTCTGCTCGATTATGACCGCCTCTGCCACCGCCACGACTGACAAACCTGCTGAAGTTTCTCAAAATAACCCGCTGCTAGGGATGTCTCTGGCCCAGCTGACTGAGTGGGTACAGGCCCAGGGGCAGCCTGCCTATCGGGGCAAGCAATTGCATCAGTGGATTTACCAGAGGGGGGTGCGATCGCTAACTGATATCACCGTCTTTTCTAAGCAATGGCGGGCTCAGGTGGCCGACACTCCTGTAGGGCGTGCTGAGATCCACCATCGCTCAGTGGCCCCCGACGGCACCGTCAAGTTTTTGCTGCGACTGACCGACGGTCAAATTATTGAAACCGTCGGCATCCCCACCGAAAAACGCCTCACCGTCTGCGTCTCATCCCAGGTGGGTTGCCCGATGGGGTGCGACTTTTGCGCCACGGGCAAAGGCGGCTTTATGCGCAACCTGGCTACCCACGAAATTGTCGATCAGGTGTTGACGGTCCAGGAAGACTTTGAGCAACGGGTCAGCAACATCGTCTTTATGGGCATGGGCGAGCCCCTGCTGAATATCAAGAATACGGTCAGTGCCGTGCGCTGCTTTAACCAAGACATCGGCATTAGCCAGCGCCAAATCACCCTTTCCACCGTAGGGATTCCGGGTCAAATCCAGCGGCTGGCGGAGCATCGCCTCCAGATCACCCTGGCCGTGAG
The DNA here is from genome assembly GCA_039820425.1 of Cyanobacteria bacterium J06635_1. Lineage (GTDB taxonomy): Bacteria > Cyanobacteriota > Cyanobacteriia > Phormidesmidales > Phormidesmidaceae > SIO4C1. The sequence goes on from JBCBQD010000035.1 coordinate 13,877, forward strand.
CCTCCATGCCTCCAACCAATCCTTGAGAGAGCAGCTGATCCCCAGCGCCAAGCAATATCCCCTAGAAACACTGCTCGATGAGTGTCGTGACTATGTCACTATCACAGGCCGCCGCGTCACCTTTGAATACATTTTGTTGGCCCATCTCAACGATTGCAAAATCCACGCAACCGAGTTAGCAAGCCACCTGCGCGGATTCCAAAGCCACGTCAATCTGATTCCCTATAACCCCATTGATGAGGTCACCTACCAACGCCCTAACCGCAAACGGGTGCGGGCCTTTACCCAATGGCTCAAAGATGGCGGTATTGCTGTCAGTGTTCGCTATTCTCGCGGGTTAGAAAAAGACGCCGCCTGTGGTCAGCTGAGAGCGTCAAAAAGCCCCTCTCCGTGACAGAGAAAGGCTAGCGTGTGCGAAAGAATTGTATGAAACTCAGAATTTCAAAATTTCAAAGGGTTGATCTAAACGTTACAAACCGGCGAAATACCAGGGGCATAGGCCTCAATGACTTTGCCTGTTTTTTGACAGGTGATCATTAAATAATCGCATTGTGCACATTGGGTCCGGGTGAGTTGCTGATCGAGTAAATAATAACGTTCGGCTGACTTGCCGCAGTTGGGGCAATGAATAGTGTGAGTAATAACGGCCATATTAAATTGCTCCAGGTTTATATGCCTATTATGTCGACTAAATCCATCGACGACAATCTATTAAAAGATATAAATAATGCGGGGATCGACTGCCTACAGACCGATCCCCGACTTCATAAAAGCCCATCCCACAAGGCATCCCGCGGGCACTTCCGATCCCTAAACGTGCTTTTAGCACTTAGTTCTTTCAATAAAAGTTATCCAAAATATAAAAAGAATCTTTAGATGTCAGCAAATCATTAGAAATATATGTATTCGAGAAAGGGGTGTTTTTTTATCGTCATTCTGATACAAATTCAATCATTGCTGTGGATTTAGGAAAGTTTTTTGTATAAGAAACTACGTTATTCAAAACTATGCGAGAGAATATCCGAACTTCTTTCAAACTTCAATAAAATTTGAAGCAAATTCCCATTAACTTTTAGGGAAAAGCACCGCCTGGATTTGAAGCCATTACTCGTAGTGCCTGAGCTGGTTTCAAGCGCAGGTTATTCATTCACAGATTAAAAATGACGTTCCCTCAGTCGCTGACATCCGATAGCATTCCCTCGACCGTACAGCAGCTGATGGCAGAGGCCCTCCAACTCTCCCGTTATTTGCTCAGTACTGAAGCGGCGGCGGCAGATCCGGTATTGGTAGCGAGACGGCGCGATCGCATCCGCACCCTGCAACAAGCCCTCAAAGCCCACGCCCACCCCATTCAACGCGATCGCCAGCCCCTCGACAGGATGCCTGAGAGCGTGCGGCGGGCCTTTGTGCGAGCCGTGCTGCTGGTGACCCGATACCACAAAGCCGGGGGGCATGGCTGGTGGGGCACGCTACCGTCATCCCCCACCTTGAGCCACTATCAAACCGATCCCATCCCAGCTGGTTGGGACCACCCAGACAGCATCCAGACCCTTTGCCAGCGCTTTGGGCTCACCGCCGTGACGGCAGCTCAGCTCGGCTCAATGCTGGAGCAGGTTGATGCGCGGACCCGACAACAGCAATGTCTGATTAACGCCATGCTGGCTGAGGTAACCCCACAAACAGATGAGACCAAGGCGGCTCAAGCCTTCGCCCAGCTCTTTAGTGATTTGTTTCGGGGCATCACTGTGCCGCCTGAGAAGCTGAAATGTCTGGTGACGCCGCTGCAGCTGTATTTTTGCATTGAGTTTCCAGAGGAGGGGGCCTTAGCGGGCTGGGAGACGGTCACCAGCGAAGATCTCGACCGACTAAGGCAGCTACAGCAATCCCTTAAGTCCTTTAGCTTTGAGAAGTTTCGGCGGTTTCCCACCTTTGGCCCTTGCGACCCTAGTCAGGTTAGCTCAGACTGGCTGGCGAAAATTGCAACAGCCCTGGCAGTGTCAACCCCTGATCTATGCCAGTGGCTACCCGCGACGGTGACCATTTTGCCGTTACAGAGCGCTGAACAATTTCTGCTGCACGACATTTGGGGACACTACTGGCAGCTAGTTCTGACCCAGTTTGAAGGAGACTACATCCAACTCGCACAGTGCGACCAGCCGTTGCGAGCCCATGAGACGGCCTATACCCCTGACGGCCCCCTGGCCTGTCGCAGTTTGTTTCGCTGCCAGGGAGAGACCGTCACCTTGGATAAAAACCTTGCCCGCAAATTTTTCCACGGGGAGGTGCGACAGCGGCTAGGGCTATTGTTCACCCATTTATTGGGGGAGATGACCGCCGATGTGGCGGAGTATAAGTTTGCCTGGTCAAATCCTGAGAATGCCCACCAACTGCCCAGCTCGTCAGTCTTTACCGATAGCCCCACCAATTTAGATTTAACCCTGGGGGACCTGGATTTTCTCTTTTTGCGGGTGCTGGAGCCCCTGCTAACGGTGCAGCTCTCGGTGGGTGACGCTTCGCCGCTAGAGGCCGACCTGCTGGCAGATTGGTCACGGTCCCCCGAGCAGCAGTCCCCCGAGCAAAGGTCCTATGATCAGGCGCTGGGCGTTCGGGCTTCACTTAAGGGTGCGATCGCAAACCTTTACCAAATCTTTTTCGAAGAATACCACCGCACCTATCTGCCTACCCTGACCGGGGAGGTTGGGGTCTTTACTAAAATCGTCAGCAATCTGCTGCACTTGCAGAATGTGATCAACGCCCTCTATACCGATCCAGAGCTGGCGGGGCAATCGGCCCTGCCCTTCCAGGATTTAATCATTTTGTTTATCAGCAGCTACTGTGACCAGGACAGCTACGAGCGATTTTGGCAAATTGACGACATCCTAGCGAGAGATTTTATTCCCTGCTGGCTGCATTTGAAAGAGACAATTGTCATCAGCTAATGCCACAATATAGGCAAGCAGGTTTTGAGCTTTGAGTTTTGAGATCAGCGTCTCACAGCAAATTAACTGACACCTCGTCCACGTCCAGACCTGTAGTTCGCCCTATGGGAAAAACTTAAGTTTTCAAACTGGATATGGTTTAACCTCCAAAAACTCAAACCTGCTCTCTGCAAAATCGTTACGTTGCCCAAAAAACTAATGACATCAGCTCCCCCCGAAATCTACGAAGGCCAGTTTGGGACTTTCTCAATTACAGAGGACGATCGCCGAGAAGTGGTGGTTTACCGGGGTGGGCTTGCGATCGCAGCCCTTTGTTTTGCCCTGGGCAGTGGTCTAGCACTGGCTGCAGGACACTCTAATTGGGGGCTGTGGGGGGTAACGGGGCTTTATGGGCTCTTTTGGCTAGCCCTGGGGGTGAGCTTATTTAACATCCACATCTATATGCGATCGCTACATCGAGCCCTTCAGGTGTTTTGGGCCATTGGGGGTGTGGTGAGTCTGGCGGTGGCGTTTCTCAATCCGCAGCCACTGGCGCTGACGGTCTATCAGCAACCCCTGACGATTTTAGGGATCGGGTTTACGTTTGCGGCCCTCACCGGCATTTTCTTCAAAGAGGCGTTTTGTTTTAACCGGTTAGAGACCAAATTCCTAACGCCGATGGTGCCGCTACTACTGCTGGGCCACCTGAGTGCGATTTTGCCAATGGCCGTAGAGCAAGGTCTGCTGGTGGCTTGGGCCGTGCTCTTCGTCATTTTTGCCCTGCGCAAAGTGATTCAGGCCATTCCACCGGACATTGGGGATAAAAGCGTCTTTGACTATTTGGCACAGCAGCGGACGGTTCAATCTTGAGTGTTAAACCAAATACGTCAACCCGATTCTTAAACCTTTAGAGAAACCCTAATTCATGGCAGGGCTATGGCTGGCAGGTGGGCTCCTGGGATTGTCAACAATTGCGATCGCAGCGATTATTTATGGCTTTAGACAATTAGCAAAGTTTCTCAGCATCACCGCCCCCCTGGCCACCGACACCCTTGTTATCGAGGGGTGGATTCCCGACCATGCGGTCGAGACTGCCGCCCGCGCCTTGACCTACGGCGACTACAAGTGGGCCATCATTGTGGGACAACCCATTTGGAAAGGAGCCCATTTGTCCAAGTATGAGAGCCTGGCTCAGCTAACAGCAGAAACCCTTCAAAAACTAGGCGTTGAGCCTTCACGACTGGCGGTGGTGCCCTGCCCCCAGGTCAATCACTATCGCACCTACACCGCTGCGCTTGAGGTACATCAATGGCTACAGCAGCATCGACCAGAGCTAACGGCGGTAAACATATTAACCTTATCGGCCCATGCCCGGCGTAGCTGGTTAGTGTATCGAAATACCCTGGCCCCTACGGTCAAAGTTGGGGTGATTGCTGCCACCTCACCCAACTACGATCCAAACCATTGGTGGCGTTCGAGTGCGGGCTTTCGCCATGTGGTCAGTGAAGCCATTGCCTACGGCTATGCCCGACTGTTTGATTGGCGGGCATAGGACTGCGTCAAGCTTAAGGCGATCTTACATCCGCTTGTTGACATCGTTAAGGTTGCTAAACAACATCCAAAACCCCCCCGCTAAAAATAAAAGGGCCAGGGTAATTAAAATCCAGTCGTAGGCAGCGGGGTTTTCCATAGCGGTCTAATCTAGGTTTGAGTTGAGGTCTGTCTTCTAAAATTACTGTATGTCGAGCAAAAACCTTAAGCAAAAACCTTCGTCAACCCCATGAGCTTTGCGATATTGCTGATCACATTAATGATTAGCGCAGTGTTTTGTTCAATCTTGGACAGCATTCCCGATATCTTGCTCAGTTGGATATTCTTCCCACGCTGGCTATTCTTGGCGGTGGGGTTATGCTTGCTAGCCTGGTTAACAGGGGATGGGTGAGCCAGATTTAAGCGAGATTGATAAATCTGTAAAAACCTAATAAAGTTGACGCTATTCTTTAGATCGGTCTGTCGCTTTCGATACGCTGGAGAGTATTAATCAAAACCCGGCTGTTTAGCCCCGATAAATATGGTCCCAACCATGACAAACCCTACCTTCGACTGGAATCAGCTAGCTCAACTTGCCGGAGACGATCCTGAGTTCGAGCAAGAGTTGCTTGGCCTGTTCGTGACAGATATCGAAGATAGTTTGTTCCGGCTGGTTGAGGCTATGGATGCACAGGATGCACCCACCGTTGAACATCTGGCCCACTATATTAAGGGAGCCAGTGCCAATGTAGGGGCCAATGCCCTAGCAGAGATAGCCGGGCAACTCGAGCAACACGCCCAGCAAAGTACTCTAGAACAGGCCACGCCCGCTATCGAAGTTCTCAAAGCCCGCTGCCAGGAAGTTAAACACGCCATCGCGCTCCGGTATTAACCAGACTTTGATTGGCGTGTTGACTTGCGTTATTAACTCGGGAACTGAACTGTGATATTGATGTTGTGACACTCATCATGAGGGTGACAGCGACCTTAACCAGAGGCTTCTATAGACTCCACCGTGCCATAGAGTTCTGGCAAATCTCGGGACGGCGGTAAAGATTTGGTATCTCGAGTTTCGATATAGCCGGTGTAATATGCGCCGGGTTCGATTTCTAAAGAGCCCGCAATCACATCGCCCTCCAGACGCGCCGTGCTACTGAGGATGAGCTTCCCCTCTGCAAACACACGGGCCTTTAAGGTGCCCTGTACTGAAATATTTTGGGCATTAATCTCCGGGCCTTCGATCAGACCCGCTTGGGAAATTTCAATGTCGCCTTTTACATTGACATTACCGCGGATGGTGCCGTCAACCCTTAGCATGCCTTCAGCACGAATATTGCCTTCAATTTCACAGCCTTGACTTAGATAAGTCAATTGAGGAGAGACCTTTCGCTTAAACATAAACACAATAAGTTATACCGAGCAGGTGATCAGGAACAAAACAAGTGTCAATCAGCGGCTGTAACGACGGATCATTTTGGGCTGCTTGCAAAGCGATTGCCCCAGCCCGAGACTAAGCTAGAGTGCTTTCAAGAAAGCTCCAAGTTTAGAACTCTGTAATGACTTTACCACTGGTTATATTGCCATGTTGGTAAAGTCCGTAGCTGTTTTGCTCACAACCTTAAGATCGACGAATGCAGCGGTTGATGCCCTGATTGTGAAAAAATTACTACAAAAGAAAACTTACAATCCCCGATATCATCGTGACTGAAAAAGGTTTAATTTTGGGCATAGCCAATTTATTTTTTTGGTGAAATTTGGGGGTTTAGTTGGGTTGAAGCTGTCCAGGGATTACAGCCACAGAGAGTTGAGGCCAAAGGCGATCGCAGCGGCTCCTACCGGCACACTCAAGTTGTCAATACCCAGTTTGGAGAAGGCTTCAAGCAGGGTGGCTGCGATCGCAACACAGCCAGCCACCGCCCAGGTTTGCCAACCCATGCCCTGCAGGGGGACGAGCACGGCAGCGGTAACGCCAAAGCTAACCACGAGCATGGTTAAGCTGCCTTCCCAGCTCTTTTTTTCACTGAGCAGCTGGTAGGGATGCCGCCCCCAGCGCTGCCCCACCAGGGCCGCCAGGCCATCGCCCCAGCACATAATCAAAATGCCAATCACCCCATAAAAAGGCTGCTGCAGCGGCCAAAACCACCCCATCACCACCCCAATACTGAGGGCATAAAAAAAGGTGCCCAGACTTTTGCGCCCCACGCTGTTGATGCCGGGCAAAATCGGCAGCCGATATGACACCAGCGCCACCCCGGCAAATAGCACCGAGGCGACCACCCCTATCCACATCGGGATCGCCAGCCACCAGGCAAACAGAATGACGTGGCCTGCGCCAATGTGGACAATTTTGCGGGTCGTCTCTGGCGAATAGCCCAGCCGCCGTGCCCCCTCTGAGAGCCCACCCACCAGGACAAGCCACAGGGCAACAAAGCCAGTATGCCAGGTGATGTCTAGGGGGCTATTGATCATGGTTGCTGGTCGAGGTGGTGAGTGGGGTTGGTAACCCGGATAAATTCGGGCGCTCATATAACCCACCCTACGATTCTTGGTTGATGGCGGTCAATCCTGCATTGGACAGGTACAAGACCAGCCCTTGCTCCCCCATCTCCCCCTCTCCGCGCCTCCGATGCCTCCGATATCTCCGCGTCCCCGCGTCCCCGCGTCCCCGCGTCCCCCCATCTCCCCCCCCTTCCCTTCCTGCCCAAATTCTCAAAAAGCTCTGATTCACTGCTGAGGGCACTGTAACTACTGAAGAATGGTGATGAGAGCGTTATATGAAAGTCTCTAAAATCGTTGCGTGTGCTTCTCTGCTGGCGGTCGCTGGTCATGCCAAAGCAGCTCAGGCAGAAGTGCCCTATGACCAGATTAAATCCGTTGACCAGGCCAAAGAAGATCTGCGCCAGGCGATCTGCTATCAAGATTGGAACAAAGCGTTAGAAATTGCGAGTTTGATCATCGCCTCATCGGCGATCACCCCCGAATATCGTCAGAATCTAGTGGACTGGCGGTATCGATTTTCTAATTATTCTGATACCAATACTAAGTTTGACAACATCCCTAACTGTGCGGGGGTGGCCCCCCCAGCCCCACCGAGTCAGCCGCTGGGGCAGGTTTATCCATCTGATGTGCCTCAGTTTTCGCCCTACACCAGTGACCCTGGCTATGCCTGCTACATTACCTACTCAAACGGCCAGACGGTAAATCTGGCAAGACTCTGTGGCAACGCCACAAATGGCGAATATCAGATTGCGTCGAAGACTTCGAAGGTTGCTAAAAACTATTCCGGTGCCTACGAGTTGTATATTGACCAGCCGGATTATTAGCTTAGGCTGATTATCGCTTCTTTTAGGCCGTACACAACCCGTTCTTGTTGTTCGAGGGTGAGCTCTGGGAACATCGGTAGAGATAGCACCTGTCTGGCGGCTTGCTCTGAGCGCGGGAAACTGCCAGGACCATAGCCAAGGTCCTGATAGACCGATTGCAAATGGAGCGGTATAGGATAGTACACCATGGTCATGATGCCCTTGGTCTGTAGGGTGGCCCGGATGCGATCGCGCTCGTCACCCTGGGCAGACGTGAGCAACAGCGTGTACTGATTCCAGACGGGAGTCCCCCCGGCAGGGACCTGGGGCATCTGAAGGTTGTCGAGGGGGGCCAATAGCTGATGATATCTTTCAGCGACCCTGGCCCGACCCTGGTTCCACTTGTCTAAGTACTGCAGCTTAATTTTCAAAATAGCGGCCTGTACCGAATCCAGGCGACTGTTGATGCCAATGGCTTCGTGGTGATACTTAACTCGACTGCCGTGCTCGCGAATAATGCGGGCTTGGGTGGCAATCTCAGCATTGTGGGTGGTGAGAGCCCCACCGTCGCCGCAGCCCCCCAGATTTTTGCTGGGGAAAAAGCTAAAGCAGCCAATATGCCCGATGCTGCCGACCCGCTGGCCTTGCCAGGTGGCCCCGGTTGACTGGGCACAGTCTTCAATCACCGACAGATTGTGGGCCTCGGCAATGGCCATCAACTGGGTCATGTCCACAGGGCGACCAAACAAATGCACGGGCATCAGCGCTTTAGTCCGATCAGTGATGGCGGCTTCGATCTGATCGAGATCGAGATTAAAGGTACCCAAATCAATGTCGACAAAAACAGGCTTAGCCCCCACTGCACTAATGGTTTCAGCCGTCGCAATGAATGTAAACGGGGAGGTAATCACCTCGTCCCCTGGTCCAATATCCAGTGCCCGCAATGCCAAATAAAGGGCATCGGTGCCCGAATTACACACCACACAGTGTTCGGTGCCAACATAGTCAGCAAACTGCTGGGCAAATTCCTGCACCACTGGGCCATTGATGTATTTCCCGGATGCCAGGGTGTCTAGCACCGCGGCGCTGACTTCGGCTTCGATGGTGGCGTACTGCTGCGTTAAATCGAGGGGAGGAATGGTGTTCACGCGATCGCGGTTCCTTAACTGCGTATGATGGGTGCTGGACTAACTTTTAGATTCTATCTAAGGACTGGAGTGATTCATTGAATTCCCAAATCATTGAGCTGGATCCCCTGCGGATTGTCTGGGCTTTGGGCCTGATGGCGATGGCAATTGGGTTGGCGGCCTGGCAGCGGTTAGGGCTGGTGCAGACACTTGCGATCGCAACCTTTCGCACCGTGGCCCAACTCTTTGCGGTGGGCTTTTTCCTGTTCATTGTCTTTGATGCAAAAACACCCTGGTTGGTACTGCTGGTGCTGGCGGTGATGCTGACCGTGGCGGCCCTGACCGCCCGCAATCGGATTAGCAAAGATTTGCCCAGACTCCTGCCCTGGCTGTGGGGGGCCATCTTCACCAGTACAGCCCTGACCATCACCTACACCAGTCTGGCGGTGCTGCGTCCGCCCACCTGGTATGAACCGCAGTATTTGATCCCGCTGACGGGGATTGTGTTTGGCAATGCCATGAATGCAGCTGCGATCGCAGGGGAGCGTCTGGTCAAAGCCCTGCGCACCAGCCGGGTTGAGATTGAAACCCACCTCAGTCTGGGGGCCACCCCCGATCAGGCCATTGCCAGCTATCGACGCGAAGCCATCAAAGCCGGATTGATTCCCACGATAAACTCCATGATGGTGGTGGGGCTGGTGACGCTCCCTGGCATTATTACCGGCCAGCTACTGAGCGGCATCGACCCGCTGAATGCGGCCCTGTATCAAATGCTGATCATGTTCATGTTGGCGTTCTCAACCCTGGTGACGGCGTTACTGGTCACCCAGGGCATCCAGCGTCAGTTTTTTAATGCAGCCGCTCAGCTGGTGGAGCCGAAAAAATAAGGTTCCTTAAACACAACTCCCTCACGCGAACCACGTAGCGCCATTGAACATCGAGACACCCTTACAACAGGTTCCTAAGCGAAGCGGCCAAAGCGATATCTACAAATCAACCCTGTTTGAAGTGGGTTATCGTAAATATAGATATCCTTTGGCTGAGGAGTATAGGTTTGGCGTTAGCGGGTCTGCTGGCATTGGTAGTGGGTGCATCGGTCACCACGGTGCAGTCGGCAGGCTTGATTGCTGAAGGCGTGAGTATTGTGACCGGCGGCATCATAGGCAATCGCGCCGATGCTGCCTTTTTGCTGGGTTGTCAATCTCTGCTAAAAGCCCTGAAATCCAAAGAGACAGCCCCCCTGAGTCAGGTTTTGAGGCAAGCACTCTGGCTGTCGTATTTGCAGGCGCTTGAAAGTATTAGTTCAGAATGTAAAGCGAAGCTGATTGGGCAGTTCCCTAAAATGTATCGAGGGCAACGCGATTGTCCGCCGACAGTTAAGGCGGATATTCGTTGGTTAGACAGCCAACTCAACCAAATCGCTCAAGCCATTAAAACGGTTAATCAGGGCGATTTAGCGCAAGTGCCTGAGATCTCTTTACAGGATCTAGAAGCCTTTTTATCCTCGAATCCTGAACCCGCCCAGAGCGTGGCGCAGCAGGCCAGACAAGCGCTGATTAGATTTGCGACCCCAGCAAATGCGATCTCACTTTACACTGAGAAACTCGAACAGGCTGAAACGGGTTTGTTTGAAACTATCTGTGGCTTTTTTGCCCGACAGCTGAGTCAAAATCCAGAGCTGCAAGCGTTTTTTGAAACTCAGTTGTTAGTTGAAATCAATCACACCCTGGCAGACCAAAAGATCACCTTGCAGAATATGGGGCATGCCTTGCAAGCGATCTCCCATGCGGTACCGCACGCCTTAAATCAGACCTTGGCAAAATTGACGTCCATTGAGTCTGAGCAAACAACGACCTCTGAAGGCGTGGCAAATATCCTGGCACAGATCCAAGAGTTAAAGACTTTGCTGAGCAATCTCACGGGACAGGGGGGGCAGCAGAGTGATATCACATTGTCTATTGTGAGTGAAGTGCCCCTCAGCGAAGTGCTCCCCCCTAACCCGTTTAGCCCCCTGAGTGGCCGCATTGACTCGCCTGAGAAGTTTTTTGGACGGGTACAAACCCTCCAGCGGATTTTTGAAATCTTGAACAGCGGCAGCAGCGTGGCTCTGATTGGCGACCGGGAAATTGGCAAATCATCTTTGCTCAAAGCAGTACAGTATCAGGCCAAAGAAAAACTAAACCCTTATCGAGAACCGATTTATCTGGATCTGCGCCACGTCGAAGATGAATCAGACTTTTACTTTGCCCTGTGCGATCAAATTGGGCTTGAAGAAAGCAAAGGATTTCGGCTCAAGCGGGCTCTGGAGCCAAAGCGACTGCTGTTACTCCTAGACGAACTTGAGAAAATGACCTGGGATGGCTTTACCAATCAGGTGCGCGGGCAGCTCAGGGGCTTGGCCGAGGGAAAAAATGCCCCACTAAGATTGGTGGTGGCAGCTTCCAGGCCATTGGATCGACTTTTCCCTGACAGCGCAGACGGTATGGTGTCGCCGCTGTCAGGCATTTGTTTAGAAGAGATTGTCCAACCCTGGGATGAGAAAGTCATTCGTGCTTTCATTGCCGACCGCTTGCATCAAACGCCTATTCGGTTTACTGAAACAGAGATTTTGCAGATTATTCAAACTAGTCAAGGTCAACCCAGACAGGTAGTGAGTCTTTGCTATCAACGCTATGCGATTTTTCAAGGGCAATCAGGATGAAATCGAATACGATACCTCGACTGAACTTAGCTCCCAAACGTCGTAAGCCCTTATCTCTATCAAATCCGCTGGATTATCTACAACTGTTGGGTTGGATATTCTTTTTTCCACAGGCATTGAGATGGTATGTCGAAACCTTTGGTGAGGAGAAAGCACTTAATACCTGCAAAACTTGGCAGGAAAGATGGGAGTGGTGGCGGGCATCTCCCATTCAGATCAGTTTTTGGTTTCAAGGATTATTTTTAACAATTGTTATCCCTCTCATTATTGCACTTTTTCTAAATAGCTTAGGCATCTCAGTCAGTTTATTTGAACTTGGACTTGGTGTCGTGGGAGGTGTTTCAGTTGGCATCGTGGGAGGTATTTGGCTAGGGATCACATTTAGTGTTACAGCAAGTGTTGCATTTGGTATTGCATTGTTCGTGGCATCAAGTGTCGCGAGTTTCATGTTAGGTGTCTTTACCTTTGGGGAAGGTGTTACGTTCGGTGTGGTGTCTGGTGTAGTATTCGGTATCGCAGGAAGTGTTATAGGCGTTTCATTTCGTGTCGTAAGTATAGTATTTGTTGTTGCGTCCATCTTCATAGGCATTGCATTCATTATCGCATTTGTCTTCACAGGCATGGTTTTAGGTGTGGCGTTAGGCTTCACATTGGGAGTTGCATTCGTTGTCGCGTCAGATGTTGCATTTGGGATTGCATTCATTATTGCCTTTGTTGTAGCAGGAGGCATTGCAGTATCACGTCCCGAGATATGGGCAATAGTCACATTGTTGAGAAGTTTATCGATTTGCCGACTAAATTTTTTTAGTCGTGTAACACCGATTCCATCAGCACTGTTATCCAATCAACTTTCCAGCTGGCTATTCCAAGATTGGAATATAGCAATTCACAACCTCAACGAGTTACTGTCTTACACACAACAGTTTATACCCATAGTTAATGCAACCAAACTAGTGCTTGATCAACTGCCAAGTGATTTACTTTTCTTGAGGACCGCCCAACTTGCTGACAATACCTTCGACTGGGATTTGATTTTGTATATTTCTGCTTCCTTATCTAACAAACTGAAAGCGGAAGCTATTGACGGAATTTTCTATCTGCCCGACGTTTGGAAACAACGATTAAAATCTAGCTTTGATACTCATCCAAGACTTGATACCCCAACTCGTGCAATAGCAGCAGGCTTCTGGTACCTCTATCAAGATAAACCTAACAAAGCAGTCAGGGCATTCTCGAAGGTACAGCATTTGCCTCATGGGACAGAGATGCAACAACTTGCCAGTTATCTCGCTATTGCAGCAGAGATCGAGCAGTTAAACGACAAAAAACTCACTACAGCTTCTAGCGTTCCCGACAGTCCATTACTCCGAACCTACACCTGGGCTGTCATCGCCCGACTCCGTAGCGTGGTCAACAATGCTCAGATTATTTATCAAAGCTATTCTCGCTCTGCCCGCTCCCTGGCACTTAACCGGGCCCTGGGGGAGTTAACGAATTTGCTTAAAGAATCAGACCATATTCCCCAAGCTGAGCGGGGGCTGATCATCAAAATTGCTGAAGCCTGGCGAGAGAAATTATTGGCTATTGCCACCGATGTGGGCGATGTTACCCACATAGAACCTGTTCAAAATCCTTACGTGGCAGGCGACCCGGTCGAGGGCAATCTTTTCACAGGTCGTAAAGACATTCTCCAACAACTTGAAGAACTCTGGCTGATGGGTAATCAGCTTCAGTCGGTGGTACTCTATGGTCATCGCCGCATGGGCAAGACCTCTATTCTCAAAAACCTGTCTCACACTTTGGGCAACAATCTCCAGGTGGCTTATGTTAACCTGCTCAATCTGGGGGCGGTCTCCCAAGGTGTCGGCGAGGTCTTAATCACGATTAGCGATGCCATTAGCCACACGCTCTCGATTTCACCCCCAAAAGATGAAGATCTGTTGGATTTGCCCTATCCCACCTTTCGGCGCTTTATTCAAGCCATCAGCAAACAACTAAAAGATAAACAGGGTTTAATCATCGCCCTGGATGAGTTTGAAAAGATTGAAGACCTGATCGCCGCTGGCAAGCTCAGCCCAGATTTTCTCGGATTCTTGCGAGGGCTGTTGCAAATGAGCCCCAACATCGCCTTTGCCTTTGCGGGGCTGCACACCCTTGAGGAAATGACCGCAGATTATTTCAACCCGCTGTTTGCCAGCGTCTTACCCATCCGCATCGGCTTTTTTGACATTGGTGAAACCCGTGAGCTACTGGCCAACCCGTCGGACGATTTCACCCTCGATTACACCCCCGACACCCTCAATGAGATCTATAGACTCACCGCAGGTCAGCCCTACCTGACCCAGCTGATCGGCTTTCAACTCGTGCGCCAATATAACCACCAGGTCTTTGAGCAGGGTCGCAACCGTGAGCCAATCTTTACCCCCGAGGACCTAACCGCTGTTATCCAACACACCGACTTTTTCGCTAAAGGTCGCTATTACTTCACGGGTGTTTGGAACCAGGCTGCACAGGATGCGCACGGTCAGCAAGCACTGCTTAAAATCCTGGCTCCTGACCCTGATGGGCTATCCCTATCAGAGATCAGACGTAAGCTGGGTGAGCTATCGCCAGAGGTCATCGAGCAAGCCCTCAACACCCTGCAACGCCACGATGTCGTCAAATTAGACACTGCCGAATCAGACACAGGCAAATGGCATATCATCGTGCCCCTATTTCGCCAGTGGGTTATGGAAAACCAGGGCCCTACCGGCTGAGCCGATACCTCGTTTTGTGAAAACGGCGTTATCTGGGCTCCGTATCATCATCAATATGGCTGAAGATAGCGCTGCGATCGCACCCAAACAACAAATGCCCTGAATTGCTAAGCCCTCTCTAAAGCAGGTGCCCATGTCAGGTTTGATCAAGAAGGTATCAAGGTTTGAGGATCTTAAAACTTGGGCTAACCGTAAATACCATAAATTTAAGTCCATAATATCTTTCAGATGGAAGCATAATATGTATGCACCCCTCGGAAACTTATGGCAAATGTAAGGCGTCTACCCATTACATAACTTATGGCGAAGTTTCATAGGTGACCACGATACACACTGTCCACCGCATCTGCGTAATTCACTCACAGATTTGGTGGACAGCTTCATAGCCTAAGGATTGACGTCTACCATATCTTTCCATGAAGCTTGCGTGATATCGCGGAATTTATTTGCAGGGAAATTTTGCCAGTGATGTAGAAAAAGAAATAGCTCACTTTGGGATGAATTATGTGTTCGCTGAAGGTACAGAAGTTTAATAACGGGTGGATGCGCTACGCCTGTTTGCTCGGGCTGCTGGGGATACCAGCGGCCTTGCTGTCCACAACACCTGCCCAGGCTGCCAATTTTCGGTTTACCTACGGACCCAATACATCCCTGGAGCAGATGGTTGGCTTTGAGATCGCGGGGGGGATCTGGTCGTCTTATCTAAAAGACGATGTCACTCTCAATCTCTATGTTGAGACCACCAACCTCCTACCGAGTGGCACTGTCGGCGGCGCTTTGCCGGGGCTAGAGCCTGAATATGACTACGAAAAGCTGGTTGAAGCCTTCAACGCAGACATCACCTCTCAAACAGACGCCTCCGCCTATGGTGGCTTGCCAGCCAAAGATTTTAGGTTCGGATATCAAGGCAATAAAGAGGATCAGGATTTTATCGAAAAGGTTAAGGAGTTAAACCTGACCCGAGCCAATGCAAAAGCATTAGGGATCATTGATACTGCTAAAGAAGATGAAAAAGCAGCCAAAGAAAAAGAGAAATATGACAAAGAGTACGCAAAATACGAAGCGTGCCTGCAGAAAAAAGATGACTGCGATAGCAAAAAGGAAAAATATGAAGAAGCCTACGATAAGTATAAAAAAAGCTGGGAGCTTGATGGCGTCATCTTGATGAGCGATCTCTCCAATACGTCAGCGAGTTGGAATTACGACGTGGTTGGGGGCATCGGCGGTAATCAATTAGACTTTGTGGCGGTTGCCCTCCATGAGATTGGGCACAATTTGGGGTTTATCAGCGGCATAGATGATCCAGGTTTTATCAGTGTCGTTATAGAGCAAAAGCTCGAAGGTAAAGAGATTAAGGGAGATCAGTTGAAATTCTCAACCAATTTAGATCTGTTTCGTTATTCTGCTACAAGTGTGGGTGAAGGCATCCCAGATTTGACCTTTAGTAACGAAGAAAAGTATTTTTCAGTAGATGGTGGCAATACAAAGCTGGGCACTTTTTCCCTAGGCACTGGCCTGCGCGACTTTCAAGCCAGCCATTGGAAACAACAGACAAATTCGCTAGGTATTATGCAGCCGCTCCTCAAACCAGGGAAACGGGAGCAAATCACGAACCTTGACCTGCTCGCCTTTGATGCACTGGGTTGGGATCTCAGTGAAGAAGGCAGCTTTAATGTATCTCTGCTGGAGCGTCAGGCTAAGGAGAAATTGGCACAGTCACTGGGGATCAGCGTTGAATTTTTAGAGGCCAATCCCAATCTGGTTGAGTCTTTGCAAGAAAATCGGGATGAAGAAATCGATAAACTGCTCAAAGAGAGCAAGCGCTACGATCGCCGTCGCAGCAGTCGCAGTAGCAGTCGGTCAAGCTTTCGTCAGGAATCCTGGCGAACGTTTTATGCTCAAGAGGCTTATTTATCAACGGTCACGCTGCCTGACAAAGACACGGCTTCTGTGCCTGAACCGGGTACAACCAGCGGCCTGGTAGGGGTAGTAATGTTAGGGTTAGGGGCAATCCTGCGGAAAGTTAAAAAATAAAGTCATAATCAAGCCAGAATACAGGCTCGTGATTGAGTGTAGACAATGCTGACAAAATGCCAACGCCCAATTACGTCGATAATCAGCAGCACCGTAGCTCAACCAGGTCTATACGCTGCGATAGGCTGCCTGAGTAGTTGGGTATTGATGTCAGCCGAGGTTAGCGCCCAGGTGGTCACTGACATTCAACCAGATACAACCTTACCGACCGTATCAGAGGTTAACGGAGCTGGCGATATCACAGTCACGGGAGGCACCGCTGACCTCAGTGGTAAT
>JBCBQD010000036.1:0-30288 GCA_039820425.1 Cyanobacteria bacterium J06635_1
CAATTTGTGCACATTCGCGAGGTTAATCAAGACTATGAGTGACGCTGTTCTTTCTCAACTAGTAGAAGCCGAGGCTCAGTTGGCTTCTCAAGAAACCCAGTTAATGGCAAAAGTCTCTGCTATCCAAGGCCAACGTCAAGGATTGCAAACAGTGATTGATATGTTTCAATCACCGGCCAATAGCAATGGGGCTGCCATCTCCCTAGATGCGCTCGACAAGGTTGTAACGGCTACCAAGCCAGCCACTAAGACAACCCCTAGGAAAACGACTAGAAAGGCAAAAGCCCCTACCAAAGCAAAGAAAACGACAACCAAGCGCGCTGCTAAGGCTCCAGCCGCAAAAGCAAAAGCAACGACTGCGACAAAGACAAAGGCCGCCGCGACAAAGACGAAGACAGTTAAGGCAAAGGCCCCTCGGAAAGCACCGGCTGCCCGTAAAGCAAAGCCAGGTAAGGCCCCTAACTGGCAGCGCTATGTGCAAGAGCCTTTTCGTAAGTCAGCGTTGCCGGATGTCGTTGCAAATATTTTGAATGCTCAACCTGAGCAAGTTTTCAAAATTGCAGAGATTATGGAAGCGATCTTCAAGAGCGATATGCCCAAGGCAACTTTCCTCAAGGCGCGTAACCGGGTTTCTAATATTCTCTCAGCGGGTGCTCGCAATGGTGATTGGGGCCGTGGTCGTGGGGGTACCTACAGCATGTCGAAGTCAGCCCTGCCTAAGTAAGCTATTCGGCTGAATCTAAATTAAAAAAGCGTCCGCTAAATTTAGCGGACGCTTTTTGGTGGGTCACTCCCTTGCAACGGTCATAGGGCTCGAGGTCATAACGCTCAAGATGAGAGGTTAAGACCTTGGGGCCTCCCCTTTGCTGAGGTATTGCCTGATTAGATAGTCTTTGATGAGCGCGTCAATTTCTGGAGAGGGTTGGGTTTGTGAGCTGTCCGACTGGGGATTAGGGGTAGCTTCAGTTTTGTAGAGGGTTTCACGGGTCCACAAAACAAAGAATACCAATAGGGCGACTAGGGGGAGTAGAGGCATAGTGGGTCCTTTTGTTGAATGGGTTAAATGCAACCTGTATAGGGATAAGTGATTCTACAGAGTTGTTTGTGACGATTCCTCAAAACAGATCACTTAAGATGACTTCATGCTGAAATAACCTCATCCTAAGAGGGCTTCGCGCTTACCAAGCGGGCTTCACCCTTGCTCAGCCTGCTTTCTAAAAGGCTAATGTCACAAATTCATCGCATTAAGCAAACTAAAGTCTTAGAAAGTTTTTATATTGGAAGATGTCAGTTCGCTATCACAATTCTCCAAAGGATTATTATGATTTTGCGGGCTGTTTGAGATGGATTTATTTGAACAAGGAGCATGTTGATGGCTGCTGTCTCTACCCACCGGATGACGGAGCGCTGTCGAGCGCGCAGCTATCAACGTTGGCATCGCCTCCAAAGCAAGTTACAGATTTTGCGATCGCAGTTGGGATTTAACCCCGCGACAGCGTCTTGTCCTTCGGTCTGTGATGGCTGTCAACACTACCATGGCATTGCTTACGGCACCCAAGAGCGCGTCCAGTTAATATGTGCCCACCATCCCTACGGCTGGCAAGAGACAACGGCTTGCCCAGACTGGTGCGGTTGATAGGCTAGGCGATGTTCTAAAGTGCGACACTTGATGGGAGTTTGATAGGTTTAGTCCACAGGGTAGCTATTTTTGAAAGCAGAGTGTTCAGGGTTTACAGTTAATCTCAGTACAATGATGCAGTCTGAAAGACCTGACCGAAAGGAGGGTCTAACGGTATAGTTTTAAGGCATTGTCTAAAACTACGGTTTCAAGCTGTGGGCTGAGATCACAGGCTAAAGCGACGGACCAAAACTATATTCGGAACTATAGTCACACCTACTATAGTCACAACTATAGTCGACAGTAATGGTCTATGTCCCAACCCGTTGGGAAAGCCCGCTGCTTTCTGCCCCAGATGCCCATGGTTGACTTTTCTGTGGCGATTCGCACCTACAATGGCGCTAAGCGGTTGCCCAAAATTTTAGCGGCGCTCAAAGCTCAGTCCCTGATAGGCACTTCTAAGCAGGGAGATTTTGAGTGGGAAATTTTAGTTGTCGATAACAATAGTACCGATAACCCCCAGGCCATTATTCAGCAGTTTCGTCTGGACTGGCCAAAGGGATCGCCCAAATGCTCACTACGCTACGTGCTAGAGCCCAAGCAAGGCGCTTCTTTTGCCCGTCGTCGCGCGCTGTTAGAGGCCAGGGGGAGATGGGTAGGATTTTTAGACGATGATAATATTCCCCACGTCAATTGGCTGGCGGCTGCTTATCGCTTTGGGCAAGCCCATCCTCAGGCGGCGGCGTTTGGGGGGCAGATCCATGCCCGCTATGAGTCTCCGCCCCCGGCACACTTCGATCGCATCGCCTCCTTTATGCCGGTGATTGAGCGTGATGAAACGATTTGTTTTACCCATGGCTGGCGGGCGATGAGCAATCTGGTGCCGCCGGGGGCAGGGCTTGTGGTACAGCGACAGGTCTGGCTCACCCATGTACCTGAGGTGCTGATTCTAAAGGGACCAGTGGGTAACAGCCTTGCCCAAAAGGGGGAAGATACCGAAGCCTTGCTCCACCTTAAGAAAGCCGGTTGGGAAATTTGGTTTAATCCTAAGATGCGGATCTATCATCAGATCGCACGCCATCGTTTTGAGTGGGACTATTTGCGCCGTTTTTTTGAGGGCGTGGGGCTGAGTAAGTACACGACCCGGATGGTGGCCTGCGCCCGTTGGCAGCGTCCTATCATGACCCTGCTGTTTCTGGTGAGTGATATCCGCAAGCTGTTGCACCATGTGATCACCCACGGTCTTTGTTTAGATGTGGTGGCTGCCTGCGAGCGTCAGCTGATTGTGAGTAGCCTGTGGAGTCCGTTTTATACCTGGAAACAGTGGCTATGCCGGTAGCGCTGATTTATCGAGATCAGCTATTGCCCTATTCTGAAACCTTTATTCCGGCCCAGGCCGGAGCCCTCACTCGCTATGTGCCGCAATATGTCGGTAGCTCACGTATTGGCAATTTGACTCACCTCTCCCCCGCGCCAATTATTTTAGGAGAGCTAGTCTGGCCCAACAGTTTTTGGAAGCTTACCTACAAACTGACTGGGCAAGTGCCTGGGCGTTGGCTATGGACCCTCTCCCAGGGACAGCCTCACCTACTCCATGCTCATTTTGGCGGCGACGGCGGGTTTGCAGCCCCGCTGGCCCGACGGTTAAAAATTCCGCTGGTGGTCACCTGCCACGGTTACGATGCCACCTGGGCAACTCCGCCGCTACGCGGTCGAGATCTGGTCTATCGACGGGGTGATTTTTTCCGAGCACTGCTCTTGCATAAACGCGATGCGGCCTTTCAGAGGGCCGATCAGATTTTGGCGGTGTCTGGGTTTATTCGCGATCAGCTGATGGCACGCAGGTGCCCGGCCAGTAAAATCCGGGTGCATTATATCGGGGTTGATTTAGAGCGGTTTCGCCCTGATCAGGCGATTACCCGAGAGCCCATCGTGCTATTTATCGGGCGTCTGGTTGAGAAAAAGGGCTGTGCGTATTTGATCCAAGCCATGGCTAGGGTTCAGCAAACCCACCCGGAGGCCAGCCTGGTGGTGATTGGGGAGGGACCGCTGCGATTGCAGCTCGAAGCCCTCGCCGCCCAAACCCTTAAACGCTATCAGTTTCTGGGTCAGCAGGCTCCTGACCAGGTGCGCCACTGGCTCAACCGCGCCATGCTGATAGGCGGCCCCAGCATTGTCGCAGACTCTGGCGACACCGAGGGGTTGGGGATGGTGTTTGCCGAGGCCCAGGCCATGCAAGTGCCGGTGGTGGGGTTTGCCACCGGCGGCATTCCCGAGGTGGTGCACCACGGCGAGACCGGGCTGCTGGTCCCTGAGAGAGATGTGAACGCCCTGGGGCAGGCAATTTTAGACTTATGGGAGCATCCCGAGCAGCGGCAGCGGTTTGCGATGGCCGGGCGACGGCACATTGAGCAGAATTTTGATCTGCATCGGAATACTCAGGCGCTTGAGGAGATTTATGACGAGGTGATTCAGGCGTATGAGGGGAAGGTAAGGACAGAGGAGAGCACGGGGGAGTAAGATGCGGGGACGCGGGGACGCGGAGATGGGGGAGATGAGGAGGATGGGGAAGGAGATCAATGTATAGGCACTCTCCATAGCAAAGGTTAATTCTTAATCCCCGCGTCACCCCCTCCCCGCGTCCTCCTCCATTATCTTCCGCCCTTCCCCATCTCCCCCATCTTCCCCCCCTGACCTTTTCAACTGCCGCAGCGACCGCCGCAAATTTGGCACCGCCGAGATCAACATCTCTAACCGAATCTGCCAAATCCGAGCGGCAGAGGCTTGCACACGGGGATAGGCTTTAAGTAATGTGCGGGCGGTTTCAAGATCTCCCTGGGTGGCGCAGCGATAGGCGGCGATCAGGGCGTAGTTTGCCAGCAGCTGCTCTAACAGTTCCTGGTAAGGCTGTGGGCAGTGGGCTCGAATCGGGTCAGGTTCTAGTAGCATCGGCCAGGGGGGACAGGTTTGTCGCCACACGGCCAGGTCGGAGGCTTCGGTGTGGTACCACATCAAGGGCCCAAAGTCTCGGTATATGGGGTAGTGCAAAATGATTTGTAGCCACAGGTAGAGATCTTCGCCATAGCGACATCCCGCCTGGCTATAAAACCCGCCAAACTGATTGACGACGGTGCGATCGCACACAATCGCCCCAGAATGCAAAATATCTAGACTGGGCTTATGCAACTCAGGGGTCAAGTTTGTAGGGAGTCGCCAAACCCCCGCTTCTAGACCCAACTGGGCCATGGTGGCACTCCAGTTTTGGCGCTGCGCCCCGCGCACCTGGCCACTCACCGACAGCACACAGTCTGGATGAGCCCTGAGCCGATCCAGGGACCGCTCTAAAAACAGCGGAAACCACTCATCATCGGCATCCAAAAACGCGATATGAGAACCCTGCGCCAGCCGCAGACCGTGATTGCGGGCTGCTCCGGGTCCAGCATTTTCCTGATGTACGAGTCGAATTTGTATCTCAGACTCACGGTTGACCTCCCCCTTATCTTGTTTCTGAGTCTCGGCCAGCTGCTGGACAATGGCAGGTCCCTCATCTTGAGAACCATCGTTGATGACAATCACCTCTAGTGGCGACACGGTTTGCGCCAAAATAGATCGCAGCGTCCGGGCAATATAGGCCGCTTTGTTATACAGCGGCACCACGACACTGACTTGAGGATTAGCCTGGTGATTGGCCCGAGAGGATACCGCTCGCGTTTGAAGCTTGTCCATGTCATTTCTATATCATGGTTAAGGCCGCTTCTATCTGTTTTGCCACTGTTGACCAGGCATAGTGTTGCAACAGACACGTATAGGCATTCTGCGCTAACTGTTGCCCCCGGTCAGGGTTTCTCCAAAGATCTAGGACAGCTTCGACGATGGCCGCTGGGGTCGAGCGCAGATAGAGCTGTTGTCCATCTTGGACAGCTAGCCCTTCGGCTCCCTTGGGGGTACTCACCACTGGACACCTCGCCGCAAAGGCTTCTAACAATTTGAGTCGGGTGCCGCTGCCACTTTGCAAAGGCACCACCATCACATCGGCTATGGCCAAGTAGGGCCCCACATCGTCTACTTCTCCGGTGACGACAATGTCTGAATGAGCGTCATCTCTAGCGAGGGTCAACATCTGAGGGGTTGGATCAATACCGACGAGGACTAATCGACAGTCGGGCACTTGCTGTTTGAGGACAGGGTAGATTTGTTCCAAAAGAATGTCGGCAGCTTCGGCATTGGGAGGGTAGGAGAAACGACCGAGGAAGAGGAGGGTGAGGGAATGAGGGGGGGAAGATATCGTAGGGGTCAAGGTTTCCTTGCCCAGGGAGGCAGGGGGAGATGGGACAGATGGGTGAGATAGGGGAGGTGGGGGAGTAGAGGGTAGAGGGTAGAGGGTGGAGGGTGGAGGAGTTGGATAAGTACGGTTGGTTTTGAGGGTTGCGTAGAGGGTGGGGTCGACGCCGTTGGGGACTATTTGTAAAGAGGTGGATACGTGGGGATAGAGCTGTTGGAGTAAATCCCGGTCTGTCTGGCTACAGGTCCAAATTTGGTCGGCGCGCTGTAGCCATTGGCGCTCGATGTGCCGGATTTTAGCGAGGGTATTTCGAGGGGTGAGACAGCGGGCGGGGTCGCCTTCGACATTGTGGTTGTCTAAAATTATGGGGCATCTGGCTGAGCGCAAAATGGGGAAATAGCGATAGGGCCAGATTTCGGCGCAAAGGATCAGGGTGGGTTGAAATAGTTGGATAAGGGCTTTGAGCTGTCGGGCGGCCTGCTGGGTGTAGAGCCAGTCAGCGCGGGGATGGCCGCCGGGCCTGAGCCATCCCAGGCGGCGAACAATCTTTTCCCGTCGCGATCGCTGGGGGGCTCCAATGTCATAATGGTGCCACTGTTTAAGGCCAGGCAGTTCACAACTGGGCAGTTTAATCTCAGGGCGAGGGCCTTTGAAAATTGAAAATAGGGCAACCTCACCGGACTGGGCCAAAATGTTGAGGTTTTGCCAGACTCGCATGGCTCCTCCCCCGCGGGCGGGATAGGGGCATAGCTGGGTCACAAACAGGGTGCGATGCCCTTTGGATACCTTCATGGGCAGCAGATCATAGGCGGGGATATCAGAAACTGGGATTATGAAGCTGGGATACCTTCATCTCGCCACAGCCGGACAAGCTTACGAAAGCGGGGTCACTCGCTATGGTCGATGTTTGGCAATGGCGGCGAGATCGCACCACACCGTGATAGAACCGACGGTGGTTCTCACCCATGATAATCGACGCAATGGCGATTTACTACGCCAGGCGGCGGCAACACTTGCTCCGTGCGACCTGGTTCATTTTCAATACAGTCCTTTTGTGTGGGGGGAGGGTCGTCCCCATTTACGACATCTCCAATGTTGGCTGGGGGCGCGGGCTCGGCACTCCCTACCTTGTGTGGTCACCCTCCATGATGTGCACAGACATCTCTATCCGCCCCAGTCGGCTTGGCAGGTGTTGCGGGCAGAGCGGTGCAAATATAAACATTTCTCAGGGGCACAACGGCTGGCCCTACGCACCACCTGGCGATATATGTGGCATCGCTATGGGGCCGATCGCCAAGCGATGAAGTTATTGTTGCGGCAAGCCAATGCTGTGCTGACGTGCCACCCCCAAGAAAAACAGCGGCTGACCCATTTCGCAGGGGCTCAGCAGATTAAAGTCGTTCCCCATTTTGTGAGGGAGGCGTCTGTTTTGCATTCAACCCCTCCTTTGTCAACGACCGCCGCTAAGACCAAGTTGGGGCTATCGGCTCAGACGGTGATCACTCTCCAGGGCTTTATTTATCCGCGTAAGGGCCATGCCCTGGCGATTGAGGCCCTGAGTCAGTTGCCAGAGGCAGTCCAACTGGTGTTTGCGGGGGCGGTGGTAGACGGCCAAGCGCGACTGCTCAAAGATTTGTGGACCCTGGCCCAACAGCATCAGGTAGACCACCGGTTGACGGTGACGGGGTATCTCTGCGAGGCCGATCTTGATCTGTATCTGGCCGCCAGCGATCTAGCTATTTGCCCGTTTGAGACGATGTCGGCTTCGGGGTCGCTCTCCCGATGGATTGCCCAGGAGATTCCCATTTTGGCAACGGATCTGCCTCAGATTGAGGCCTACAATCAACTGGTCCCTGGTGCAATGGTCAACGACCGGCCCCAAAAGGCCATTGCAACCTTCTCGCCCTACACGGCAACCGCTTTGGCTGAGGCAATTCGTGCCCAACTGGCTCAACCTACGCTGCCCCAAGCCCGACAGCAGCTGCGATCGCAACTCAGCCTACCTCAGATCTTTGAACGGCATATTGAGTGTTATGCAGAGGTCTTAGCAGATGTGCCATGAACCCGCTCTCTCAGAGATGGCTGTCCCTTGCCCAGTCGCTGTTGCCAATACTGTAGCCGTTCGGTGAGTTTGCGCGTGAGTCGCTCCCTGCGCCACTGTAGCTGTCCCCCCAAGGTTTTGCCTGATGTCACTGGGGTATAGCCATAGCGGGCCATGGCGTCTCGGCTAATCTGCTCGATAATTTCTACCCGGGCCCGAGACAGTTGCTGTTTCCATTTTTCGAGGGGGGTCATCTCTAGGGGAGCTAACGCTTGATGAAGATGGTTTGCGGCCCACTTGGGGCGATTGACAATGGGGCTGTTGGCAAGTGATCGGCGATTGATGAGATCGGGGATGTAGGGTACATCGAGAAACTCGCAAATCTGCTTAAGACAGGTTTGGGGCTGGGTGAGAAGGGTTTCATAGCGCACCTGTTTAACCCGCACATTGCTGCACCAGTAACGCTCATAGTCCCGCAGGCTTTGATCCCAAAGTCGGGCGTTTTCGTCGGTATAGTCGCTGGCCCAATGGGCCCTTAACAAAGAAGACACCACAGCCCGTGGATCGCGCAGCAGCCAAAGCACCGAAGCGTTAGGATACCAGTCAAAAATTTGATCGAGATGCTGATAGTGCATCGGCGTTTTCTCGCCCCACCGCACCTTGTTGAGTTGAGCCGCGTAGATTTCTAGCATCGACTCGAACAAGGTGCGGTGGGTAGGCTGACCCTTCGTTTGGGCGCGCGACCAGACCGCATCCGCGTCAATCCCAAAGTAGGAAAATCGATTGCTCTGAAGAAGTTTTTGCCAAAAGGCATCCAGCGGTAAATGCCCCCAGATGGGCAACCAGTAGTTTAAAAAATGACTCTCGGGGGAAATCGCAATGGTGGGATGGGCCGACAGCATCGAGGCCAGCAGAGTCGTTCCCGAGCGAGGAACGCCCACGATAAAAATAGGAGATGCATTCACGCTTAAGCTTGCCAAAAATCTTCAAATGCGGCCATAGCCGCTGCTCCGGCCTGACGGTATTGCTGCAGACCAGCTTGGATTGAGCGTCGAGCAGCGTCGGCATTTTCGAGCAGCGGGGTCACTTTTGACGTGGCAGTTGCCAACGTAAAGTCCTTAAGAGGGATAGAGTTATGGCTCTGGCCGATGGCGACCATAAATCGGTTGACTTTGAGGTCGTATTCGACGGCCAGACTCGGAATCCCGGCCTGGGCTGCCAAAATCAGAGAGTGTAGACGCATCCCGATGATCAAATCCAGCGATGTTAGGATACCATCTAAATGTCCTAAGTAGGGAACATCAGCATACAATTCCATCCGCTCAGCCTGACGACAGCCCTGGAGCAGGGCCTGAGTACTGATATAGTCGTCAACGGCGGGCCGATGTTTGCGACGATAGGCCTCTGGAAATGATTGGAATGGCATTAAAAGGATGTTGGCATCGTAGGTATCGACCAGCCAATCTAACAGGGCAGCCATGGATTGCTGGAGTTGGTCAAAGGTGTCTGACGTGGTACGGGTGGGCAGGCGATTTGCGATCGCACGCCAAGACACCCCGATGCGCGGTCGTGGGTTAGGGGCTGTGGGCACCGTTGCAACAGCTGAGTCAACTCCCCGCACAGGGCGCAATAGGGCCAGGTCTGGGCCGACATAGATGGGCTGGGTGACCCCTAGCGATCGCAGCGCATCCGCTGAGGCATCATCCCGCACACCAATCAGCTCAGTCTGGTTTAGCACCTGGCAAATTCGTCGCGCTGTCTCAGGTCGCCAAATTTCTCCCACACTGACCCCCCAGACCACTGAGCGGCAGCGCAGGCGGATAGCCTGTTGCAATGGGGTAAGCCAGACCTCTGCCACCGAACCCTGGGGTCCATCCCTGAGCAAATCGCCCCCGCCCAGGACAAAATAGTCATGTTGGAGCATCGCCCAGAGCGTCTCAAGCCGCTGTCGCCAAAGGGCTCGGCGTCGATAGGTGGGGGCTTGATCAAGGGTCGGTACCCCGTGGCGTTGGGCCGTATCCGCCGGATGGTTAGAGTAGACCGTTGGGCATAAATCAGGGTGCCACTGGCTCAGCTGATGCAGCATCCCCGCCAGCATCGCCTCATCCCCCAGGTTGTAGTGGCCGTAATAGCCACAGATCAGTGCCCGTTTCATAGCTGAGGTTATCGTTCCTTGGGCCTAGCCTAGGGGACGATAACCTGAAAGCGAAAGGCCCCGATCTCATTTGCGCCCAAATCTAACCCAGAGGGGGCATCTCCGTCGGTGGCCCCAACCACCACACCGCCCCCAGCACCCGGAATCACCTGGTCGTCTGGCCCCGGCGGGAAATTCCCGGTTCCCGTCACATCTTCACAGGAGGCGTCTAGCGGCGCTAAGGGAGCCCGCGCCTCGATCAGTGGACTGGGGACAAAGCTACCCTCGGTGGGCGGAGTTGTGCTAGGGGGGGCTAACTCTAAACTGCCCGTTTGCAGTACATTGGGGACCCGGAGCACATCGCACAGCTCAAGATTTTGCACCGGCGCTGCGCCAGCATTAAAGAAATAGACGGTGTACTCTACGGTGTCCCCAGACTGAAGCAGGTCTGGCGCGTTAAACAGCCCCGGCGGCAGCGCGTTGTTGGAGAGGGTTTGCAACAGGTTGTCGCTATCGTCACCGTCTTGATCATTAAACTGATTGATTTGGGGCACAAACAGCGGTTGACCATTGCGCAAGACCTGCGTAATCCGCTTTGTTAAGCGGATATCTGCGCCTAGAAAGACAGGTGTCGGAACATTCTCCCCATCTTCATTAGCCAGGCCATTATCATTCGGGTCAATCGGATCTTGCCCCGGGGTGACTGAGGTGGCATCGTTCGACAAATCGGTGGTGTTCACACCTGAGTCTGTGCCAACGCCCGTCGCCACCACCTGGTTCTCAAATGGCCCCGGTGGGGTATCGGGTAGCGTATCGCTGGCAATATCAACATCTACCGTAACTTGAAACGTACTTGACGCCCCCTCTGGCAAAGTGCGTTCCAGATTGGCTGGGTCAAGCAAATTCAGATCGCCCTGGTTATCGCCATCAAAATTGGGGTTAACCGCATCTAGATTAGGGTTGCCCCCAGTAAACTGCGGTGACTCAACCAGTTGGAAATTGCCATCTCCAAACGTATCTTCGAGACTTTCGGTGAGCTGCACATCATCCAGGTCCTCGGGGCCAATATTCTCAACCACAATTTCATACACCACCCGAGCCGTGTTGACACCAAAGGCCCCATCGGGGATCAGGGTTGAAGAGACAACTTGCTTAGAGACCCCAATCTGGGGGACGGTGGGGTCTACAAAGGTGACTGGGGTGGGCGTGTTTTCAGGATTCTGAGGATCGGTTCCGCCGGCGTTACCATCGCCGTCGGGGTCAATCCCGTCTACCAGGGTCGGTGGCTCTGGATCAATGGTGTTGAAGTCGTCAGAGAGATCGCTCACCTCTGTTTCAGAGGTTGCCCCAATCCCCGTGGCCTCAGTTTGGTTAAGAAACGAGCCATCGGGTTCGGGTTGGAGGGTCGGGCTGTCGCGATTTACATCCACCGTAATCTGAATGGTCCCGGATTCACCCGGTGTGAGGGTGACCCCCGGCCCTAAAAGACCCAGGACGCCTTGGTTATCGCCGTCGTAGTCAGGGTTGAAGTTATTGATGGCGGGGGCACCCCCGATAAATTCGGGCGGGCCTACCACTGAGAAACTGCCATCCCCAAAGGTTTCCTCCAGACTGTTGACAAGTTGCACATTGTTGAGCGTCTCAGGGCCGATATTCTCGACCGCAATTTCATAAACGACCCGTACCGTGTCATCGCCGAAGGCCCCACCTGGAGTGGGGATCGAAGACACCACCCGTTCAGTCACCCCGATGGCTGGGACGGGCACCGGAATATCTGTTAAATCCAGCGGGGTGGGGATGTCTTCTAACGGATCCCCGTCATTGTTGGGGTCGGGGTTAGGCCCGTCAGGCCCTGGGTCTGTGTCATCCGCCGAGCGATCACTGATGGGCAAGCCGACCGGGGTGACCGCCGTACCGATAGCCGTATTTTCAAAAGGCCCCAACCCTGTCACCGCTGGGTTGATATTGACATCGTACTGAATCAGGGTAAACGCCCCAGGGGCCAGGCTTTGATTATCGGCCAAAAGGGTTTGGGTGTTAACCCCGTCAAAGTCTTCATTAACCGTGAGGTCAACGCCACCCCCGCCCCCGGCACGCACGTTGCTGACCGTAAAGCCAGCTGTCCCCTCAAAGGTTTCTGCCAAATTGTCAGTCACCTGAACATCGTTCAGGTTGGTCACCTCCCCAAAGTTCTCGACTCGAATGGTGTAGGTGACATTCACTGTCCCATTAGGGCCAGGCGTGGGCTCACTGACGCTTTTGCCGGTGCCAATCACCCCCGGTGTAAACACGATGGTGTACAGACCAATGCCGTGTTGGGCGGGGTTGGCAGGGGAGGCGGGGCCGTTGCCAAAAGAGAGGGTAACGTTGTTGACCGGTTGGCCTGGGGTTGCTCCAAAATCAGCGGTAATCGTACCCTCAGGGCTTTGGTTATTGCCCTCAACCAAATCGGGCAAGGGGTTCCCAACCCCAACCGGGCTACCTGCGTTGGGGTTTTGTTCGGTGGGTGTGCCCAGAATGTTGACGGTGTCGCCGTTATTAAGGGGGTAGGTATCAGGGGGGGCATAAACCCCGGTCAGAGTCGTGCCTGCGATATCGACCGTATAGTTGGCTGGTGGAGTCGCTAGCCCTGGGCCCCCGGCATCTTCGATTGAGATCGGATCGATGATCTGAGCCTCAGCCTCAGGAGAGACTTGAAAAGGGGGCGATGCCTGGGTTGCGGGGGTGATTAGCGGTGTTGGTGCATCGCCCCCCAAAAACACCTGATCTTGCCAGGAGTTAGACCCGTCACGGTCAACGTCAATCACAATTAGACGCAGCCGTTCGATAGGGGCGGGAGTATTTCCATTTAGAAAGCTGATATTCAGGTTGACCGAGTCGCCTGGGTTGTTTGGGTCAAATTGAATATTGAGCGGGCTACCCTGGCTAAAGCCACCGCTCAGAGTGAGGGGATCATCCGGGTTTTCAATAGAGGTGGGCTCCAGAACACCAAAGGTGTCGGTCGCCCCGGTCCAATCAAACTGGATACTGGCGGGGGTGCCTGGAAAGGCAATATTTTCGTTCAGGCTGTTCGGCGTGTAGTTTGATAAATCAGTTTCGTACACAAACAGGGCGCGAGCAACTCTGGGCTGGCCCAACACACCCAGGGTCGCCGCGGTGAGTGCAGAGACACAGATCGAAAGCCGACGGGATAACCGCCCCCGGTTGCCTACCCGATGGCGGGGTGCTGGGGTAGAGAAATATTGTCGGAATGTCTTTTTAAGCAAACGCTTCATTGCTTAGGTCCTAACACGATGACGGCGGCACACAAGGGTCGAGGTTTGAGAATGAAATTCTCGGGTAAACCTACGGCTCGATTTGCAGGTCAGATTCTGGATTCTCATAGAGGATATCTAACCCGCGAGTGTCTTCAAAAATGATTTCGACCCGGCGATCGCGGGCATAGTCGATGCGATCTGAGCCCGTGGTGGCCCGTTGAGTTTCTCCAAATGAGCGAATGCGCATGCGCTCAGCGGGGATGCCCTGCTGCAGGAGATAATCTCGAGCTGAGCGAGCGCGACGTTCCCCCAGGGCCTGGTTGTAGGCATTGCTGGCGCGCGGGTCCGTGTGGCCTTCGAGCTCAATGATGATAAAGGGATATTCTTGCAGGACCGCCGCCACCTGGTCGAGAATGTCGCCACTCTCAGGGCTGATGAAAGACTGGTCGAGGGCAAAGTGAATTTGCCTCGGCACGCGCAGTTGCAGCGGCTCCGGCGGTTCTTCCGGTGGGGGCTCCGGCGGCGGTTCTTGGGCAATCTCACAGGTGGCCGTATAGGGGATGGGCGAAATCGGAACAGCCTCACCCACTGATGCCACCGCCGAGGGTTCAGAGGTGCCGTATCTGGGGTCGGTGGCGATCGCACTCACCGGCGTCCCCGAGGGCAGACTGAGCGTGGCGCTAAAGGCACCGTCTTCGTCTACGGGGACCACCCTGATTTGTTCGTCAAGGGCTCCGTAGCGGCCTTGCTGATCAACCACGGTGTAGAGGGTGACCTCAGAGCCTGGATCGGCGGTGCCAGTGAGGGTGGTGTCTTCCCCCGATAGGGGGAAACTGTAGGCATCAAACTCAGGGGCGTTGATGGCGGCGTTGGCGGTATCTTTGCGACGATTGGGAGAATTACGCGGCGGGTTTGGGCCGTCGGTGCGTTGAAAATCGGCCACCCCTGAATTGTCGTTGTAGCCGAGATCTACGCTCAGGCCGTCGAGGGCGGCAAACCGGTTGTTGAGGATCTGGTTTTGGCGGCTTCGGGGATAGGCTGCGATCGCAACCCCTGGCCCGGGCTGATAGCCCACAAAGTTATCAGTGACCTCGTGACCGTTACCCATTAAGTAAATTGCGGCCCGCCGCAGTCGCCGCCCGTTAAAGCGGATATTGTTGTCATAAATGCGGGCGGTGCCGTCTGGCTTAAACATAAAAATGCCGCTGCCGTCGCTGGCGCAAACCAGATTGCCAAAGATTTCAGCCCCGTCAATATCGCCATCCAGACGAATGCCGTCGGGCATCCCCGAGAGCCCATTGGCGATCAGGGTATTCTCGCTCACCTGCATCCCCTGGGCGCGGGCTCCGGTGATGATGCCGCTGCCCTCGTGAAACTCAATGCGATTGCGGCGAATCACCGTATCCACACCGTTAAACACCGACACCCCAAAGGCAGACATCTCCGCAAAGTCGGGCATCACCCCCGTGGGTGGCACCCCCAGCCAGTTGTGCTCGATTACCACCCCTTGGGGCGCGGCTGCCACATCTTCAAATCGCAGGTCACGCCAGCCCGGTGCCCCTGGCCCCGCATCCACCGGCGGCGGCAAATGGGTAATAAAAATGTCCGCTGGGGGGGTGGTTTCCGTAGCCCGATGCTGGGATGAGAACCCGTGTAAGCTCAATCCTCGAATGGTGATATTGTTGGCCACCACGGTTAACCCCCGCAGCACCTCTGACCCTTCCGCCGGGCTAATAGACACCTCGGGGATAGGCACCGGGACGATCATCGGAGCGTCTGACATCTCTCCATACCCTGGCTGAGTAGTGCCATCTATCACCAGGCCCGCCACCGTCAGCGGGGGAAGCTGGCTGGTGAGTCGAATATCAGTATCCCCAACCAAATTAAATACAATCTGAGCCGTGTCTGCGGGGGTGACCAGGGCTTTCTCCGCCGGGCTCAAGGCTTCTAGCGGTAGGGTTCCATTGACGATCTCCACCGCCTCCCTGAGCGTTAAGGCCGCATCCGGCAAAATCGGACCATCCCCATGATTGTTGACCACTACCCGATACGGCACCGGGGGCAACGACTCCTGAGCCTGCCCCGCCGATGCGGTGACTAAAGCCATGGATAACGACAAACCACTGGCCAAAGTGACCGCAGTAACCGATTTAACGCTTAGCGATTGGTTCATCTCCGCACTCACTCCTCCACCCCAATATTGTTAACCCCATGGGCTTCATTTCCGCTCTCTTCAACGCCGCCATGCTCAACCCCGTCAAAGAAAGACTGTAACCCTGGCAAAGCTCCCCTCTCGTCTACTGCCGGTTCCGCCGCCGGTGCTGCGGCTGTTTCTTCAAGAGGAGGCGCACTGGCTTCGACGAGAGACTCTTCTTGCTGCGGCGGTGAAATGTCCTGGCGACCAAACTGATCAAACAGCTCGTTGACCTTGTAAGTGACGCCTAGATAGGGGCCACTGTCGGAGCGAAAATCACCGCCCTGGAACGAGCGATCGTCAGCGCTGCCAAAGCTGTAACCCACACCCAGCCGCAGGTCCGGTGTCAGATAGTATCCGGCCTCCAGGGCCAGACCCCACTCATAGTAATCGGCCGACGGCTGGGTGATATAGCGCACCTCACCGACGATGTCCCAACGATAGGCAAATCGGTAGGCAGCCCTCAACTGAGCTAGATGGATTGTATTGGCAGTGTCTAGCCCGAGGGACTCTAGATCGGCATTGGTCGATCGCAACGCGTATTTGCCATAAAACTCCCACTGCCAGCTGGGGGCATAGATCCCCTCCAGGGCCAGGGTATGTTCGCGAATGGAGTTAGACCCGGCCCCCAACAAAATGGAGTTGGGCGTACTGGACGGGTTCACCGCATACTCATAGCTCAAAAGCGCATTAAATTTGTCGCTGTAGGGGTTTCGGTAGGCCATCCCCACCCGCAGGCTGGAGGTATTGGACAGTCGCCCGGTAATCAGCTGATTAGAATAGTTGCCATACTCAAACCGGGCCAGGGTAGTGAGGGCCGGAGAGAGTTTCCCAGCCGCTGTAGCGGTCAAAACAGTATTACTGCCATCATCCGAGTCGCGGTGCTCAAACCGGGCACTGGCCTGGAAGTTAGGATTATCGGTATACTCAGCCCCCACGGTATAGGTGGTGCCATCGACGAGCCCTAACGAAGACGAGGTTTGACCCACGGCAAAGGGCTGTAAAAACTGTTCGCCCGAGCTCAGCAGCGAGATACTGTCACCAAAAACGCGCTCAACCCCCAGGTCAACATGCAGCCCCGGTGCCACCACCCAGCGGTGGTTGAGCCCCAGCGCCCCCTGTCCAGTCATGCCGTTAAATCCTCCCAGAACTGAATAGCGCCCGGTCAGGTTGGTATTGTCGGCAATGTCGTAGTTGAGCAAGGCATCCAGGGTGGTCAACGCGTCGGGGGCAACTTCGTCACTGTGAAAAAATCGCTGGGCCAACCGCAGCGTCAGCAGCTCTGGCATCACATCCCAATCAATGCCAAATACCGTCTGCCCTGGATAGACGGGATCTTCGTCTCCGCTCAGGGTGATGTCGGTCTCGGCCCGGAAGGTGAGGTTGTCGGCCAAAGGCCAGGTCAGCCCCGCCACTAATTGATTAGAGTTAATAGTGTCGTCGTCGATGCGATCGCGACGGTTGCGATAGACCCAGTCAAAGTTGGTGGTGATGATTCCCAACTGCTGCTGCACCCCTGCCCGGATTGTGGTCAACGTGTTGTCTACTTCAGGTCCATCAATCTCCCCGAGCCCAGGGTTAAACAGGATCTCCGGATCGGTAATCACATCTTGGGTGTCGCCCCGATTAGTCTCCTGATCAACCTGCAACTGTAGCTGAGTCGTGTCGCTCACATGGGCCGAGAGCAGTCCACCCCAGCGGGTCTGCCCCGGTCGGAAACTATTGGTGGCATCGTTTCTAAAGCCGCTTTCGGCGGTGCGAAAATAGGCCGTCCCGGCGATATCGGGGGTGATCAAGCCGGTGGCCTCTACCCGATAGGCACTGCCATCGCTCTCGCCAAACCCGTTATCTAAAGAGGAGAACGCCGCCTCCGCGATAATTTGCGCAGAGTCTCCCAGGGAGACCAGGGCATCGACCCCCAGTAGATTAAAATCTTGGGCTCCCTGGTCTTCGAACAAGACCGTTGCCCCAATCCAACTGGGAGCATCTAGGTCGTAAGAAAAATTGTACTGGGCACGGCCTGCAAAGATGTTGCCGCCGTCCTCGTCGCCCTCTACCTGATAGGTGGCGACAATACGTCGCACCAACGCCGGACCAAAGGGGTTGGCATCTACCTGAGACACCGGCTGATTAAACAACAGTGACCCGCGGTCGTAGTCGATTTCGTAGTCTACCCCTCGGGTCAGGCGCACCCGCTCGACCACCGTTCCCGGTCGATTCAGCTCTTCTACCTCAATAAAGATGTCTTCACTGCCGGGCAGCACCAACCGACGAGATAAAAAGTAAAACCCGCTGGTGCCATCCGGGGCAATGGTATCCCGCTGGAAGGGGCGCACATTATCCGCGTAAAAAGCGGTCAGCTGAAGCCCATCCCCCAGGGTGTAGTTGCCCTTAAAGCCGTGAAGCTGGCGGGTCACCGCCGAAAATTCTTGGGAAAATTGGGCAAACTCATCGGTGTCATAGTCCCCCCACATAAAGTAGTCGGGGTCGGCGTCGGGCACTAGAGAATCTCGCTCAAAGCGAACGAAAAAACTATCAATCGACGGGGTCAAAAAGTCAGTGGTAGAGCTATCCCCGTAGACCGGGTAAGTCTGTTCACACGCCTGCACGTCGCGGTAAAGACGATTGCCATCGCACCGCTCATTGAGGGCTCGCTCACTGTTGTAAGCGGCAGTCAGCAGCCAATCGCCAATCGCTCCCGTGGCAAAGAGCGCTGCATCGAGGTCAAACTCAGTATCATCGATCAGATCAGGGTCAAGAAACTCTTGGTAGCTGCCCCACAGGTTGGTGCCCGCAGGCCCCAATCGAAAGTCAATCACCCCCGTTACCAGAGAGGGACGCAGTGGGGTGATAAAACTCACCTGGGTATAGGCATCGAGGGCCGCTGTTGGTAACTGGGCCGTGGCCTCATCATGGACTAATCCCAACGCTTCGCGGGGGTCGGCACTGGCCCGCACCACCACACGCTGGGCCTCCAGGGCTGACTTGAGCTCGACCTCAAATTGCCCCTGGCGGGCCAACACCTGAAAGCCCCCCTGGTCAATATCGTAGTCAGCGCCGATAAACTCTCCGGCACTGCTGGTGAGGGTCACCACAACATCTTGATCGATCGGGCTGCCATCACTGTTTTCGATCGCGCCCACCAACGTCAGCGTCGAACGATTGTCTGCCGCCACGGTCGGCGCGACCAGGGGCGCAATGGTCAACACCAGATCCTCTCCGATGACCCCCTCCCGCGGTGGCGGCAAAACACTGGGCACGTCGCGAATGACCGTCTCATCAACAACTCCGTCGCTGGTGCCCGGATCAGACTGTAGCACGGGGGTTTGCTCATCTGCTTCGATCAGTCCATCCACCGCAGCGGGTAATTCGAGATCGATCGGGTTAAGTTGACTTATCCAAGGGTCAGTCAACCAAATGTTGTCTAGCCTAATATCTTCGAGCCCAGTATCTTCGAGCCCAGTATCTTCGAGAGGCGCGTCTGGATCGGCCGCTGACGTGACCGCGGCGTCCGCTGACTGAAACAAGGCCAGTGTCCCCAGCAGAGATCCAAAAAGCAGTAGAGATGTGTTCGAGAACAGGCGCATCCTAATTTTCCCCCTCCCCAAACGTTGGTGTGACTGCGAAATTCATGCGGGCAAGCCCCCCCGGCTCCAAACGCACCAGCCGAGATTGGCTATTTTCTGACAAACGATAGAGGTTAGGTGCGAGGGTGTACCCTGGCAGACTGCTCAGGTCCAGCGCCCCTACCCGATTGCCCGCCACCACATTGGCAATCGAGAACAACCCATCTGGGTCAGTGATGATGCGATTACCGTCATCCAGGTAAAGCACAGCATTAGGCACCCCTGGCTCCCCTGATTGCTGCTCCCCATCAAAATTTTTATCGACAAAGACCCGACCAATAATAGTGCCGCAGTCGGCCAAAATGCCCGGACGAATGGTCAGCTGAAAAGCCGTATCCACCGTAGGCAACCCCGGCGACTGAGCCTGGGCCACATTGCGCCCAGAACCCCGAATCGCATCTGGCGTCAGGGTGGCCGCATAAATAATCTCCAGGGATTCTCCCGCGGGCAGCGAGTCAAACTCAAACGTCAGATTAGGGCCATTGGAGGTCACTGAAGTAAGGGCAATAGGAGCTGATTGTGCAGAACCCTCAATGTATTGAATCCCCAGGGGCAAGAGATCTGTGACCGTGAGTGGTGCTGCGGCCACGCCGCTGTCATTGCTCACCAGTAAGCGATAAATCACCACATCTCCTGGCTCTGCCGCCGCCTTATCTGCAGTCTTTGTAATCCGCAGGCTGGCGACGCCCAAGACCAAACCGGAGTCTGTCTGATACTCCACCGTATTAGAGGTTGCCCCTGTAAAGCGAGTGGGTGGCCCCGCTCCGCCGCTACCCACGTCATACTCCACCGACGCATCATTCGGAACAGTCACCGTTTGCGCCATCAGGGGTTGCATCGGCTCCAGCTGATAGCTCAGCAACAGACTCAACAGGATGCCGCTGCAAAAGAGACTACCCAGCCTTACCCAATGACTGAGTCGAACAAAAGAGTGAATGTGGTTCCAGAGAATTTTCATGAACCTGCTTATCGGGTCAACCCGTGACTTACACGCCAGCAACTAATGCGCTAACGACCTATGTGCTAACAGACACAGCAAACATAAAACAGTTCCAGCCGACAGAGCCGCTTTATCATCTAATCACTCTGGTCAGAGTAAAATTACTAAGAGAACTTCCGAATTGAGAGAAGCTTAAGCGTCTGACAACCCAGTTAAAGCGGCTGAGCGCAGCAAAGACAGTCCTAGAGGTATGGAGAAAACCGCCCCTGTATGTTTACGGATTCTGGGAAATGATTATTACACCGTGCTCACCCAGAAATCAATCGTAGAGAGATCCTGCAAGGGCGTATTTAGCGCACGCGATGGCCA
This sequence comes from Cyanobacteria bacterium J06635_1, assembly GCA_039820425.1. Lineage (GTDB taxonomy): Bacteria > Cyanobacteriota > Cyanobacteriia > Phormidesmidales > Phormidesmidaceae > SIO4C1. The sequence continues at coordinate 20,462 of JBCBQD010000036.1, forward strand.
CGGTTTTTGAGATGCTCGCATCTAAAGACATGTACATAGCCTTTAACTACCAGGGCTTTATCCGTCCTCTGTAGGGAAACCTGATTGTTCGGTCACCTAGAATATTTCGTTTGTTAAGAAATAAGAAACTTCCTGAGTGCTAAGTTTTTTGTTGACGACTCTCAACTTAAGGAGGGCTTTAAAGTTTTCTCGTTCCCTACATTTGACAGCACTTATCAACTTTTCTTCCTGTATTTGTGACTTTAAAGCTTGTTTGAAGGGTGTTTAACCTCTGATTGCCAACAGACTTGTTATTTGCCTGCGGGTAACCCTCAAGTAAATCGAATGGGGATTAGGCCAGCGCCTGTTTGAGCTGTGCGCAAAAATCACCCACTGCCGCTATGCCATCAGGCTCTTCCAAACGCTTGACAAAGGCACTGCCCACAACCACAGCATCTGCCCCCCACCCCTTGAGCTGCTGGGCTTGGGCTGGATCAGAGACGCCAAAACCGACCCCAATGGGCTTGTCTGTGACTGATTTGAGATCTGATATCAGGGTGTTGACTCGACTTTGCAAATTAGTTCGCATGCCGGTTACCCCGGTCACACTGACCAAATAGATAAAGCCCTGGGACTGATGGGCAATCACCTGTATTCTCGCCTGGGGAGAGGTGGGTGCGACCAGCAAAATGACCTCAATCCCAGCTTTCTTAGCTGCTTTGAGTAAGGTCTCCATCTCTTCGAGGGGTAGGTCTGGTACTACCAGGCCCCGTGCCCCCGCCTCATAAATATCGTTTAGAAAAGCCTCTATCCCCCGATTGAGAATGGGGTTGTAATAGGTAAATAAAATAATCGGGGCACAGAGATCGGGACTGACCTGCTTAACCAGGTTCAACACATCATCGAGATGAACACCTCGCTGCAAGGCTCGGGTCGCTGCGGCTTGAATCACGGGCCCATCGGCCAGCGGATCAGAGTAAGGCACCCCCAGTTCAATCAGATCGGCCCCCTGGCGATCGAGCATGCGCAGGGCTTCAGCGGTGGTGGCTAGATCCGGATCGCCAGCCGTCACAAAGGGAATGAGGGCGCACTGGTTGCGATCGCGAAGCTGCTTAAACTGCTCGGAAACTGATTTCATCGGGGCTATCGTATCCATAACCTATCACCTATCACCTACTCACCTTAAAGGATTATGGCTGGGCTTCAGTGGCCTGTTCAGCTGCTTTCTCTGCTTCTATCTCGGCTTGTAGCTGCGCCAGTTCCTCGGCAGACATCTCGGCCAGACGCTTCTCTAGGACAGCATCTTCGTAGTCCTTTAGCTGTTGGTCGTAGGTCATTGACTTGGTCAACACACGGGTGAGGTAAGTGGCGACCCAACCCAGTAAGCCCCCCACAAAAATGACCTGGCTCCAGATCCCCGCCGAGGTCGCGTCGAGCGGCGTCAGCGAAAGCACCGCATACAGCAACCCACCTGCGGCAAAGACCCCGATCCCAATGCCAATTACGTCAATTCGTCGCATACAATCCTGCTGTGGCAAGGGTTAGCCCTAAACTTCTCGACGCTGGGGGCGAAAGTTGAGCAGCGGGGACAGCACCAACATCCCTGGAAAGAAGACAAACACCAGTCCATAGATAAACAGCCGTTCCAACGAACCTGCTACATACCAGCGCTGCTTGAGATAGAACAATAGTACTGCTGGAATCACCACCAGATAAAGCCCAGCCAGCCCCACGTAAACCCCAAGGGTCAGCAGCACATCAAGATCGAGGGAAGACAGATCAATAAAATTCATGGCAGGTCCTTCAGCGACTCTAGTCAAAACGCCCTGCGCTCTATGATAACGTTCGATGCGAAGATTTTCTGAATCACAGTTGCATAGAACACCACTTGGTGATGGAATTAATAAGTCAATCTCAGCAATTTACAGCTGGCGACGGCTTAACCGATTGGTTGCCCCAAGATGCTGGCTGGCTGGTTTGTCTATTGGGGGCGTGGCGGAATGGTAGACGCTGCGGACTTAGAAAACTGAGCCTTAGTGGAGAAATCTGCTAAGTGGAAGCTCTCAAACTCAGGGAAACCTAAGTCTGATCTTGGATAAAGGTCCTGGATCTGATAGGGCAATCCTGAGCCAAGCCCTTTGAAAGGCGGAATTAGGAAGGCGGAAGGCGGAATTTAAACTCATCCTTCATCCTTGTGACTTCATCCTTTTACGGGGAAGGTGCAGAGGCCCGACGGGAGCTACCCTAACGTAAAGTCGAGGGTAAAGGGAGGGTCCAATTCTCAAAGCCAGGATGGGATTTACCCAACTCGGCAGCAGCGAAAGCTGCGGGAGGATGAAAATCCGTTGACCTTTGTCGGTCGTGAGGGTTCAAGTCCCTCCGCCCCCATCATGATTTGCTTTAATTGGGTTCATTAAGTGGGTAATTGCGGCGGTAGCGGCTAAAAATGTGCCGGTTATTACCATTGGTACAAACATTTGTGTCACCGTAAACTTGCGGATAGTATGGTGAAGAAATAATACTCCGGGTTATCAGTTCTGGCTGTGAATCTCCCCAATGCTTCAATTGGGGCACCCTGAACATACCGACAGCGGGCAATAGGGACCTTACTAGACCCATACTTGTGTGCTGAAGATACCGGTTTCGCTTGAGCCAGATCACCCATGTTTCTCTGGACAGGCGGAATAATTTTAGACATACGGAGCCGTCTGAATTGATCTAGACAGCTAAACCACATCCAGTTTGAAGCCTTGAGTTTTTGCCGCAGGGCAAGCTGCAGGTCTGGATTTGGCCAGAGTTCAAGTGCATGGCACTCGTTTGCTCTCTAGCGCGTCTAGTGATCTAGGTCATCCTGTTTATCCATTATCCTTTTCACAGCTGCAATGGTTGTTGATAGAGTTTCTGAAAATTTTAGTCCTGGCCCCCCTAACAGGCGTCGCTATGGGCGTGCTAAGCAAGATGTGCATTCTGCCCAGCAGACGATTTACAACTACTTGCTAGAAATTGTCAAAAGGTGGCCTCCAGATGATGTCTTAGAAGAATTCAAGAACCTCTATTTCCACCACAGTGAAACGGTTAGTTCTGAAACAGTCCCGGCCCTTTATGCGATTGTCTTCTCAAATAACGAGAGGGAGTTTCAAAACACTCTCAAGCGCTCTTGTTACATCCTGATCAATAACTGGGAAGTTGCCCGCGAGCACAAGCCCATTCAAGATTTAGTTCAGCTTTTCTCAGATTCGACGATTCGCAAGCCCACGGTGTCACCGACTCTCAAGCGTCTGCGACAATGGCTGATTAGCTTTGCTGAAAGCCGGGACTTTAAAGATCTAGAGCTGTTTGTGGCCAGCCGGTTTGCGCCTCAAAAATCAACTGATGATCTCAACTGGCCGCTCCGGTACACCTCATATCTGCTGGTGCCTCAGTATATTGATACGGCCAACCCCTATGAGCAGCGCGAAGCGGCCCGAGCCATGTCGCGCCGTCTCAAAGATAAGTTTAAATTTGATTTAGCTTTGTATACGGCCTACTCCCAAGATCAGCCTGTGGCTGAGCGTCAACGACCTAACCCAACGGCACTGGGGGATGGGGCGTTGCGTCTGATCAAGGCAATCGTGGCTAAACGGGGTCAGTTTAGTTATCGCAATCTGGCCAATATTTTTCAGGAGCAGACCGATCAAATTTCATATCGCAGCTATAAGCGTAGCCTGGTGGGCTATTTGATTTATTCTGTCGATGAGCCCGACGTGGTCAAAACCTTAAAGACCCATCTTTATGAACGGCTGGAGCCCCTTTATAGTCGACACGACGATCGTCCTGTCGATAATTCGCTGATTTTGCGCACCAGCAACCGGGTCATTGACTATCTCATGACCGAAGACAAGGCAAAACCCTCTGACTTGTTTACAATGCTGCTGTCCCGGGGTAATCCGCTCACCCTGGCCATCGTGTTGCTTAAGCTGGTGCTGATTTCGCGCAACTCTCATCCTTACTTAGAGGCCCGCATTGCGGATTTGATTCATTACTATCAGCAGTTTCCTCGCCATCAGTGCCAGTGGATTATTAATTTCCTGGAGATTTACAGCGTCACGTTTGCTATCTACAGCGGCGATGTTGAATATAATCTGGTGCGGATTGAGAATGAAGAAGAAGAGGATAACTCTGTGACCGGCGACTATCGGGTTTTTTCTCAAATGACGCCTAAGTCTTTTACCCGTGCGCAAACTGAGCCGGTGATCGCTGAGGAACTTGCTGATATCGATCATCACCTCGAAGATTTGGACTTTGAAACGATTGATGGTCTGGAGACAGGGTTTTAGGTACTGGCTGTGTTAGGTATCAGGCTTTAGGTTTTAGGTTAAGTTCTTCGAAACGACCTAACATAACGCCTATCACCCCAGGCCTTGACTACTCTGATTCGGGTAGAAATTGTCGGTAAGCACAGCTGAGGGCGCTCTGGTGAATGTGTTTCCAGGGCAGCGATAGGGTGCGTGCGATCTGGGCGCAGTCTTCGTATTCGGGCTGCAGATTCAAAATGGGGCCGGTGGGCGAACGGCGGGCGATTTTAACTCGGACCTCCCCATGGGGGGTTGCGATCGCAACTATCTCCCGGCACAAAATTTGCCGCCGTTGCTGGGTTTGGCGTATGCCCAGGGTGGTAGTTTCCGCAAATAAGACCCTTTCACACGCCGCAACGACCTCGGGTGGGCACAGCACCGTCAGCAGGATGCCAGGTCGATTTTTTTTCATGCCGATGGCTTGGGTAAAGACATCCACAGCCCCCGCTGCGAATAGTTGGTCGTAAATGTAGCCAATCGCCTGGGGGGTGAGATCGTCTAGTTGGGTTTGGAGTTCGGTGATGGGTTCGAGGGGTAGGAGGTGGGGAGGGGAGTGGGGGAGTGGGGGAGTGGGGGAGTGGGGGAGTGGGGGCTGGCCACTGGCGATGGGAGCAGGGGGAGGCTCTGTCCCGTGGTGGTGGTGCTCCTTGTGAGGGTGCTGATGTCCCACTATAGATTGGCCTACGGATTTTTCTATGGGAGCGGTTTGACTGCCGTGTGTCGAGGTATTGCCCAGCCACAGCCTGAGAATATTGGGGATAGGGAGATCTCGACCGCCGGCCCCTAGCCCAACCTGCTGGAGTTGCATCGGGGGCGGGGGGCCAAATTGCTGGGCCAGGGTGGTTGCGATCGCAGCTCCGGTCGGGGTCACCAGTTCTTTCTCAATGCCATTGCTATAGATAGGCACCTGGGCCATCGTTATTAACTTAAGGACGGCTGGGGCGGGTACGGGCAGCTGCCCATGGGCGGCCCAGACACTCCCCCCGCCTGTAGGCAGCGCTGAGCAGTAAATCGCCTCAACCCCTAACCAGTCAAGCCCCAGACAGGTGCCCACAATATCCACAATGGCGTCCGTGGCCCCCACCTCATGGAAATGCACCTGCTCAGGCGAGATGCCGTGGACGGCAGCCTCAGCCTCAGCCAGCTTATGAAAAACAGCCAAGCTCCAATCAGTCACCCGCTCAGGTAGCGCCCCCTTGAGGATTAACTGCTCGATCTCAGGCAAGTGACGGGGGTGGGTCTTCGTTAACAGATCCACCGTGAGCTTGGTCGCAGCCTGACCACAGCGCTGCACAGACTCTACTGCCAGGGTATATTCCGCCGATAAGCCCAGGTTTGCCAACCCAGTCTCCAACGCTGCCAGCGGCAACCCAGCATTCACGAGGGCTCCGAGACACATGTCGCCAGAGAGGCCGCTGGGACAATCTAAGTACGCAATTTTCCCCATGGCTTTTCCCCATAGCTTTATTGACCGTTTACAGAATTATGTTGTTCTCCATATAAGCTTTATCAAGCTATCCGTTGAATTACCCGGATAAAGGTGTTTTGAGCAGTACTTGGTAATAAGTGTTCCTAACAACTGACTAAAAGCTAGCCGCCCGTTCATCACCATTTAGCGGTTGATAAATCCTATTATCTCTCCTGCGGAAATAGACTGTCCACTCAAGTGTCACAGTCTTAGGCTTTGGGAGTGATTTGCTGCTGTCTTCAACTCAGTTGTCCAATCCCAGTATTTTGTAGTCTTTCAGGTCCATCTATGACAGTCTGCCAACCGGTTGATCTACTATGTGCCAATAAGGGTGTGCCAGTTGGTTGGGATATTGACACAACCCCAGCCATGTTTCAAATTGAGACTCTCTAAAGTGAAGCTGTTGAACACGAACGGACGCTAACCCCAATTTGCTAGTTCCTTCATCTGTAAGTAAGCGTGCATCACTAAGGAGAACCATGAAAGCTCAATCTGTTTTATCGATTAATTCTACGACTGCTAACTCTAACGTTGTTTTACATCCCACTGCGACCGCAAAGACATCTGCTAATCAGGCTCCCAATCCATCAACGGATGTCAAAGAAGATACAACGCTTTGCCCGGTCGATCAGGAACTAATATCTCATTTATCAGAACTTTTAGCTGAAGGGGCACCGGGTAACCTCAAAACGGTTCACTCAGTGGCCACTCGCCTGGCGATCGAAGTCACGCGCATCTGTCGAAAGAGCGACCGCATTCAAGCCTCCGGTGAGGTGAATGCCTGGCAGCGATCCCTGGCTCAAAACCGAGTTAATAAATATCTCCAATACTACGGTCTAGGCTCCCGTCAGGGCCGTGTCGAGTTACACAGTCGGCTCAGTGCAATTGCTTATCGCTATATTGCCCCTGCCCAAGCTCAGCTAGGTTTCCAGGGCCGTTGTAATTTGTTAGAGGACTTTCTACAAGGCTTCTACATCGAAGTGCTCAAGGCATTTCGTCGCGAAAATCATCTGGAAGCGGACTACACCCCGCGAACTCGTCTGGAGCTTGCCGAGTATATGGCCTTTAGCGAGCACTATGCCAAGCGCCGGATTTCGCTGCCAGGCTGCTACAATCAGCAGCTGATTGTCCTCAGGGCTCAGACCTTTGCCAAAAAGCAACCGGCTGAAACCTGTGTGGATATCGAGATGGCGGTGGAGTCACCCAAGGGCGAAGACGCCGAAGGGTATTCTCGCTCGCCAGCGTTGCAACAAATCCGTGAGCAAATGGTTGCGGATGTGATTGACCCGGCTGAGGCGGTGCTGCGCGATCGCATTATTCGCGAACTGGTTGACTACCTCGAAGAGCAAGGTCAACACGCCTGCATCGACTATCTCACCCTACGCCTGCAAGACATGGCGGCCTGTGAGATTGACGAAGTCTTAGGTCTGACCCCCCGTCAGCGGGACTACCTACAGCAGCGGTTTAAGTACCACGTCGAAAAATTTGCCCAGTTCCACAACTGGGAACTGGTCCATCAGTGGCTTGGAGCCGATCTCGATAAAAATCTGGGGCTAAGCCCTCGTCAGTGGGATGCTTTTGTGGCCACCCTGGATGAGGAACAGCATCAGCTACTTCTGCTTAAGCAAGCGCAGATGCAAGACCCAGAGCGGTCTAACCCCTCTGATACCGAGATTGCGCGTCAGCTCAACTGGACACCCAAGCGCGTACAGCGTCGTTGGAGCCAGATTATTTCGATGGCCTGGAAGGTGCGCAACACCAATAAGGTTGATTAGCTCCCCGGCCTGTTCATCAGAGTGATTCGACGCTTATAGATAAAGCCCGCTAGACAGCGGGCTTTTTTTTGCACTGAGTTTTAGCGCTGTCTTTTAAGAAATGTCTTTAAATCAGGCTGGATTTTCGACGAATAAGTGTCTTCACCCACGACTTATCGGCCCTCACCGTGTTTTTACTGAGGAGGTTAAACCCTTACCAAGAGAGGGTTTGATCAAGTTGTGTGAGTTCAACCAGGGGCAACCTCTGAGAAACTCACCTGAAGCAGGTGCCGAAGATCACTTTGGTAAACCGAATCATCACAAAAGATAGGTATTAGTTCGGAAACGTCTCCTATCGAGTTGAGGTAAGCAACTATCCCTCATGTGCCAATTTCAGATGGGGAACATGCATCCTTACACGCTTGAAATAGGAACGTTACTTTAATCGTAAATTTGGTCGAGGAGGCTGTAAAAATGGTTAATCGGATAATCCAGGCAATAATGATTACCGTGGGTTTACAGATGATCGTTGCGTTTAAGGCAGTGTCAACCACGCCCGCAGCGCAGACCGCCGAAATCCAACCGTCCCATGAGCCTGAATTGCTAGTTTCTTTGGCTAAGGTCTTCAAAGGCGATCAGTAATTCGCTCCCCTGGACTGACTTCTGAAAGTGAGTAGATTCAGAATTCTCAACCCAGAATCCAGAACCGGAATCCAGAATTCAGAATCCAGAAGTGGGACGACTCTGCAAACAGTGAAAAGCCCTAGATAGTCTAGTCTCTGGCTAATCCTGACTCCTGACTCCTGACTTAGCGCAGCGCACAAAACTTACGAACCCGGTCAAACTCTGGATCCTGCCAAGAATAAGCAAAGTGACTGATTGACGTAATTGAGGGAGCCAAGCGCTGAATGGTTCCCATTTGTTCCTCCAAAGAAGGGCGGTTGCTGATGCTGCGTCCCCACACCCCAGCTAAAGCCGGTTTGATGCTGCCCGCGTTGCCATTTTGACTCAGCACGTCTTGGACCTCTTGCGCGATGCAACTACTGTTGCCGCAGATAGCGTAGGCCATTGGGTGCCAGGCCATCCAGTCAGGAAATCGATTCCAATGCTGCAGGCGAGAATCATAGCCCCTAGCCCCCACGGCTCGATTGGCGCTGGGAAAAAACACAGCCCCCACGGGAATGCCTTGCTGCCGGGCCGGTTGAGAGGCCCGTTGCAAGAAATCAACCACCCCCTGCACCGCATGGGCCACGCTCAGTCGCCAGAGCTCATCCTGTAAAATCGGTCGCCGGGCCGAGGCGGGGGGCAGCTGTCCCGAATATCTCGGCGTTGCCCGGCTTTGCCAGAGGGGTTCAACTTCGTTAGGGTATAGGGCATCGACTTGTTCCACGTCTCCAGTGGTCAGATATCCCTGGCGGAGAAACCGACGGATCAGCTCTAACCCTTTGTTATTGAGGGCCCGCTGGAGTAAGGCCTGCTGGGCGGCACCGCCGTAAATCCACAGATCGTTGACGTTGCTCGCCACCGACCCCGACCCCACCCCCCGGGGATAGCGCACATAGTCAAACAAAACCCCGTCAGGGCGACGTCGCAGGATGACTTCTAGCATCCTTGAATAGTCTTCTTGGGCCTGGTAACTATAGGGGTCGACAAAAACCTCTTCAGGGTTACTGCTCGCCCCGCGAGCGGCAAAGCTAAGGGTTGTATCACCGTGGCCATTGCGGGCAATTACCTGAGCGCGATCGCGCCGCTGACCATAGGAGTAGCCAAAATTAAGCGCAAACATCCAGGCCTGTACCTTGAGCCCACGCCGGTGGCCTGCTTCGATCGCCTCCGCCAATAAATCCCGATCTTCATAGCCACGGGTTTGCACCACACTGGGCCAGGCGGTTCGATTTTCCCGTGCAGGCAGCAGCACTTGGCCGTTGTAAAACGCCTCTACATAAACCTCGTTGTATCCCAGGTTGATGATGCGATCCATCAAGGCATCTAACATCCCTGGTTGCAAATCACATGGATATAGCCGAATCCAGGTTGCCTGGGTTTGGGGCCAGTTTTGACGACGACAGTTTTGCAACTCAGCCGTATGGCGCTTGATGATTTCATCGTATTGAGCCTGCGATTCAACATCGCCTGCGACAACCGCTTGCCTGAGGGACTCTTTTTGATCAATCTCAGTTTGCGAAGCGTGACAATAGCGGTTTAGTTGCCCATAGGCCGGAGGCGGGTTAATCAGCGGTCCCAAGGATGTGATTACCAATCCAGTGACGGCAAGTAAGGCAGTCCATCGCC
>JBCBQD010000037.1:0-29708 GCA_039820425.1 Cyanobacteria bacterium J06635_1
AGCATGTCGAGATCTTCATGGCGACCGTCAGCGCGTTCAGGGGTGGCGCTCAGCCCCAGGCGATAGGGGGCGACGGCATATTCGGCAATCACCCGATTAAAGTCGCTGGGCAGATGGTGGCACTCGTCGCAGATCAGTAAGCCGTAGCGATTGCCCAAAGATTCGGCATGGATGGCGGCACTGTCGTAGGTGGCGACCAGGATCGGGGTGCGATCGCGACTGCCGCCCCCTAGCAAACCCACCTCCACCTGTGGAAACGCTGCTTTTAGATGGGCGTACCACTGATGCATCAAGTCCAGCGTCGGCACTGTAATTAATGTACTGCGGGGCGTCGTCTGCATCGCTAGCTGAGCCAGGTAGGTTTTACCCGCCGCCGTCGGCAGCACCACTACGCCACGCCAGCCAGCTTGGACCCAGGCCTGCAATGCCTCGGTTTGATGGGGATAGGGCGACCAGGTTAGCTGTGGCGTCAGCTCTAAGGGCTCAAATCCAATCGCTTTGTCTTGAAAATGGGTTTGCTCGGCCCTCAGCCGCTCTACCACGGTGCGATATTGATTCGCTGGAATCCGGAACCGCTCTACCCGATCGTCCCAAACGGCGTGGTCGATCCAGCCGCGCCCCCGCGGTGGTGGATGCAAAATCAAGGTACCGCGATCAAAGGTGAGGGTGGGGGTTCTCGCCATGTCGCATCAGCATTGGAATCAGAACAGAGGCCAGGGCAGCAAAACAGGAAATCGGGATATTAGGAAAACTATTTTCCGGACTTTCTCTGATTTACTATAGCGGCTTACCGTAGCGTAGATTCTATTCCTTTCAATTCGGTTTATTTCATTTCTTCAATAGTCGGTGGATAGTAAGGGGGGCCACGTTACCCCAACCTTGTCGCCGTCAGCGGCTCTAGCAGTCGTCTCAGCGTCGGCTGACGGCGAACCCTATCAAAACTGGCATCTTGTTGGGCCATAAGGCGATATAGATTGGGATTGAGCTTAATCGCCTGACGCAGGTTTTGAACAGTGGCATCTACATTACCCTGATGGGCAAATACGGTTGCCAGACCGTACCAGGCATTGGGATTGATCGGATGGTGGCTTAAAGATTGTTCAAAACACATCAGGGCATCGTCATAGCGACCCAGCCGATTGAGTAAAAAGCCCCGATAGTTCCAGGCGACATAGCTATTGGGCACCAAAGACAACGATTGGTCGAGGCTATCAAGGGCCTCGGCGTAACTATCCATCGCAGCTAGCGCAATGGCGCGGTTATACCAGGTGCGATGATCCTTGGCATTGAGCTCAGCAGCTCGGGTAAAGCTTTTGTACGCGGCTTTGTAGTCTTCTAACTGCAGGAGGGCATTGCCCCGGTTGTACCAGGTTTTTGAGGCAGTGGGTGCGTAAAACAAAGATCGATCAAAGCTCTCAACTGCTGAGGGATAAAGCCCTTGCTTGAGCTGGACGGTCCCCTGACCGCACCAGGCTAGGGGATGCTTCGGAGCTGCTGCTAGAACCGCTTGAAAATCTGCGATCGCACTCCCATAGTCCTTGAGCTGAAAATAGGCATAACCCCTATGCATCAAGGCCTCTAGATTGTCTGGATCAAGGGTCAACGCCCGATCAAATTTCTCGAGCGCCGCGCGGTAACTTTTGAGCTCGTACAGTGCGAACCCCAACGTCAACCACGTCCTAACATCTAAACTTTGGCTTTGAAACCGCTTAATCACAGAGGTTAAAATAAAAGTTCGGCTAAGGGGTATCCACTCGATTAAAAGTATTCCCGCGCCTTTGGCCAGATTCCCTTTCTCCACACCTATGACCGATTCTGCCCGCCTTGAAAAAGACTCCATGGGAGAGCGTCAGCTTCCCGCCTCGACCTACTACGGCATCCAAACCCTGCGCGCCGTTGAGAATTTTGCCATCAGTGGGCTCAAGCCGCTGCCCACCTACGTCGATGCCTGCGTGCTGATCAAAAAAGCCACGGCCCTGACCAATGCTGAGTTGGGCTGCATCCCGACGGATATCAGCCAGGCGATTGTGCAGGCTGCCGATGAGATTCTCGACGGCGAGCTGCGTGATCAGTTTGTGGTAGACGTTTATCAGGCAGGGGCGGGCACCTCTCACCATATGAATGTTAATGAGGTGCTCGCCAACCGTGCCCTCGAAATCATGGGCGACGCCAAGGGCAACTACAGCTGCATTAGCCCTAACGACCATGTCAACTACGGCCAGTCCACCAACGATGTGATTCCCACCGCGATTCGCATAGGGGGGCTATTGGCGCTGACCCAGACGCTGTATCCAGCATTGGTGGATGCGATCGCAACCCTCCAAACCAAGGCTGATGAGTTTCAAGCCATCGTCCGCTCGGGCCGCACCCACCTCCAGGACGCCGTCCCCGTCCGTTTGGGTGAAACCTTTCGAGCCTGGCATACGATCCTCAGTGACCACCATCGACGCATCAAGACCGTCGCCCAGGAGCTAACGGTGTTGGGGCTCGGGGGCAGCGCCGCTGGCACCGGACTCAATACCCATCCCCGCTATCGCCATCGGGTGGCCGAGGTGCTCTCCGAGCTAATCGGCATTCCCCTCACCTCGGCTCCCCACCTGATGGCTGCGATGCAAAGCATGGCTCCCTTTGTGGCCGTCTCCAGCAGCTTGAGAAACCTGGCCCAGGATCTGGTCAAAATTTCCCATGATTTACGCCTGCTCGACTCTGGCCCCAAAACCGGCCTCAAAGAAATCCAGCTGCCTGCGGTGCAACCAGGCTCTTCGATTATGCCCGGTAAATATAATCCAGTCATGGCTGAAATGACCTCAATGGTCTGTTTCCAAGTGATGGGCTATGACCAGGCCATTGCCCTGGCCGCCCAGGCGGGCCAGCTAGAACTCAACGTGATGATGCCGCTGATTGCCTACGATTTAATCCACAGTATCGAAATTTTAGGCAACACCGTCGCCGCCCTCGACCAGCGCTGCCTGCAGGGCATCACTGCTCAGTCGGAGCGTTGCCACAGCTACGCCGAAGCCAGCCTGGCCTTGGTGACCGCCCTCAATCCCCATATTGGCTATCTGAATGCGGCTGCGATCGCAAAAGAATCTTTAGACACCGGCAAATCTTTGCGCCAACTTGTCCTCGAGCACGGCATGATGGACGAAGCTAAGCTGAATGAGGTGCTGGACCTGGAAAAAATGAGTCAGCTGCCGGGATGAAGGTAGAGGGTAGTGAGTAGAGGGTAGTGGGAATTTCAAAACGCTCCCTTCTCCGCGTCCCCGCTTCTCTCTCCCCTGCTTCCCCCTGCCTCCCCTGCTTCCCCTGCTCCCCCATCCTCCCCATCTCCCCACTACCCACCACCCACCACCCACTACCCTATGACTGCCTACACCACCTCCCAACCCGACGCCTACAGCATTGACGCCGAAGCCTGGTGGGTCCAGCAGTGGGTTGATTTGCTAAATTCCTATCGGTTCAAAAAACGCTTAGAGCGGGGCCGTCGCTATGCGCGGGAGGGCCATATTCTCAGCCTAGAGTTTAAAGCTGAAAAAGTCTTTGCCAAAGTCCAGGGGACTGCGACAGAGCCCTACGAGCTATCGATTTGGATTGATTGCTTTTCAGACGAAGACTGGGATTACGTGATTGACACCCTATCTCAGCAGGCCCTCTACTCGGCACAGCTATTGGCCGGGGAGATGCCTGCCGATATCGAAGCTGTCTTCACGGCAAACGGGCTGAGTTTGTTTCCGTTTACTCTGTCCGATGTGCATTCTCGCTGTAGCTGCCCTGACCCTAAAAACCCTTGCAAGCATATCGCCGCTGTGTACTATCAGCTGGGTGATTTTTTCCGGGAAGATCCCTTTGTGCTGTTTCAGCTACGCGGCAAAACTAAGGAGAAAATTTTAGAAACGCTTAGACAAAAGCGCCGACTTCAGACAGATAGTGACGATACGCCCGAGGTAATCGCCACAGAAGCAGCCCCTCTAGCGGCGGCCCCACCGCTGCAGGTTGACGACTTTTGGCAATACGAACAGCCCCTTGACCCGGCCCTAGTCGTAATTACGCCCTCTGATCAGACCGTGCTAGATGTTTTGGGCACTTTACCGCTGCCCGCCAGCGATGCCCAAGCGGTGATGGCTCACTTGACCAGCGTGTATCAAACCGTTGCGCAACAGGCTATGATTGCGGCTCTGAGTTAGCTACCTGCTGACAAAAGACGTCTTAGCCCCATCCATCCAATCACCGTGTAGCCAATGGCTAAGAGCAAGCTACTGACAGCAATGCGAATGCTGGCTTTGGTCGCCTCAGTCCGTACTCGTTGGGAGGCTTCTTGCTGACGGGTGCCAATTTCGGTTTTTAGCTGCGTCTCTAGCTGTCCGGCCTGCTGCTGCAAAAATTGATCGATAGATTGGGGATTACTGCGAAATTCTTCAATGCGGGCAGCTTGCTCTTGACTGACCTGACCACTCTCAATTGCCTGCTGAAGCCGGGTTTCATCCTGTAGCAAGGCATCAATTTGGCTCCGCTGCTGTGACACCTCTGCCCCCAGTCGCTGCTCAAGCTGAGAGGTGGCCTGGGTGGCCTCTTCGGTCACTTGAGTGAGGGCTTCTTGACTCTGGGCCCGCACATTATTAGGGTGCACAAAGGTCAAAATGATGAAAACAACACCCAGGATTGACGACAGCACACAGGTCCAAAACCGCAAATCCAACATCAAGTTGCCAGATCGTGAGCGACTGCCCACATAGCTTTCAATCCAAAAACCCGTGAATAGCAGAGCAATGCCCACCAGAGGGACAATCCCCCGATCAACGAGCTGACTAGCGGTGGCAATCTGCCACTGACGATTAACCAAGTCAGGCGGAATCACCAGCACGAGAAAGTCAATCAAGGCTGCCAAGATTGTGATTGTGCCCACCAACTTGAGCGCGATCGCAGCGATCGGAGAGGGGTAGTTTCCAGCTGGCTTTGCAGAAGGGGTCATAGGAATATGAGCAAGACGCCACTGACCCTAATTATCTGGGCCAGGGATTACGTTGTCATCATACCCAAGAAGCGCCCAGAAATTTTTATCGCCTTTGAGAAATAACGGAAAGGCGATGATTGGGGAGATACCCCAGAGTCGCCAAAGAATAGCCCCTAACCGGGAAAATCACCTCAGCTCAGACCAACCCTCAGAAAGGAATCATCTAATTTATATTCAGCACATGAACATAGTTTTCAAGAGATTTAGAGAGCATGGTATGTGTAATGGTTGAAACTCGTAAGATTTTGGTCTTTTCCGGAGTGCTTCGATGCCTTATTGCTTAAAGTAGTGGTTTACTTTGCTCAGAAGCAGGCATATGACTTTTCAAGCAAAGGATCACAGTTCTTCAAGAGCCAGCATCTTTCAAAAGGCCGACAATGCCGAACGGTGAGATGAGATTCTGTCTCGATTCAATCCACACACATCTTTGAGATATCTTACGATGGCCAGACTTATACTTGCTAGAGAAATTTACTACTACAGCCACTCTTTTCGCACAGAAGAGGGCCCTTTTGACAAATGGCTAGCCCAAAATAAGGTTGAAAGCTTACCCGGTGTACCGCTGACTGACAACGTTCTAAAAGGCTACTCAGAAGTTCTTCCAAACAACATTCAACTAAAAGAATCGGATTTTGAGGCTAACCTTAAGCCAACTTTTAAGCAATGCGAGATTACGACTTTAACTCTCTGGAATGTCGAAAAAGGTGAACCACATAAGCTATATGTCACCGTCGCAGACCAATCAGAGTTCTCCAAGACTGAACGAAATGAGATCCATAAATGGCTAGGCACTGGCTCTAGTGTGTGATTTCAGGAGATAGGGAGGTCGGCGTTCAATTTAAGCCGGGAAACCCAGGTGGTGTAAGCATCCAGGAGTCAGAGTTCAGGAGTCAGTGGGGGACTGGATTCTGACTCCTGGCTCCTGAATTCTGTCCCTGGGAAAATGTCCCGCTTTAAGTTGATAGCCGGAGGTCTAATCAAATATCATCCACCGACGGTCATTTCGGTTTGGGCCTTGATGAGCCCTGGCCCACGGGAGGTACCCAGGCGGGTTGCCCCGGCTTCAATCAAAGCTATCGCCTGGTCTGGAGTGCGAATGCCCCCCGAGGCCTTGATGCCGACTCGCCCCTGGGTGACCCCATGCAGTAGCTTGACATCGGCAACCGTTGCGCCGCCGTGCCAGCCAGTGCTGGTTTTGAGAAAGCTCACCCCTGCGTCTAAGCAAACCTCAGCGGCCAGGCGTTTTTCAGCATCGCTGAGCAAACTGGTTTCTAGAATGGCTTTGACACACCGTCCGGTCGCCTCTACGATGGCCGCGATTTCTTGGTGCAAGGGCTTTGTTTCTCCGCGCTTTAGCCAACCCAGGTTAATCACCACATCTAGCTCCGTGGCCCCATTTTCGGCGGCTTCTTGGGCTTCGTAAAGTTTGACAGCTGAGGTCATAGCGCCGGTTGGGAACCCAATCACGGTACAGACCTGGGGCTTTTTGCTATGGAGGTGCTCAACCGCCTGACGGACATGGACCGGATAGACACAAACCGCCGCAAACCCAAATCGGTCAGCTTCGTCGCACCACTGCCCTACCTGCTCGGGGATAGCCGTCGGTGTTAGCAAGGCGTGATCAATGTACGGTGCAAGGTCGATAGATTCAAGGGAACGAGGGAGCATGGTAGTGGGTGGTGATGGGTGGTGGGTATTGGATGGTGGGTGGTGGGTTTCCCTAAGAACTTTACACAGCCTGAGCGCCAATTGAAGAATCAATAAAACCCGATATCGATGGTTTTGACCGAAATATAGATTTCAGTAAGGTGATGAAGTGAATACTGCCTGCTAAATCGGGCATGTTAGCTTTGACACGCACAAAAAAATGCTGGTGAGTGAGGCGTTGGTAAACGAAATGCTGGTGAATAAATTTGGTGATCTCCCCTATGGCTGAGCCGTTGATATCTGCCATTATCTGTACCCATAATCGGGATCAATATCTGGGGGCGGCCATTGATAGTCTGCTCAACCAAACCTTTGACCAGTCTGGCCAGTATGAAGTAATTGTGGTGGACAATGCCTCCACGGATAAAACCGCCCAGGTGGTTCAGGCTCGTTTACCCCATCCTCGACTGACGTATATCTATGAGTCAACCCTGGGTCTGTCCGTGGCTCGGAATACCGGTGCTAAGGCCGCAAAGGGTCAGATTTTGGCCTATTTAGATGATGACGCCGAGGCCAGCCCCCACTGGCTGTCAGCGCTGTACAAGGTCTATGAAGCAGACCCGACGGTTGCGATCGCAGGCGGCAAAGTCACCCTGCTCTGGCCCCAGGGTATCACCCAGCCCCCGCGCTGGCTCTCAGATGAGTTGGCCAGCGGGTTAGGGGCCTATGACCTGGGCGATGAGCTGCGGATTATCCAACAGCCCAACCTCACCCCTCGGGGATTGAACTACTCCATGCGCAAGCAGTTTTTAGAGTCGGTTGGCGGGTTTGATGCCAGCCTGGGTCGGGTCGGTAAAAACCTGCTCTCTAACGAGGAACTGCACATGACTCAGCTGGCCCTCAGGCAGAGCCTGAAAGTCGTCTATGTGCCCGACGCCTTGGCGGCCCACAATGTCACTCCGGCCAGGCTTAAGCCCGCCTGGTTTTTGAGTCGCAGCTGGTGGCAAGGCATTAGTGAGTGCTATCGTGAGCAAGTTTCAGGTCGCTCAGGGGTGGGGCAGTTTCGGCGCGGGGGCGAACGCTTGGTGCGCGGCCTCTACAAAACGGCTAAATATATCCACGACCCGGCCCAACGGTTTGAAAATTTTGCCTATGCCTACGGGCAAGTTGGGTATCTGGGCAGCGCCCTGCGTCATCTAATCGGTGCCCGTCCAGCTTAGATTCGCTTCAGATTTTTTACTTTAGATTTAACCAGTGCCCTTACAATTCAACGCGTGATCCATGACTGCTGCAACCTCGAAGATTCCAATTTCTGTTCTGATTCCAGCCAAAAATGAGGAGGAAAACCTGCCCGCCTGCTTAGAGAGCTTGGCTAGGGCCGATGAAGTCTTCGTGGTCGATTCCCAAAGTGAGGATCGCTCTGAGGAAATTTCTCAGCGCTATGGGGCCGAGGTGGTGCAGTTTCACTTCAACGGACGCTGGCCCAAAAAGAAAAATTGGTCCCTGGAGAATCTGCCCTTTAAGCATGACTGGGTGCTCATCGTTGACTGCGACGAGCGCATTACCCCCGAACTGTGGGACGAAATCGCCCAGGTGATCGAGGCAGATGACAAAGACGGTTACTATCTCAACCGTCGCGTTTTTTTTCTTGGCAAGTGGATTCGCCACGGCGGCAAGTACCCTGACTGGAACCTGCGCCTGTTTCGCCATGTCAAGGGTCGGTACGAAAACCTCAACACCGAAGAGATTCGCAACACGGGTGACAACGAGGTCCATGAACATGTGATCGTCGAGGGGGGCAATGTGGGCTACCTCAAAAACGACATGCTGCACATTGATTTTCGCGATCTTTACCACTGGCTGGCCCGCCATAACCGCTACTCTAACTGGGAAGCGCGGGTTTACTACAACTTGCTCACTGGCATGGCAGAGGGCGGCACGATTGGGGCCAACCTCTTCGGCGACTCGGTTCAACGCAAGCGATTTTTGAAGAAAATCTGGGTCAGACTGCCCTTTAAGCCGCTGCTGAGATTTGTGCTGTTTTACATTATCCGCCTGGGCTTTTTAGACGGATATCCAGGCTACGTCTATGGCCGCCTGCTGAGTCAATATGAGTACCAAATTGGCGTCAAGCTCTACGAACTCAAGACCTTTGGGGGACGCCTCAATGTCGGCAAGGCCAGTGAAGAATCCAGTGAGAAGACGACTACAGCTGAAACCACACCGCCACTGGTCAGTTCGGCAGATGCCAAAGGTTAGACGTCCCGATGGCTCACACCCCGCCAGATGATCAGTCCAATCAGACTGATCACCCACCCACTGCACAGACTGTAACTACACAGGCTGTAGATGAGGATCGATTTGGAGCGACTCCTCTAATTGATCTAAGCCAGTACCATCAGCCGGGCTATGAAGTCGGACGGCCAAAGTGGCTGATTTTAATCTGGTGGCTGGCCCAGGCTGTGGTGTTTCCGCTGACGCTCCATGCTGCCCATGGTCCGCGTCGGGCGCTGCTCAGGTTGTTTGGGGCAAAGATCGGTAAAGCGGTGATGATTCGGCCTACGGCGCGCTTTACCTATCCTTGGAAGGTTGAGATTGGGGATTATAGCTGGGTAGGGGATGACGTGGTGTTTTATAGCCTTGCTCCTATTCGTTTGGGGCAACACTGTGTGGTGTCTCAAAAAACTTATCTTTGCACGGGTAGTCATGATGTCACAGACCCTCGTTTTGCCCTAATGACCGCCCCCATCACCCTGGGCAACGGGGCCTGGGTGGCCACCGATTGTTTCGTCGGGCCAGGGGTGACGATCGGAGCTAACACTGTGATCGGGGCTCGCAGCAGTGTCTTTAGCGACATGCCCCCGCAGCAAATTTGTCTGGGCACGCCCTGCCGCCCGTGTCGCCCCCGCGTCGTCAATGCTAAATCTGCCTGAGAAGCCAGGTTGTTCAAATTTTTGCGATCGCAGAGATTTACTTTCCCAGAAACTTAAAAAAAATTAAGTTTCTGGGAAACCATCCTTCCACAGCACCGTCTTTTAATTTTGAGACGTTCGTAATGTTCTGCTCTCTCCATCGTCAAATGAATTCTTATCATCAGGAAGTATGGCCGGCACTATGGAGCCGAAAGAGCATTTTGTAGAGGAAATTGATTTACAGCGCTATTGGTTAGTCTTGAAGCGACGCTGGCTACCAGCATCTGCTGTTTTGCTGGGGTCAATTGCTGTCTCTATGTTCGCCTCTCTATCGTCTGATGAGGTGACTTACAGCGCCAAGGGAGAGCTTCTGTTTAAAGCCAATAGGACTTCCTCTTTGACAGGGGTCGGT
Source organism: Cyanobacteria bacterium J06635_1 (assembly GCA_039820425.1). GTDB lineage: Bacteria > Cyanobacteriota > Cyanobacteriia > Phormidesmidales > Phormidesmidaceae > SIO4C1. The sequence continues at coordinate 9,983 of JBCBQD010000037.1, forward strand.
CAGGAACTGGGTGAGCTAGAGTCTTTAACAACGGAGGGTAATCCTCTCGATACCCAGGCCTCGCTGATTGTGTCCCTGCCTTTGTTAGAGGATGTGGTTCGCGAGCTAAATATCCGCAATGAAGAGGGTGAGTTAGTGGGTGGAAAAGACCTGAGAGCGGATCTGGAGGTCTTACCCGATGAGAGCACCGATATCATCAGCGTGAAATATCAGTCTGAGGACCCAGAGCTCTCCGCAGCCATTGTCAATCAGTTGATGCGTTCTTACATCTCTTTTAACATTCAAAACAATCGCTCTGAGGTGCGTGCGGCTCGCAAGTTCCTGGAAAAGGAGCTTCCTAAAGCGGAGGCTGAAGTTAAGCGGCTTTCCGAAGCATTGCAGTCGTTTAACGAGAAGAATCAGATCATTAATTTGGGGGCAGAAGCCTCAGCCGCAGTAAACTCTATCGCCTCCCTTGACGATCAGATTACCCAGTCCCAGGCAGAGCTGGCTCGCCTTGAGAGCCGCAATGCGGAGCTGCGACGACAGCTCGGGGTTCCCCTCGAAAGCGCCCTAGCTCTGGGCGATCTCAGCGATGCTAGTGGTGTGCAATCGGTATTTGAAGAGTGGCAAGCGTTGCAAACTGACCTTGCCAAAGCCCGCTCCCAATACACCGATGAACACCCTAATATTCGGGTTTTGGTTCGTCAAGAGGCATCTCTCCGAGAAATTTTAGAAGCCCGCATGCTCGAGGTGACTGGAGAATCTGTTGCAGTTTCCAATGGCAATCTTCAGTTTAGTCCTCTCAAAAAGCAGCTGGCCCAGGAGTTGGTTAGCGGTGAGATCGCTCGCATCAGTCTCGCCAACAGTCTCTCTGTTTTGTCTAATACTCGAGATGCTTATGTCGATTGGGCAGATGTCTTTCCTAGTTTAGAAAACACCCAAATCGACCTCAAGAATAAGCTGAACTATGCTCGTAGTACTTACGAAAATCTGCTTAAGCGCCTACAGGAGGTTCGTCTGGCCGAAAACCAAAACGTAGGGAGTGCTCGGATTATCGAAGAAGCACTTGTGCCAACGGAGCCTATTGCGGCAGGTCAAAGCAACTATCTAATCCTGGGTGCTGCGGCGGGTCTCATGTTAGGTGTTGCGACAGCCTTTTTTCTTGACTTGATTGACCGAAGCATCAAGACGATTCGAGATGGAGAGAAGACCTTTGAACTGGTCTTACTTGGGGTTATTCCTCAATTTGAGTCTGCCAAAGATGCTGATTGGCGAGATATGCCTTATGGCACGGATGGTCTCCCCTCCCCTCGGATTGTGACCTCTACCAGCACATACCCGATCATTTCAGGCGCTTATCAGATGCTGCAGGCAAACCTGCGATTTATTAGCTCTGATAAAAAGCTCAAGTCAGTGATTATTTCCAGCTCTACCTATGGCGAGGGTAAGTCCGAGGTCTGCGCTAATTTGGCGGCTTCTATCGCTCAGACCGATCGACGGGTACTCCTGATTGATGCTGATATGCGCTCTCCTGACCAGCACCATCTTTGGAATGTGGTTAACTCCACAGGCTTGAGCCATGTCCTGGTTGGTGAAGGTAAGTTAGAAGAAGCACTACAACCGATTAGTGAGAACTTGACGCTTCTGACTGCGGGTGTGGTTCCTCCGAATCCGCTGGCGTTAATTGATTCGGAGAGAATGGCATCGTTACTCACAACGTTTAGTGAGCAATATGACTACATCATCGTTGATACACCACCGCTGGCGGGCAACGCTGATGCGGCAGTTTTGGGTAACCTGGCAGATGGCATTCTAATGGTTATGCGGCCCCGTTTGGTCACCTATGATAGCGCCCTTGCCTCTAAGAGTCTGCTAAAGCGTTCTGGGGCAAAGGTATTGGGTCTGGTTGCCAACGGTGTAGATATCAAGGTCGAGTCCAGCGAGTACACCCATAATGCCCAGGCTTCTGAATATATCTCGTCAACCATTGATAAAGCGACTGTCCCTTTACTGTCTTCGTCTACGGATAAACGTCCTTGGAAATAAACTCTATGATTAATCGCTCGTTTTATCGAGGATTCCTCTGTGGGGTAACTGCTGGAATAGCCTTGAGTTTTGCAAAAGTTGGCTACGCCCAGGAATCTCTGCTGCCTTTACCATCATCAGAAATCCCTTCTGCGCAAGGGGTAACCAATGATTACATCCTAGGCCCAGGGGACGAGATACAGATTACGGTTGTGGGTTATACAGAATTTAACGACAGCTACGAAATCCTGCCGGATGGCAATGTCATGCTGCCGTTGGTGGGGGCTATTAATCTCGAAAACAAGACGCCATATCAGGCTAAACAGGAGGTTACTGTTCGCCTCCAGCGATATCTGGTTGAACCGATGGTTACCATTCGCTTGTTAGAGCTGCGGCCTGTGGTGGTGAGTGTTGCGGGTGCAGTTCATCGACCTGGACCGATTTCCCTCAACAATTTGGAAAGTTCAAACAACAATAATAACAGTTCTTCACCGACCTTGAGTACGGCCCTGTTGGCAGCGGGCGGCGTGACCCGCGAGGCCGATCTGAGGGCTGTCACAATCCGGCGACCCCAGGTGGGTGGTCAGGTAGAGGATATTACTGTCAATCTCTGGGAAGCCGTGGCGTTACAGGCTGATGGTACCATCAATAATATCGTGCTGCGAGATGGTGACACAGTCGTTGTCCCTGAATTAAGTCCTGAGGATGTTCTTGATAGACGCTTGCTTGCTACCTCAAGTCTTGCTCCCAACACTATTCGAGTGCGAGTTGTTGGCGAGGTGAGTTCACCGGGTGAGGTTGAGGTCTCTCCCGATAGCTCTGTTTCGGGAGCGGTTGCGGCAGCGGGCGGCCCCACCTCAGACGCCCGGTTGCAGGAAGTTGCGCTGATTCGGCTAGATGATATCGGTGAGGTCCAACAAGAGGTCTTGGACTTATCTGATCTAGTTGATAACTACCAGGTTCAAGATGGCGATGTTGTCGTGGTTTCGAAAAAAGGCTACGTCTCTTTTCTGGATAATCTTGACAGGATTCTTAGTTCGGTTAACTTGTTTAGGATATTCGGATTCTAAGCGCGCCTGTTTAAGTCAAGTGACCCCTCGCTATGACCATTGAATAAAAGTTTCTGTTTGATTGCCAGCAGCTTTCGAAAGCTGTTTTAGGTTTATATTGTTGTTCTACCTGGTTGGTCAAAATGCCTACTTTTTTGCAGGGAGTTCTGTTGGCTTTAGGGTTGGCTTTGCTTGTGCCCTGCGGTTCTCTGTTTTTAGAATGTTGTTTTGCCTGGCTATCTCGAGCATCTGTACCACGCTCTGAGCAACCTTCGACCAGCCAAGGTGGAAAAGTAGCGGTTTTAATACCGGCGTATAATGAAGCAGAAGGGATCCAGAAAACAATTTTAACCATCTGCCCCCAGTTATCAGCAGACGATCGGTTGCTGGTAGTGGCTGATAATTGCACAGACAACACCGCCGCTGTTGCAGCAGCGGCTGGAGCAAGCGTGATTAAGCGGCGAAATGAAAGCCTTAGGGGCAAGGGTTATGCGTTAGACTTTGGCCTGCAACATCTTGCTCAGTCTCCTCCCGACGTGGTGATTATTGTGGATGCAGATTGCCGGGTTTCTCCAGGCAGCATTGCACTGTTGAGCCAGACTGCGATCGCAGCGAAGAGACCAGTTCAGGGCACCTATCTACTAGAGCTGCCGACTAAACCTTCTGCAAAGGCTCAAATCTCAGCCTTTGCTTTCAAGATCAAAAATCTAGTTAGACCGCTGGGTTGCCGTTGGCTGGGCCAACCATCCCCGTTAACCGGGACTGGGATGGCCTTTCCCTGGTCAGTACTCAGCGCTGTTGATCTGGCCAGCGACAACCTCGTAGAAGATATGAAATTGGGACTTGATTTAGCCCTGGCTGGCTACCCTCCTATCTTTTGTCGAGAAGCCCTGATCCTGAGCGAACTGCCCCAAACAGACAAAGGCGCTGTGGGTCAGCGAACCCGTTGGGAGCATGGACACTTACAAGTTTTGAGGCAATATGTACCTAAGCTACTGATGGCCTCCTTACATCAAAGACGGTTTGATCTCACGGCGATGGCCTTAGATCTATGTGTACCTCCACTGGCATTGTTAGTCATGCTATGGGCTGGGATTTCGGCATTTACGACCCTAGCTGCTTGGTGGCTAGCCGCTGGCTGGATTGTTTTTCCTAGCTATTTAGCAGGTGGGCTAATGCTGGGAGGGATCTTATTGGCTTGGGTAGGCTTTGCCAAAGAAGATTTGCCCCTAAAGCAACTGCTAAGTGTGCCATTTTATATCCTTTGGAAGCTACCCATTTACTTGAGTTTTCTGACCAAGCCTCAGTCTAAGTGGATCCGCACAGAGCGTGATAGCTAACCCAGCTTAAAGCTCTGCAGGCAATGCTCCACTAGCCCCGCATGCAGAGTATGTCGCATAATTCATGACTTCTGGCTCCTGCCTCCTGAGGGAGAAGGGTTGAGGACCGTCGGGATGTCATTTTCTTGGAATCGGGGTTACTGAATTCGGATTATGAATGGATAAAGTCGATCTAAAACCCAGCTCAAGCTTTTCTTAGCGAACTTCTAGGCCAAAGGCGCAGCGAGAGGAAGTTAACCATATACAGAACCCAAAACAAGTTGGCCCGCTTCATCAAAAAACTTTCACTGATGTTGCAAAAAACCAGCAACAGCATCAAAGCAATCGGCCAGAGATCTTCAGGCGTTTTCGCTTGATATGAGCGTTTTAACGAAAGTGCCAGCGTTAACAAAAAGCCAACCATGAAAATGATTAACCCCAAGAGCCCCAAGTCGACGATTATATCGACAAACCCATTGTGCGCATGGGCTGGCATATAAATATCGCCCAACCCAGAAAATCCACGGGCATTTGGATTTTCTGGCAACCAAAAAGATTCACGACCGAAGCCAATCCATAGTCTTTCACCGAGACGGGAAATCGCGCCGTTCCAAATCACCGTTCTCCCAGTTAAGGTTGGATCGCGCCCTAGACCAGTAATTATAAGCTCCCAGTTGCCAAAAAGATAGCTGCCCGCCGTCACTAGAAATAGGCTGAGCGCATCTACCCAAAAGACCGTGCGCTTGCCTTGCCATCGATACTGGCCATAGGCCAACAGCAGCAGCAACAGCGTGACAAAGACAATCAAACCCGTCTTTGAGGTCGATAGGATAATCATCGCCACGGACAGTATCAAAAAAAAACGGGCAACCAATCTCTCAAATCGACCGACGTTATTTGATCCTAAGACAAAAAAGGTGGCCAGGGTCAAGGTCATGTAGCCTGAAAAACTATTTTTCTGACCATAAACCCCTTTCCACGCGCCATCAAACTTGTCACCGACATGCTTACCGTCGGGCATGGCAAAAACATAAAAAAGTGAGAGCAGGGCACCGATTCCGAGGGTAATTGCCAGTAATCGCAACTGCTCACGCGGACTAAACCGAGAAGCGAAATATATGCTAAAAACGGTAAATAATAAGACTTCTCCTCGGATACTTTCAATGGCGGCTTGGGGAAAGTCAGACCACATGAAAGAAATCATAGTGAAGCCAATCAGGAGGAGAAGGAGAGATCCTTTTTGAATCGTTCTAAGGGTCGAACGCCATCGGATCAATATCAACAACCCTGATAAAAACAGGATCAAGTAACGCAGGAGCGACGTTATCTGAGGCATGGCCCTCAGCATATTATCGTCACCAGGGGTGAAATAAAACAGGCTTAAGATGACAAATCCCTGCTCAAATAAAGTCAGGTAGCGTTGTTGATTAGAACTCTCAGAGGCGGGTAAAGGAAACGTATACACAAGACTAAGCGGAACGCTGAAGGTAGGCGGACTCCACAGACGACGGCAAATAACGCTCTGACGCTAAGCAATGCCTGGTAAGCCAATGAAATTGACGGTCATCTGACTCAAGTAGGTGTTCAATCACATCAGACCAAAGCACTAGATTCTTGATATCATCCTGGCCAAACTGGGCCGATGTCGAGAGCTGCTCATAAAGCTGTGGTTGACTCGTTAGACGCTCAATCCGATGGGCAAGTGCCCGAGCGTTGCCTGCGGGGAAAATCATTGCGTTGACGCCGTGGTATAACCGACTTGCAAATAGCGGATGATTGGACACAACCATAGGAATGCGAGCCGCCAGGCCATCGTCGATTAAATTGAGATTGGTTTCTGGATACTCGTGCCGACTGGGGATAACTAAAATATCGGCCTGGTCAAATAAACTATAAAAACCTTGCTCAGGCACCGTCTCGAGCAATTCTACATGGTCTTCAAGGTGCAGTTGAGCCACCTGATCCTGAAACCGATCAATTTCTCCTCGGCCAACCATCTTGAGCGTGGCTTTTAGCCCCCTGTTTCGGAGCTGAGCCACGGCAATCAGCAGATCGCCAACCCCTTTGGTAGATACCATTGCCCCAGTATAGAGTAGCTCAAGGGGGCGCTCAGTAATATCTAATTGCTTAGCAGGGTTGGTTGTTTCGTTCATTAACTGTGGCCAGGCCCAAGGGACAATCTTGTTGGGCTCAACGCCAATTTTTTGTAAGTAATTTGAGGCTTGCATCCCTTGACCTGCCACCCAAAAAACCCCCGGATCATTTAGAAGATGGGCGAACCGAGTTGACTCCCAACCTTGCTCCAGGTGAGCTTGAAGCGTTTGCTGGGTAAACAGAGCAATGACCTGAATCTGATTTTTGATTGCCCATTGGAGAATTGTCTTGTTTGGAACCTGTAGCACCAAATGGGTAGGACAGAAATCCACCACTAGCTTGAGAACAGCCTCTGAAGGAAGGGGCGCATTAAAACCGCCCCCGATTACCCGGAAACCGGCCCCCAGCATCTGATTGTAAACTCCGTCAGACGAAATTCCGAGGATGCCAACTTCCTGTGCCTCAAAGCTCAACAAAATGAGTGATTCGATACTGTGAGCCAGGTCAGTTGGCAGGCTCAAGTCTCCGGACATCACTGCGTCGCGATAGCGCTCAGTTGAGTTAACTAGTAGGAGACGAGCAGCCTTGGATTCCATTGGGACCCCCTTATTCCAATTTTCACAAGCACTACCGAAACTAGCTTAGAGGTCCCACAAGTATCAAAGGACTTGCCATGAGAGTAGGATAACTCAAACACCTAGGATCTCGACTCGCTGTGCAACCTACGTGCACAGGCTTCGAGTGCCAGTCCAAGCCCCTTTAGTAAACATCTGCCTTAACCCAGGCTTACACATGCTCACCTGTAGATCGTATGGACGAGCATCGAAGTATATAAACAGACGCGGCTAACACGTTCTCTCGTAAAGATAACATATTCTCTGGCGGATAAAAATTTTCAAGCGAGACAAATCGCTTATTCTTCAAGACTTTGCCAGATTTTGGTAAGAGTTGAAAAAATTAGAGCGGTCTCGGAACTTTTTACGGTGGCTCATTATCATAGTCACCGTGTTCGAAACTGCTTTACCGCAGTCTCGGGGCAAAGGTTTTGAGGGGCCGAGACATATGGCCTGGGGTGGCTCTGGCCGGGGAGTAGGGCTTTGTACGGTGCCATTCTTATATCTAATGGTTCTAATGGTTTTCTAGGCTAACGGTTGTTGAGGGGGTCAATTTTTATGTCAGCAGTGCTCAAATCAGCGGTAATTGGTACAGGAGTCATTTCTAAGGAGCATCTGTCTTTTTTGCGTCATTCAGATTTGACTGATCTAGTTGGTGTATGTGATTTATCGCCGATCGCGGCCCGCTATGCCGCTCAAAAGTATGAGGCCCAGGCTGCCTACACAGACTATCGTCAGATGCTGACAGAATCTCAACCTGAGGTCGTACACATTTTGACGCCGCCGCAGACCCACAAGCGGTTGGCTATCGATTGTCTAGAAGCTGGTGCCCATGTGATTTGTGAGAAGCCGATTGCTTTTAGCTATACAGATTTCAAAGATATTTGGGATGTGGCTGAGCGCTGCGATCGCAGGCTGATTGAGGACCACAACTATCGTTTTAATCGGACGATACAGGCCATCCTGGCGATGGTGGCAACCGGTGAGCTAGGGGATATTCAGGAGGTCGAAGTCCGGCTTGATTTGGATGTGCGTGGTGAAGGTCGGTTTTCAGATAAAAATCTCCCCAGTCCAATGCATCGCATGCCAGCGGGCGTGATCCACGATTTTATTAGTCACCTATGTTACTTGCTCCTGTTGTTCTTGCCTGAGATTGAATTTGATCAGATCGCTGCCGCCTGGAGCAATCATGGGGGAGACGACCTGTTTAAATACGATGATTTGGATGCCCTGGTGATCGGTGGCGGTGTCCATGGTCGTCTTCGGTATAGCACCTACACCCGACCAGATTGTTTTGAAATCACCGTCAGGGGGTCTCGGGGCTACGCTAAAACCGACCTGTTTCAACCCCATTTGCGATGTGTTGTGCCGCGCTTTGCGGGTAAGCAGCTATCTCCGCTAGTTAATCACTGGAGCACTGGTTGGGACTTTGTACACTCAAGTGTTCGTAATTTTCGTGACAAGCTAATGCAAAAGACGCCCTACGAGGGACTGCACACCCTGTTAGATAAAACCTACTCAGCCCTGGGTAGCCAGGAGCCCTCACCCATCAGTTTTGATGATATGGCTCGGACCAGCCAGCTGATTGAGGCCTTGCTGACCCCAGAAAATCGAGTCTGAGTCAATGGAGACGCCACTCCGTCATGATTTTTCAGTTCTAAGCTTTGTACGCTAAACTTGCACCTCTCGAAACCATGGCTAACCCCCCCCAGTTCATCATTATGGGCGCAATGAAATGTGCCACCACGACCCTCCATGAGCAGCTTGAAGCTCAACCCGGCATCTTTATGAGTGCGCTTAAAGAGCCCAATTTTTTTAGCGATGAGACCCAGTTTAGGCGCGGGATTGACTGGTACAAAAGTCTGTTTGAGTCGGCCAGTGGGGATGATATTTGTGGCGAGTCTAGCACCCATTACACCAAGCTCCCCACCTATCCCAACACCGTGCCCCGCATCCGGCAATATTTGCCAGACGTCAAGCTGATTTACATCATGCGGCACCCCGTTGACCGTCTGATTTCTCAATACATTCACGAGTGGAGCCAAAAGACTGTCTCGGGCAGCCTGGGTCAGGCACTGAAAAAGCGACCTGAGCTTTACGAATATAGCCTTTACGCCAAGCAACTCGCACCCTATTTAGAAGCCTTTGGTCCTGATCGCGTGCTGCCGGTGTTCTTTGAACGCCTCAAGCAGCAACCGGACGAAGAACTCGTCCGGATCTGCCAGTTTATTAGCTATGACGGCTCGGCTCAGTGGCTAAACGATCTGGGGCATCAGCATGCGTCTAAGGAGCGATTGCGGGAAAGTGCCTGGCGAGATGCCCTGGTCAATACACCGATTTTGAGCCATCTGCGCCGCACCCTGGTGCCTCAGTCAGCCCGTGATTGGGTTAAAAGCCTCTGGCAAATGCAGCAGCGGCCAGAGCTGTCTGAAGGCGATCGCGCTTGGTTGGAGGCCAAGTTTGACGCCGATTTGGCCATTTTAGGGGATTGGCTTGGGTTAGAACTTTCTTGTCAAAACTTTTCGTCTGCTGTGCTAACCCCAGCGACGGGTTGGGTCAATGACCCATCTACAAATTTGACATTGCTATCGGTGCCCTAAGGCGCACTCAATCGGGTTAATCATTGACTCCATAGCTTGCCCTAATCAGGGCAAGCTATGGAGTTTCAAGCAAGCGTAGGATTTAGACATCAAGCAAACCAACCGCCAAAAAAGGAACTTTTTAGCTCGGGGCATCATCATGATTACTGCGTGGCAAAAACCTATGGACAGCTGATTAGAGCAAATATTATTCCGAAAAATATCCATATCATCTCTGGATGTGCACGTATTTATCGGTGAGCAAATTAGATGGGCTTTTATTTAGGGTAATGGCGATAGAAGGTATCGGAGTAGTTGCAATTGGTCGCAACGAGGGAGAGAGGCTCAAGGGGTGCTTGCACGCATTAAGAGCCCAACTATCTGAGCAGACGCCCATCATCTATGTTGATTCTGGCTCTACGGATGATAGTGTGCAGGTGGCGCGTGAGCTAGGCACAGGGGTGATTGAGCTAGATCAAGCTCAACCCTTTACGGCGGCGAGGGCTCGCAACGCAGGCTTTCAACAGCTGGTTGCCCATTTCCCCAAGGTTGAGTATGTTCAATTTCTTGATGGCGACTGTGAATTATCTATGGGGTGGATTCAGGCTGCCCACAGCCAGCTTGAACAGGATGCTCAACTGGCGATTGTTTTCGGTCATCGGGAAGAAAGATTTCCTAAGGCCTCTGTTTATAATCAATACACGGATTTAGAGTGGCAAATGCCAGCCGGAGAAGCTTCGGCCTGTGGAGGCGATGCGCTGATGCGAGTCTCTGCCATTCAAGCGGTGAATGGCTACAACAGTGCCTTAATTTGTGGAGAAGAGCCCGAGATGTGCATTCGGCTTCGACGCCTGGGCTGGAAAATTCAAAAGCTTGATCAAGCTATGGTCATTCATGATGCGGACATGCACCGTTTTGCCCAATGGTGGAAGCGGGCTGTTCGAGGCGGATGGGCCGTCGCAGAAGGGTTTGCCATGTATGGCCAAGCGCCGGAACAGTATATGGTGCATCAGTACCGTTCTGGCTGGCTATGGGGCATTTTTATCCCTGCGATCGCACTGTTGGCGGCATTGCCGACGGGGGGTGTTAGCCTTTTGATACTACTGGGATACCCCTTGCTAGCCCTCCGTATTTATCGCTATCGTCGTACATCATACAAAAACTCTCCAGCACAGGCATTGAACTATGCCTTTTTCTGTACATTGTCAAAGTTTGCGCAGGCAACCGGACAGTCTAAATATTGGCTGACTCGCTGGCGAAATAAAACGCCGTTGCTGATCGAGTATAAAGCTTCACATTAAACCAGGGGCACAACACAACGCACGTTATTTAGGAGAACGGGGTATGAAAGTTTTTATCACAGGGGCCTCTGGTTTTCTGGGTCAATATGTTGTGGCTGAGGCGCTGCGACAAGGGCACGAGGTGATCGCCCTGGTGCGGCCCAAAACCAATGTTCAAAGATTTTCCTGGCATCGTCATCCCCATTTAACGCTAGTGCGCATTGACCTTAGACAATCTGAGGGGTTGTCTGATGCCCTGGCGGGAGTGGATGCGGTCATTCACCTGGCTGCCGCCAAAGCGGGAGATTTTTTCACCCAGTTTGCAGGCACTGTGCTCGCCACCGAAAATTTGCTCTCGGCCATGGCCAGCGCAGGGGTTTCGCGCCTGGTCGATATCAGCACCTTTTCGGTATACGACAACTTTAATATGCGCCATTGGCAGACCCTGGATGAGTCTTCGCCGCTGATCACTGAGCCCGAAAACTACAGCGAGTATGCCCAGACCAAGCTCTTGCAAGAAAACCTGGTGCGTGAGTTTGAAGCTGAACACCAGGCCCAGGTCACGATCATTCGTCCGGGGATGGTCTACGGCCGCGACAACATTTGGCATGCCCTGCTCGGGGCTGAGTTAGGGGCCAATCGCTGGCTGATGGTAGGGAGCAAAACCATTATGCCCATGACCTACGTGGAAAATTGTGCTGAGGCGATTGTTCAAACCCTGTCGGCCCCAGCGGCGGTGGGCAAGACCCTCAATATCGTCGATAACGATCTACCGACCCAGCGTCAATACACTCAAGCGATTTTGTGCTACACAGACGAGCCGCCCAAGATGACGTCAGTTAGCTGGCTTGCGGTTCGCACGGTGAGTAATCTGGCTCAATGGGTTAACCAACAAATACTGGGGGGCAAAGCTCGGATGCCGGGTCTACTGGTGCCTACCAAGGTGCAATCGCGGTTTAAGCCTCTGCGCTACAGCAATGCCCAGGCAAAGCAATGCCTCAGCTGGTCACCGCGATATTCCCTTGAGACTGCCCTGGAGCGCAGCTGCAACCAAGAGGACCTGCTAACGGTCGTTAACGACAAGGCCCCGGTGGGGGCTTCTTCTTAGGATTTTTGCTGCGCTGGTTTTATTGATCTATCGGCTTTAACCGCTATGCGTGTTGCTTATCTGACTGGCGAATATCCAAGGACGACGGATACCTTTATCCAGCGAGAAGTGTCGGCGCTGCGCGATCGCGACGTTGAGGTCTTTACCTATGCGGTGCGGCGGCCTAAAAATCAACCTGTGCTCAGTGAGATGCAACGCTTGGAGGCCGAGGGGACGCAGTATCTGCTGCCCTTTTCCTGGTTGACCCTGATTTGGGCCCACTTGTACTGGCTGTTGACCCGGCCTGGTCGATACGTTACGGCCATCGCTCTAGCTTGGCAAACCCATCAGCCAGGGATTCGCGGCACCCTGTATCAGCTATTTTATTTTTTAGAAGCGGGGTTGCTAGCCCACGATCTGCAACGGCGGCAGATCCAGCATTTACACAACCACATTGGTGACTCTAGCGGGACCGTTGCCATGCTGGCATCGGCTTTGGGGGACTTTGGCTATAGCTTTACGCTCCATGGTCCTGGTATTTTCTTTGAACCGATGCGGTGGCGATTGGATGAAAAAATTCGGCGGGCTCGGTTTGTCTGCTGCATCAGCCATTTTTGCCGCAGTCAGGCCATGGTATTTACCCCGCCAGAAAACTGGTCGCGCCTGCATATTGTTCACTGCGGCGTTGACCCCAGCAAGATTAAACCCATTGAGCACAGCGGAGTCGGCAACCGCCTACTATTTGTGGGTCGGCTCGCCGCCGCCAAAGGGCTACCGATTTTATTCGAGAGTCTCGCAGTAATGCGAGACCAGTCGGTTGAAATGCGTCTGACGGTGGTCGGTGACGGCCCCGATCGTCAGATTTTAGAAGAGCAGGGTCGCCGTCTGGGGATTCTTGAGCAGATCGATTTTGTGGGATATCAGTCTCCGGCTACGGTCCAGGAATATCTCTTGGAGACCGACATTTTTGTGATGTCGAGCTTTGCTGAGGGCGTACCCGTGGTCTTGATGGAGGCCATGGCAGCGGGGCTACCGGTGGTTGCCACTAGCATTGCCGGGGTGAGTGAGCTGGTTGAAAATGGCATCAGTGGCTATTTGGTCCCGCCAGGGGATGTTGAGACGCTCAGCCAGCGGATTGCAACCTTATCTCAGGATAGTCGGCTGCGGCTGCGATTGGGCAACGCAGGTCGCCAAAAGGTTGAGCTTGATTTTAATCTGTCAACCGAGACAGCCTGGCTCTCTCAAATCATGACATCTTCACTACAGGGTAGGGTAGAGCCCGTCAGAATAGCAGTTGATGATGCACGACAGGCAGTTTATCAGGTCGCACGATAGCATCTATAAAATGCTTCTTTTAAAAGAAATACTTCCTTTAAAAGAACCGTGGCAGGTGATGTAGGCCGCCCAAATGATTACGGTATTGGGAACTTTAGTTAAGATTTCAAAATCATTCACTTAGAAGGAAGGGTTACAGCATCGTCGTTTTTTGACTGGGGAAGTTGAGTTTGGAACAGTCCGTGTCTTTGAGGGAGTTTATCTGCCCTCTACCGACCTGGCCTAGCTTATCTAGCCACTACAGCAACCACCATAGAAGGCGCTTTTACAGCCAATGAAATCTCTATCTCGCTATATTTCAAAAGTACTTTATATTCTTGATGGTAGCCGCAAAAAACTAATTTGGTTATTGTTAGCGTTTGTATCTTCTTCTGTCTTAGAGGCCCTTGGGGTAGGTTTAATTGGTCCCTTTATCAGCATTGCGACAGATCCGGATGTGGCTCGACGTCAACCGGCCTTACAATCTCTTTTAAGTAGATTTGATTTACAAACAGACAATGCCATTATTGTAGCTTCAGCTATTTTCGTCATTGGCGTATTTTGCCTGAAATCACTGACCTATTTCCTGTGCAAGGTGTATATCTACAGGTTCGGTTTCCGCCAAAAGGTTGAGCTAGAGTCACGACTTATTCACACTTATCTCCATATCCCATATTTATTTCATCTAAATCGAAATAGTGCATCTCTGGTTAAAAACATTGTTGTTGAGGCTAATCAATTTACGCAAAATTGCCTGATCCCTTTATTGGAGATTGTCGCAAATGTTGTCGTTGTCATCGTATTGTTTGGACTCCTTGCAAAAACTGACTTAACGCTTCTAGCCTTCAGCCTGGCAACGTTGTTACCCATGATCCTGCTATTCACTCGATTAAGTCGTCGAGCCCGCAAGTGGGGACAAATTAAATCAGAATCGCAGCAGCGAATCATCCGGGCGATCAATCATGGCATTGGTGGCTTTAAGGAAACTAAGATTGTAGGTTGTGAAGATTATTTTGAGCAGGATTTGCGGATAAATTCGCAGCGGCTTGCTAAGGCCTCTATCTTAATGTCAAGCTTCAAGATATTTCCTCGCATCTCTATTGAAGCCATCTTAGTTATTTTCTTAATCGGGATAATTGCCATCTCCCAGGTTTTTTGGGCTGACACCGCCGAGCAGTTTGCCTCGGTGATGGGGATCTTTGGCATTGCATCACTTCGGATGGTCCCTGTCACCAGTCAGACCCTCGACGCAGTCGTCAGAATGCGTTCAGCAAGCTATGCCTTGAATATGCTCTATTCAGATCTCAAGGAAATTGAGAACTATGCTGATCGGCCCAGCGATCGCCCCAGCACAGTCGATCCAAACTCCCTCTCCGCGGCTGGGGCGACCACTGCTTTATCGAGATTTAGCTATGGCAATTCCCCTCACCCAAAGCAGTACGACATCTCGCTAAAGCATCTTAGCTTTACCTATCCAAACGTCTCTGAGCCCGCGATTCAAGATATGTCGCTCTCATTTAGGAAAGGGGAGTCTATCGCGTTTGTGGGGAAGTCAGGGGCGGGTAAGACCACCCTGGTAGATCTCTTGCTGGGTTTGATTACCCCTGATGAAGGTGATATCTGCCTGAACGGGGTTTCAATTTATAAAGATATCCGGGGCTGGCAAGATTTGGTAGGTTACATTCCCCAATCCATTTTCCTGACCGATGAGACCATTGAGCAGAATATTGCCTTTGGTGTTCCGCCAGAGCAGATTGATCAGGCCCAGCTACAAACTGCGATTAAGGCGGCCCAGCTGGAAGAGTTGATTCAGGATTTGCCGAACGGCATCAATACCCAGGTAGGAGAACGCGGGGTTAGGCTATCTGGCGGGCAGCGGCAGCGCATCGGCATTGCCCGGGCACTTTACCATCAGCGAGAAATTTTAGTGCTAGATGAGGCCACCTCTGCCCTTGATTCTGAGACGGAAAAATTGGTCAGCACCGCGATTGACTCGTTGGCTGGGTCAAAAACCCTGATTATTATTGCCCATCGCATCTCAACTATCGAGAACTGCGATCGCATTTACGTTTTAGATAAGGGTACGCTCAAAAACTCAGGCACCTACCAAGAAATATTTTTATCAACGACCTAAAGGGTGAGCGATAGGAGCTGTTACAGCTGGCATTTGCCCCTAAGGTTCAACTAATATTTCAGGAAATCTCCATGTCTCAGCATAAAATCCTTATTCATACTGGATATCACAAAACTGGCAGCACTTTTTTACAAGATCTGATTTTTCCCTCTGAGGAATATGGACTGACTTCTCCCTGGTCTGTTAATGACTACTTCGAAAATATAATTTCGCCTAACCCCTTTACCTTTAGCGTTGATCAGACGCGGTCATTTTTTAACCCAGGGATTCAATCAGCCTGGGATAAATCCCTGGTCCCGGTGTTGTCTTGTGAAGCGTTTTCGGGTGATCCCTGGAAGCGCGGCTGTAACAGCGGGTTTAATAACAAATTGGTGGCCGATCGCCTAGCAGCAGCTTTTCCAGAAGGAAAGATCCTCATTGTCATTCGAGAACAGACAAGCATGATCCTTTCCCTTTATCGGCACAGCATCCGTAGTTTTTGGTCTATGGCCATAGAAGACTATCTAGCGCAGTCAGCCGAAACCAAAGGGATTCACTATTTTCATCCTTTATTTAGACTGGAGTATTTAGAATACAACTGGTTAATTGCCCACTATCAAAAATTATTTGGTAAAGAAAACGTTTTAGTTTTACCGTACGAGGAGCTAAGGCTGGCCAATTCAGGCTTTTTGAAAAAGCTTTCAAATCTCGCTGAAGTTGATCTACCGGAAAACCTCGCTCAAACCACGGTCAACCAGGGATATTCGGGTTTTTCAGTTGCCCTCAAACGGTGGACAAACCGACTCGCCCCTGTGTGCGCAGACCCCAATGCAACTGCCTATCAAAGATTCAACAATTCCCTATTTCATCACATCAATAAGCTTGCGCCCAAATGGCTCGGGGAGATCTTTGACAATCGTTTGAGGGATGCGATAGAAGCCCAGGTAAAAGATCACTACACGGAAAGTAATCATGTCACCTCTGAGCTAACCGGAATAGATTTGAGCCTTTATGGCTATCGGATGTAGAGCGTTGTGTTTGTGGTATCTGGGAAAAAGTTTATATGCGCTTACTCGTTATACTTTACGCCGGTGATTATAGAGACGCTTATAGACGGATGGTTGCGAATGAAGGCGAAGCCTATCATGGGCACCGCTATGCCCTTAAATCACTCATTAATATCGGTCAAAAGATTGAAGAGGTCGCTGTCCTCTGCTGCCGTTCTGAGGAACCCTACAATCAGCTGTTAGAGCCTGGGTTTCGCGTCATCGGGACAGGGTTTTGTCCGGAGACCCATCAGTCATCTCTACTGCGTATTATCAAAGAGTATCAGCCCAGCCATGTTGTCTTAAGAGCCCCTATGCTCAGCGTCCTAGGTTGGTTAACCCGGCATCAGATCCCCTCCATCATGATGTTCGCAGATTCTTTCCTAAGCCGAAAGATTTCAGCGAGATTCAAATACTTTTGGATGGCGAGGCAGCTAAATCAACCTTGTGTTAAGTGGGTTTCTAACCATGGCATCAACGCTTGCCAGTCACTGCATCACATCGGCGTCAAGGCTGACAAGCTGATCCCCTGGGATTGGCCCTACACGCGAACCCCCCGCCTGTACTCACCCAAGCAGCTGTCAGCCGATGACCGCCCCTGGAATTTGATCTATGTCGGCTCTGTGAACAAGCCCAAAGGGGTCGGTGATGTGCTCGATGCGATCGCACACCTAAAACACAAACAGAGACGCCTGCGATTGAAGATTGCCGGCAGAGGTAATCTTGAAACATTCTCCCAACAAGCGAAGCACCTGGGTATTGAAGATGCTGTGGATTTTTTAGGCTTGGTGCCTAATCACAGTGTGGTTGAGCAGATGAGGGCGGCGGATTTGGTCTTAGTCCCCAGTCACCACGAATACCCAGAAGGCTTTCCGCTCACCATATACGAAGCCCTCTGTGCTCGGACCCCCCTCGTCGCCTCTGACCATCCCATGTTCAGAGGGTTCTTAGTGCATGAAACAAATGCGATGGTTTTTCCGGCTACCCACTCAACTGCCATTGCAGACTGCATCGAACAGATCATGACCGATGCAGCACTCTATCATCAACTCTCAACCACTGCCTTGGATACCTGGGAGAAATTGCAAATCCCGGTCAAGTGGGCAGAACTGATTGAGCGCTGGCTCTTTAACTCACCGCAAAACAGTCAATGGCTACTTGAGCACAGACTCAATTCTGGAAAATACGATCACATTGTTAAGCCCCCCCAATTAGCGCTCAATTAATTGTCTGAGCAACAGGAGATCTATGTTGGTCAATGCAACTTTAAGTAAGACGGATCTGAGGCAGATGAATGTGGCTAAGACCAATATTCTAAACCAGCCTGTTTTAGACGGCACTACCCTCCCAAAGGTGATTTGGATGATGTGGTGGCAAGGGTTTGACAATGCCCCAGAGCTTGTCAAAAAGTGTCTGATTTCTTGGCAAAAACATCACCCAACCTGGAAAATCTGCCTATTAGACAAAAACAATATCGATCAGTTTATCGATATCGAGAGCGTTATCGACCTCAACAGAAGAGACATCCCTATACAGATGGTGTCTAATGTCTTGAGGCTTAATCTCTTAAAGGCTTACAGCGGCGTCTGGGTGGATGCAACCTGTTTTTGTTGCCGCCCCCTGGATGACTGGCTAGGAGACTATGCGAGTTCTGGTTTTTTTGCTTTTCATAAACCAGGCAGAGACGCGCTCTGTTCTAACTGGTTTATGGCCTCGGGCAAAGACTGCTACCTGACCGCCAAGCTCTGTGATGAGCGCACCCTGTTCTGGAAACAAAATCATTTTTCCTTTCTCCAAAATCGAGGACCGGGTATCTTTATTGTCAACATACTTTCAAGATTTCTCAACCAGAGTCCTCGTTCAACCAGGCATTGGTTTTCTTTCTGGGTTTTGAAAGTCTTAAAACTGTACCCATACGGGACATTCCACCACCACTTCAACAAACTGGTTTTTGAGGATCCCGAATTCGGACGAGTCTGGGAACAGACTCAGAAATACAGTTCAGATATTCCCCATAAGTTACAACGAATTGGCCTACTTGAGCCTCTATCACAAGACATCAAACAAGAGATAGATGCTAGCAGCACCCCTGTCTATAAGCTAGATTGGAAAGCCGCAAATAATCAAATCCCAGAGCACTGTATTTTAAACTATCTAATCGGTTCACTTTGATTAGGAAAATCAATCCGTCCACGGGCGGCCAGATAGCCCCAGGTATAGGCCGTCAGAGCGATGGTATGGTCGGTCGTGAATTCAGTTGCAGCAGGGTAGAGAAACACATCTAAGTAGCTCTCTGCGGTTGGCATTTCGTAAATGTCTGGATACACCGTGTCACCCAGCTGTGAGAATATCCAATAATCCTCAAAATTTAGGGCATCCAGGGGACCATACACTGTTATCCCAGGCGGCGGAGGCTGCTGGGTAATCCGTTGGTTAAGAATCAGCGGATGCTGAGGACTGCGGTGCCCGAGGCCGGTGGTGTAAACCATATTGTCAGGATTTGCCCCAGCCGAAAACTGGCTTGCCAGGATGGCGGCGCGCAGATAGCGGGCATCCCCGGTGAGATGATGGGCCTTGAGCAACGGCATCGACTGGGGGGTGCCAAAGCTATTACCGGCTCCAATCGGGGTATCTGGTAAAGTCTTGGTCCAGTTAAAGCCAGAATTTTGGCTGCCTTTGACCAGGGTATCCGCATCATTCAACACGGCCTGACGGGCGTTTTGCTGCACGGCTGAGTCTAGAGGCACATTTGACAATCCTGCATAGATAAAGGCGGCTTCTCGCTGATGATGGCTTTTCCAAACGTAGGCGGCTTCTACCGACTGCTTAAAGGCAGTGGTCTCTAAAAAAAGCTGGTGCCAACGCTCGGCTTGAGTCAGCCGATAGAGCTCTACAGCCGCCAGATTGCGCCGATCAGCCACGTCGTGGTGAAGCGAGTCCAGGGTCTCTGCATCTAGATTTGCCCATGAGCGCTCAGCGTAACCCATGGCCTGAAGCGCACTGTCCTGATAGGTGTTGGCCAAAGCCGGATCGTATTTTTTAAGAATGCGGGCAGCCTGGGCCGCGACCCCAGCATAAATATAGCTGGACCAAGGGTCGGGGGCATAGGCCATGACCGCTAAAGACTCTTGCCAGCTGGCTTCTCCCCGCTTGGGATGCTTGGCAGATTCGATGCCACCGCGAATGCCACCGTCTTCGGTTTGTAGCCGTCGAAAAAAGTCCAG